>JAJXUO010000085.1 GCA_021782815.1 Pseudomonadota bacterium
GGATCGAGGGTGCCGTGGAGGTGTTCGAAGGGGCGCTGGGCGAACGCGCCGCCGCCATCGTGCCCATCAAGATGCTAGTGCCTTAAGGAGGAGAGCCCCGTGGATGATTTGACGAATTTGCCCGAGGAAGAGGCCCCGGTGCAATCCGCCGCCGCCGCCGTTTCCGAAGCCGTGCCGCCGTTCCGCAAGGATGCCGTCCTGGCGGATCTGCGCGTCTGGTTCGGCACCTGGTGCCGCAACTCGCCCATCAGCCGCGACACCCGCGCCCTCAATGCCATCACCGCCTCCGTCGCCGCCATCGAGGCGGCGGTGCGCGCCCTCAAGGAGTAACCCATGACCAATCTCGCCGCTTTTGGCCCCGGGGCCATTTACGTCACCCGCACCGACGTGCCCAATCAGCCCACCGTCAATATCGGATACGCCCAGGAATTCTCGATCGACGAATCGGCCGACCTGGTGGAGAACTACGGCCAGAACCAGTACGCCATGGACCTCGCGCGCGGCACCATCAAAGCTACCGGAAAAATGAAGGCGGCCCGGGTTTCCGGGATCGCTCTCAACTCGGTGTTCCATGGCGAGGTGCTGTCCGCTGGATCGCTGACGGCCACCACCAGCCCGGGCGAGGTGGTGACGCTGCCGGCCGCCACCGTGCTGGATGCCAGCGCCGCCACCGCTGCCGGGGGCAACACCGTCAGCTTCGCCGCCGCGCCGGCGGTGGTGCCGGGACAGGTGGTGACCCATGCCGCCATCCCCGCCGGTACCGCCGTGAAGTCGGTGGCCGGTGACGTGGTCACCTTGACCCAGGCGGTCACCGGCGCCGGCATCGCCATCAACGATGCGGTGACGTTCGGCCCGGTCAACACGGTGGCCAACGGCGCCGTCTACAATCAGGATCTGGGGGTGACCTACAATCTGACCGGTCTGCCGCTGCTGGGGGTGGGCAGCGCCGTTCCCGCCGCCGCCGGCCAATATGCGGTCAATTCCGCCACCGGCCAGTATTTTTACCATCCGCTGGACGGCGGCAAGCAGATCGCCAGCATGTACGCCTACAGTCAGCCTGGGGTGGGGCAGAGCAAGGTGGTGCTGAACCATCAGCTGGGCTATCTGCCCACCTTCCAGATCGATTACGTCACCGTGTTTGAAGGCCTGCCCTATTATGTACGGGTGTTCCGGGCGGCCTCCACGAAACTGAGCAGGCAGTTCAAATTGAAGGCTTTCCTGGCGCCGGAAATCGATTTCGGCCTCGCCGCCAACGCTGCCGGGCGCGTCTATGAAGAAAGCTATGGGGAGGTGTCGTGATGCCCTCCCTCAAGGAAACCGGCACCATTACGCTGGGCGGCCAGCCCTACCGCGTCATATCCCTGCAGTTCTCCGCTCTGCGGGTGATCGGGGAGCATTGGGACGCTGTTTGGAAGGGATCGATCACCGATCCTGAGGTCTTCGACAAAACGGTGCTGGTCTATGCCGCCGCTTTGGGGCGCGCAAAGGAGGAGGTGCTGGCGATCCCCGCCTCCTTCAAGGAAATCCTCGACGGACTGTGGGTGATCGGAGAGGTCAGCGGTCTGGTCATCCGCAAGGATGCCGCAGGCCCTTTGGACCTGAAGACCACATCATCGACTGGGGACTGATCTATGCCCACGTCATCGCCTGCACCGGCTGGACGTGGGATCAAGTGGACCAACTGACCATACCCCGCTACCTGGCGATGGCGCGCTATTGGCGCGCCCATCCGCCGGTACATCTGATGGTGGCGGGGTATCTGGGCATCAAGACCGATAGCGATGACGGCGTGTGGGACGAGATGGCGCTGACACCGCAGGATCTGCTGGAAATGCGAAGGGGCGGCACCTGAGATGGTCAGCGACGTCACGGTTAAATTCGGCGCCGATATCGGCGGTCTGCAGGCGGGCTTTCAGTCGGCCGGACAGGCGACCGATTCCTTCGCCGCCAAGGCCGAAGGACTGCGGGCGGCATTGGCTGTGGACGGTTTCGCGCCGCTTGAGGCGAATGTCGAGAAGTTGCGGACGCAGTTTTCGACATTCGGCGAGGCGGTGGACGCCATCGGCGCCCAGGCGCGCGCCGGCGTGGTCTCGTTCGAGGACTTCACCCCCATCATGGGCCAGTTGCGCGGCGCCTTCGATGAGGCGGCGGAGGGCGGTCATGGCCTGACGATGGCCACCGCCGGCGCGCGGCGCGAGTTGATCGTGCTGGGACACGAGGCGATCTCGGGCAACTGGACGCGGCTCGGTCCGAGCATGATGGTGTTGGCCGAACGCATGGGCGGCCTGTCGGCGCCGACCCTGGGGGTGGTGGCGGCCATCGCGGCCCTGGGCTATGCCGTGGTGGAAGCGGCGCGGCACATGGACGCGCTGGCTGATGCCAGCGACCGCGTGCGATCCGCGCTGGCCGTCTCGGGAACCAACCTCTCCTCGGGGCAGATCGGTGAATTCATCGATCAATTACGCGGCCTTAAGGATGTTTCAACGGACGAGGCCTCGGCCATCGTCGCCGCTTTCGCCCGGATGCGCGGCGCGTCCGCCTCGGAAATCCAGGGTCTGATCACGGCGATTGATCCTCTGGCACAGGCCATGGGCGTGAAAACGCCGGCCATGGCGCACGAGTTGGCTGGAGCCTTTGCTGACCCGACCACCAAGGGCCACGCATTTTTACAATCCATCGGTGCCAGCGCCGACGTGCTGGCCCGTTTCGACCAGGCCATCGCCTCGGGCCATCAGCAGGCCGGCCTGAAGGCCATGGCGGACGCCATGGAGGGGCTGTCGCTGAAGGTGGCGGACGTCAATCCGCACCTGATCGACGGACTATCGCTGCTGGAACGGTGGAACCTGCGCCTGGAAACGCTGGCGCACGGCCTGGACGCCACCGCAGAAAACATGGCGCGGGTAAAGTTCAAGCAGGATATGGGTGAAGGCGGCGCTGCCGGCGCCGGAAAAATGGATTTTTCCGGAGCACAGCAATTCGTGCCGATGCAGGATCTGCGTGGCCAGGCCGACGCGCTGCGCGACGATATCAGCAAGACGAATGCCCAGATCGCCTCGGAAACGGTGGCGTTTTGGGAACGGCAAAAAGCCCTCTATCAACAGGGCGGCCAGAGCACGGTGGAGATCGACCGGCAGATCCAATCGGCGCGGGCGGCGCTGATCCGCCAGACCAGCAGCGACGTGGTGGCCCAGTCTGAGGCCGAAACGCAACGCCGCATCGCCGCCGGCACCATGGGCCGGGCCGAGGAACTGTCCATCGAGATCGAGGCGGACCGGCGCGAATTGGCCGACGCCCGGGTGAGCGCCGAGGAAAAGCTGCGCATCAGCCGCGACGAGATGCAGAAGACGGCGCAGCTGCATGCCGAGGCGGCCTCGGATCATCTGCGGGTGCTGCAATCCACGGCGGCTGCCACACGCTCTGGATCGCAGGAGCGCATCGCCGCCGAGCAGGCCGCCCATGATTACGCGGTGAAGGCCTGGGGCGATTATTCGTCCCAGGCGCTCGCCGCTCAGGACAAGGTTTCGGCGGCGGTGCGGGCCTATCAGGCCGAGCAGGAGCGCATGGCCCGCACCCGCGAGGAAACCGAGCGCGAGGTGGCGCGCATCGGCGAGCAGACGGAAAAAGATCGACTGGACGCCGAAGTCTCGGCCGGACGCATGACCACCGAGCAGAAAATTCAGGCACTGCAACGGCTGACGGATGCGGATTACGAACAAACCCTGGCCCGTCTCGACATCGAGGACGCGGGCCTGAAGGAGGGAACGCAGGCGTTCGAAGAGGCGTACCGGCGCCGCGCCGTTCTGGCCGCGCAATATCAGCAGGATACGGCGAAGCTGGCCGACCAGATGGCACAGGCGCAGCGGCGTGCCGCCGAAGAGACGGCGCAGCACTGGGAACAGGCGTTTTCTCCCATCAATCGTGGCATGGACGCCATGGTGCAGGGCATGGTCATGGGGACACAGACCATGCGTCAGGCTGGGGCCAGAGCGGCGGCCGACTTCCTGATGGAGGAACTGTCGGCCGACGCGAAATGGCTGGAACACAAACTGATCACCAATGCGCTGGGGCTGGCGGATGATCAGAAGAGCGCGCAAGGGGGCGCGCTGGCGTGGGTCTGGAGCGAATTGACCAAGACCTCGGCGACAGCCACAGGCTCCGCCACGCGCACGGCGACATCGCTGAGCGGCCATGCGGTGCAGACAGCCGCAGACCAGACGCAGACTGCCGCCCATATTGCCGGCGAAGCCGCCAAGACCGGCGCCACCGTAGCCGGCGATGCGGCGCGGACCGCATCCTCCACCACAGCCAGCGCCACAACGGGGGCCGCAGATTCGATGGCGGCATCCTCTGGCATCATGAAACACGCCGCAGCTGCAGCGGCCGCTGTGTATGACGACGTGGCCCAGATCCCGTATGTGGGCTGGATCCTGGCGCCGGTGGCGGCGGGCGCGGCCTTCGCCGCCGTGATGGCGTATGACGCGCTGGTGCCCAGTTTCGATGTCGGCTCTTACGAACTGGCGGGAGATACACTGGCCACGGTGCATGCCGGCGAGATGATCGTACCGGCGGCACAGGCGGCCAATTTACGCGCCAGCGGCGTAATCGGCACCGATTTCTCATTGAGGCTACCGTCATCGATGACGTCTGTCGGCTCGTCGGCGCCCACGGCAGCCTCGGCGCCTGCGGGTGGCGGAACCGCGAATGCTGGCGGCGGTGTCAACGTCACGTTCGCGGTGCAGGCAATGGACAGCGCCTCGGTGCAGGCCTTCTTCAATGCCAACGCGCGGCGGCTGGCGGCCACGATCAGCCGCTATTCCACCACCAGTCCATCCAGTTCGGCACCGGCGGAGCTGTAGCCATGTTGCAGTTTCCCACATTGCCCGGCATCAGCTGGCCGGTAAAACGCTCCCCGCTCTGGAAAACCGTGGTGCAGACGGCGATCTCGGGCCGTGAAAGCCTGCTGGGTCAGTGGTCCGTCCCTCGATGGGCGATCGAGGTTCCGTTCGAGTTTTTGCGGGCCGGTCAGCAATACCAGGAATGGCAGACGCTGGTGGGCTTTTACAATCAGGTCAAGGCGAGCCCCGCACAGACCTTCCTGTTTTACGATACCTACGACGGACAGGCGATTGATCAGGATTTCGGTCAGGGCGATGGCGTAACCACCACATGGCAGCTGACGCGTGCCCTGGGCGGCTTTGTTGAGCCGGTGGTGGCGCCTCAGGGTCAGCCGGTCATTACCATCGGCGGAGTTGCCACCACCGCCTTTACCCTGGGCTCGGGCGGCAGGGTGACCTTTGACGTTGCGCCGGCCGCCGGCACGCAACTGCAATGGAGCGGCCCCTACGACTGGTTATGCCGGTTCGACAAGGATCAGCTCGATTTTGAGAACTTCATGTTCAACTACTGGCGCTGCAAGAGCGTCACCTTCACCACGGTGAAACCGTGAAGACGCCGTGGTGGGAAATATCGGCAGGGGCCACCGTCGCGCTGCTGGCAACGAAATGCTTCGTGCAGGCGGAGCTTTATACCCTCTACACCGTGGGAAATGGTCCGGTCCTGCGCTTTACCAACGCCGATATCGACATTGCCATCCAGGGTCATGTGTGGTCGGCCCGCTCGGTACTGGTGGAGCGTCCGTCTGATCGCGCCACAGCCCATTGGAAGGTGGGCCTCGATGTCGATACCTGGCCGCTGGTGATCATGCCCCGCGCCGCCGATCCCATCAGCGGCGAGACCTACCCCGACATGATCGGCTCGGTGCCGTGGCTGCCGGCTGTCCGCGCCGGTTTACTGGATGGAGGCGAGGTGCAAGTGGACAGGGCATTCCTGGCGGCGTGGCCGGTTGCGGGACAGACGGCTGTGCCCACCGGTGTCGTCACCATCTTTTATGGCCGCATCGCCGAAGCGGACGCGGGCCGCACTCAGATGTCATTGCAGGTCAACAGTCATGTGGAACTGCTGGGAGTTCCGATGCCGCGCAACACCTATCAGGCCTCGTGTTCGCGGACGCTGTTCGACGCCGGCTGCGGCTTATCTGCCGCCGCGTATGCGGTTCAAGGGGTGGCGCTGGCCGGATCGGCCAGGAATATTCTGCTTTCGGCCATCGGCGCGCCAGCAGGATCGGGCACCTATGCGCTGGGGCGCGTGAGCTTCACATCCGGAGCCAATGCCGGTTTATCGCGGGCGGTGCGGAGCTGGGAACCGGGAGCATTCACGCTGCTGGCGCCCTTTCCCTTCGCCGTGGCCGCCGGCGATGCGTTCACCGCATGGCCCGGCTGCGACAAGACGGCGGTGCCGGTGCTGACCACCACGGTGCCGCTGGCGTCACCCTATCAAATCGCGGTGCCAGGCTGGACCGGAGATGGCGGCGTAACGTATGCCAGCGGCACAGCTATGACCTTCGTCAACGGCGCTCCCGCCCAGGGGCAATATACCGTCTCCTCCGGTCTTTACACATTCGCGGCTGCGGATGGTGGGGAAGTGGTGATCATCGATTACAGCGGCAGCACCCATGGCTGTGCCGCGTTCGGCAATCAGGCGAATTTCGGGGGTGAACCGTGGATACCTGCGCCGGAGACTGCTGTATGATCCCCCGCGACGCCATCATCGCCGAAGCTCTGAAATGGATCGGCACGCCTTATCGGCATCATGGCACCGTGCGGGGCGCCGGCGTTGACTGCGCCATGCTGCCGCAGGCGATCTATACGGGGCTGGGACTGATGGAGATCGCCGATTTCGGCGATTATCCCACCCAATGGCATCTGCATCACGATGAGGAGCGGTATCTCTCCATTGTGGTCCGGTATGCCGACGAGGTGCTGGAAGCCGATGCGGCGCCGGGGGATTTTTTACTTTTCAAGGTGGGCCGCGCCTATGCGCATGGCGGCATCATCATTGATCCCGATGCGTGCAGCATCATTCACGCCTCCATGGACGCCGGTGCCGTCATTCTGGATCGCTGGGATGGTGGCAAATTGAGCCGTTGTCCGCGCCGGTTCTTCCGCTTGCGGGGGGTCGGATGACCAATTTCCTGGGCGGCGGCAAGCGCACCAAGCAACAGCCTGCCACGGCGCTGCGCATCCAGAGCGCCGTGGCCGGTCAGCCGCGCGCCATCGGCTGGGGGCAAGCGCGCCTGTCGGGCAATCTGATCTGGTACGGCGATTTCCAGGCGCAGGCCTCATCCAGTTCCAGCGGCGGTGGTGGCAAAGGAAGCAGCGGCGGCGGGGGCAAAGGGTGCTTCGCACCGGAAACCCTCGTCTCGACGCCATGGGGAGCCCGGCCGCTGGGCAAGCCGCGCTGGATGCCGTGGCCGCTCTATTACCGGCTGCCGCGCTGGCTGCGGCGGCTGTGCCCACGCCAGCTGCCGCTGCGCCCCGGAGATCCTGTGTGGGTGTTCGATCCGGACACGGGCGCCCGGGTCGCGGCGCCCGTGCAAACCGTGCATATCCACGACACCCGCGACAGTGGCGACCGCATGTTGCGCATCCGCTATCGGATCAATGATTGCCGCGATGGCGGCATCCACGTGACGCGGCGGCATTACCTGTGGCTGGACGGCCATATCAAGCGCGAGGCACAAGACTGGCTGGTGGGGGATCGCCTGGTGCATGAGGCCGGAGACGCGGTCATCACGTCCGCGACCGCTGCCCGCGACATCCCTCACACCTATAATCTGACCGTCGATCATCCGGCCCACAATTTCTATGCCGACGGCGTGCTGGCCCACAATGGCGGCGGCGGCGGTGGTGGCAAGAGCGGCAGCTATACCTATCAGGCGGCGGTGGCGATCGGCCTGTGCGAGGGCCCGGTGGCGGCTGTGCTGCAGGTCTGGAGCAACAAGACCGCCGAGTCCCTGGCCAGCCTCAACCTGGTCGCATTCAGCGGCCAGGGGAACCAGGGTGCCTGGGGATATCTCACGAGCCTGCATCCATCCCAGGCCATCAATTACCGTGGTCTGACCTATGTGGCGGCGGGCCCCATGCAGCTGGGCTCCAGTCCCGAATTATCCAATCTCAGCTACGAGGTTCTGTTCGGCATCAATGGGGCCATTCCCGGATTGCCGGATGCGGATCCGGCGGCCGTCATCACGGATTTTTTAACCAGAAGCCAATACGGCTGCGGTTTTCCCTTAGCCAGGCTCGGTGATCTGTCGGGCTATTCAGCCTGGTGCCGCGCCATGGGTCTGGTGGTTTCACCCGTTCTGTCCTCACAATCTGCGGCCAGCACCTTCTTGGCCGACATGATGACCGCGACGAACGCGGAATTCGTGTGGGCGGGCGGCTTGTTGACGATCGTCCCTTACGGCGATACCGCTGTAGCCGGGAATGGCGCCGCCTGGTCACCACCGTCCGCGCCTCTCTACAGCTTGGGAGACGACGATTTTCAGCCGCCGCAAGGGGGATCATCGACGTCGGTCAGCGCGGTGTCCTCGCCCGACCCGGTACAACTGACCCGCAAGCGGCCATCCGACCAGATCAACGACGTCAAGATCGAGTATCTGGACCGCAACAATGCCTATAACCCAACCATCGCCGAGGCGTCGGATGCCGCGTCGATTGAGGTGTTCGGGTTAAAGGCCGGATCGACAAAGACCTTGCACATGTTCTGCTCCGGTCAGGCGGCGCAGACGTCGGCCCAGTTGCAGCTGGGCCGCCAGATGGTGCGGAATTTGTATACCTTCACGGTTGACCGCTCCTTCATCCTGCTGGATCCCATGGACGTGATCGCCATCAGCGATCCCGGGCTCGGTCTGGTGGATCAATGGGTGCGTATCACCGAGATCACCGAGAACAGCGACTATTCCCTCACCATCACGGCGGAAGAGTATCTGGAAGGCACCGGTGCGGCGCCCCTTTATGGGCACCAGGCCAACGCCGGCGCCGTGCCCAATTACAATGCGTCCGCTCCCTCGGTGAACGCACCCATCATTTTCGAGCCGCCTGACGCCCTGGCCAACGGTCTGGCGGTGTGGATCGGCGTCTCCGGCGCGGGGGGGAATCGCAATTGGGGCGGGTGCCAAATTTGGCTGAGCTATGACGGCGAAACCTACAGCCTGGCCGATACGATCGACCAGGCTGTACGCCAGGGCGTCCTGACCGCGCCGCTGCCGGCGGTTACGGCAGCCGTGATTGGCCAGACCATTGATACCGTCGATCCCCTCAAAGTCGATCTGTCCATGAGTGCCGGCGCCCTCGTCTCGGTCAGTCAATCGGACCTGCTGGCCGCGAACTCGCTCTGCTGGATCGATGATGGAGCCAATGGCGAACTGGTTGCGTATCAGACGGCGACGCTGACCGGCGGCGATGCTTACACGCTGTCGACATTGTTACGCGGCGCTTACGGCGACACGCCGGCGGCCCACGCCGCAGGCGCCGCATTTGCGCGGGTGGATGGTGCCTTTCTGCAGTTGCCCTTTACCGCCGATCGCATTGGCCAGACCGTGCATATCAAGCTGACCTCGTTCAATGCGTGGGGGGGCGGCATGCAGTCTCTGGCGGACGTTCCGGCGTATTCCCACACCTTCAAGGGATGGGCGTTGGCCTCACCGCTGGCGGCGGTGACGGGCCTTTCAACCGCGTATGTCGCCGGCATTACCACACTCACCTGGCAGCCGGTTACGGATTTCCGCACGGGGGTGGACTACGAAATCCGCGAGGGCGCGTCTCCCGCTTCCGCCCGATTAATTGGACGCACCTCGCAAACACAGGCCGCCACCGTGGGGGATGGCACATATTGGGTGGCCGCCCACTATAAAGTGGCGAATGGCCCCGATGTTTATTCCGCGACGTGGGCGGATGTGATGGTGGCCGGGAGTCAACTGGTCTCCAATGTCATCGCCACCCGCGACCAGGCGGCAAAAGGGTGGACAGGCGCATTCTCTGGCACCGCGCTTTCCGGCCAGTATCTGGTGCTGGAAGGGGCCGGTGATATCACTCAAGCCGGTGACATCACCAGTGTGGCCGACATCGTGTTTTATGGTGGCGTGGCATCCAGCGGCACCTATGAAATTCCGGCATCTGACCGCATCGATATCGGTCGCGTCGCAGCATGCACGATCGTCATCACGCTGTCCGGTGTGATTGCTTACGACGTCGGCGCGATCGACATCACACAGATCACGGATATTACACAGATCACCGATGTGATCGGCATCGACACAGGGGGGCGCGCTCAAATCATTCCTCAAGTGCGCCTGTCTCAAGATGGGGTCACCTGGGGCCCGTGGCAAACCTGGATCTCCGGCGCCTATTCAGCCCGCGCGTTCGACGCACGGCTGCTGCTGACCAGTTCCGATCCGCAAGTCTCGATCCTGCTGACGAATTTCGTTTTTGCGGTCGATGTGCCTGATCGCGTGGACCACTACGCCGCCCTGGCAATTCCCGCCGCCGGTCTGACGTTGCAATTCACACCTGATGGAGCGCCCACCCCGGCGGCGTTCAATGGCGGTCCCGGCGCCAGCCCGGTACCGCTGATCCAGGTGGACGTGCTGGCGGCCGTGGCCGGTGACACGGTGGTGATCACCAACGTCACCACGGCATCGGTGACCGTGCAGATCATCAACGGCGGCGTGGGAGTTGCCCGCGCCGCTAACATTATCGCAGAAGGATACTGATATGGCCGAGGAACCCATCGAGATTCCCACATCCGGGCCGTTGCCCGGACTGACGATGCTGAACGACGTCAACGGGGCGCTTTTAAGCTTGGCCACCATGTTTTCCGGCGCTTCGGCTCCCACGGCCGCGGCGCTGGGCATTTCATCATTGGCCGGGATCTGGTGGCACGATACCGCCAATGCGATCATCTGGCTGCGCGATCAGGCGGATACGACCTGGATCAAATTCGCCCAGATCGATGAAGTTTCCAAGTTGATCATCCCCGCCGGCGGCGGCGTGATCGGCGTCAATACCAGCATCACGCTGGAGGCTGGTCAGATCGGATCATATGTGGAGGTAACGGGCGGCGCCGGTGTCGTCATCACTCTACCTCAGACCAGCAGCGCTCTAACCGGGCGCATCACACGGTTTTTTAACGCGACGACGCTGGCAGTGGCACTGACGGCGTCGGGTGGTCAGGTCATTAACTGGGGCGTCGGCGACACCGCAACTGCTCAAACGCTGATGCCGGGCGCATCCATAGCTCTGGATACGGACGGCAGCAGCTGGTCCGTCGATGGTATGGGGCCCGGCAATCCGACTATGGTGGGAGACCTGACCATCGCGGCGGGCTCCGATCAATATGCCGTCAAAATCTATGCTCCGAACAACGTAAACGGCGCCAACATCGCGCTGTTCGGCAACGGCACCACCACCCCGAACAAATTTATCCGTGCGATGTCGGGGGTGCTGCAGTTTATCAACAGCACCTACTCCGCAGTGCTGGCCACGCTCGATGACATCGGCAATTTCTCAGCTACCGGCAATATTTCGGCCGGGGGCTCGGTTTTTGGGACAACGCCGGGCGCCGGGTCATCCGGCGGCATCGTGGTTAAGGGGGCGGCCAATGGCAACCCCGGATACCTGCAATTTGTCAACGCGGCCGCCAACGCTGAATGGGGTGATATTCATGCGAATTCAAGCGGCGATATCGGCATCACCACCGCCTCTGGCAATCCACCGCTCGGCAATGGCTATTACCTCGCATTCCGTCCTGTGTCTGCTGGCGGTCTGGGTCAATGGCAAGCTCTGACGCAGAGCGGTGGGTCGTGCGCCCTCCCCGCCGGGGGTTCCTGGGCCTATTTCGGATCCAATAACGGCGGAGGTTTCGCGGGCGTGGCTGCGGGCGGGACGGTTGTCTGGACCGGCTCGGCGAATAATTTTTTCGGTTTCTGCTGGAGGATTGGCTGATGGCCACTTTTGCGCAATTAGGGTTCGCGAATACCGTCACGGCCTCGTCCACCACCCCCGGCGTTGACGGATATGTGGGCGAGCGTAGCGGTTTCCCCTACAATATCCACCCCACGGCAACGCCTGACGAGTGGGCCGCACTACAGGCGGCCATCACTGATAATGCGGTTGTCATCTCGGCCTACAGCCCGCCGGTAATCACGCTGGCCGAGGCCCAGGCGGCGCAGACCGTGATCTTGAAAACGGCCTGCGATGCCGCCATTACCGGCGGCTTTTCCGCCGCCGCCCTGGGCGCGGCCTACACCTATCCCTCCGCCGCCACCGATCAGGCCAATCTAGCCCAGACGGCGGCGGCGGCTGGCGGCGGCCTCTTGATGTGCGAAAGCGCCGCCGGGGTTTGGGCCCTGGTGGCGCACAGCCAGGCCCAGGCCCAGGCCGTGCTCGCCGCCTTCATCGCCTGGCGCGACAAGCAGCGGCAGCAGCTGGCGGCGTTGCTGGCCGAGGTGACGGCGGCCACCACCACGGCGGCTGTTACCGCCATCGTGTGGCCGTAAGGTTCCCCCCGCTGGTCTCGGCCGGCGGGGGCTGGAGCGCTCCACCGCTCCAAGCCGCGAGTTAAGCCCTCGCATGACCAGCATCGGCCGACTACCGGCCATCCCGCCACCCCTGCAGGGGCGGGGTTTTCTCTCTGGAATGCATCATGGAGTCAAGGACTACCTTTCATAGCGTTGCCCCGGTTCAGCCTGCCGCTCCCTATGTCGGCGGGAAACGGTTGCTGGCCAAGCAGTTGATCGACCGCATCCAAGCGTTGCCCCATCGCTGCTATGCCGAGCCGTTCGTGGGCATGGGCGGTGTTTTTCTGCGCCGCCCTCATGCCGCCCCGTCCGAGGTGATCAACGATCTGTCCCGCGACGTGTGGGGCTTCTTCCGGGTCATCCAGGAGCATTTCGCCTATTTCACCGACTATTTGCGCTTCCGGCTGGCCAGCCGGGCCGAATTCGAGCGGCTGATGGCAGTCGATCCCACTACCCTGACCGATATCCAGCGGGCGGCACGGTTCCTATATCTGCAAAAGACGGCGTTCGGCGGTAAGGTCAATGGCCGTGCATTCGGCGTGTCACCGATCAACGGCAGCCGCTTCAACGTCACCAAAATTGTGCCGATGCTGGAGGATCTGCATGAGCGGCTGGCTGGCGTGGTGGTCGAGTGCCTGCCCTATGCCGAGTTCATCAGCCGCTACGACCGGCCCGACACCTTGTTCTATCTCGACCCACCGTATTGGGACTGCGAGCGTTACTACGGCGACGGGGTATTCTGCCGCGAGGACTTCGAGCGCCTGGCCGCATTGCTCGCGCGTCTCCAGGGACGCTTCATCATGAGCCTGAACGATACCCCTGGCGTCCGGGACGTGTTCAAAGCATTCCGGATCGAGGCGGTGGAAACCCGTTATTCGTTGTCATCCGGCACCAATCGCCCGGCCGGCGAGGTGATCATTTCAGGGTGATGTGCGGATGAAAAAGGCCTCTCAGATGGTTCTGAGAGGCCTCTCGCACGCTCGTGATGGATGACTTCAGACTTGCTCATTGCAGCCGCTTTCGGGAAACTGCGCTGC
>JAJXUO010000118.1 GCA_021782815.1 Pseudomonadota bacterium
GTGGCGCTGGCCCTGGCCTGGGCCGCCGTGGCCGCGCTGCTGCTGCGGCGGCGCGCGGCGCACGCCCTGGCCGAGGAGCGGCTGCGGGCGGGGCGGCGCATCGAGGCCATCCGCGCCGAGGCCCACGCCGTGCTGGACCAGGCCCCCGATCCCATCCTGCAGCACGATCTGGACGGCCGCCTGCTGGACGTCAACCAGGCGGCTCTGGCCGTCTTCGGCTATCGGCGCGACGATATGCTGACCCTGAGCCTGTTCGATCTGGCGGTCTCGCTGGAGCGGGCTCCCGCCCTGGCGCGCTGGCGGGCCATGGAGCCGGGGCAGCGTCTGACCGTGCGGGCCGAGGCCCGGCGCAAGGACGGCGACAGCTTTCCCGTGGAGATCTCGGCCGCCATGCTGGCCCGCGCCGACGGCGGCCTGAGCGTTACCGCGCTGATGCGCGATATTTCCAGCGACGAGGAGCGCACCGTCACCCTGCAGCGCACGGTGGAGGAGCTTTACCAGGCCAACAGCCGCACCGAAACCGCCATCACCACCAAGAACCGCTTCCTGGAAACCGTCAGCAGCCGGCTGCGCACGCCGCTCAATGCCATCCTGGGCGCGGTGGAAGGCCAACGGCCGCCGCTGCCGCAGGCGCTGGACCGCATCCACGCCGAGGCCCGGGCCCTGATGACGGTGATCGACGATCTGTCGGCCGCCACCACCATGGAAGCGGCCGTCGCCAACGCCCCGCTCAACGACCATGCCATCATGGAAATGAGCCCCGACGCGGTGCTGCAATGCCGCGACGGCCGTATCGCCTACATCAACAGCACCGGGGTGCGCCTGCTGGGCGGTTTCGGCCGCGATCAGTTCGAGGGCCGGCCCCTGGCCGAGATCTTCCCGCCCGAGCATCACGCCCTGCTGGACGACGGCTGCAAGGCGCTGCTGGACACCCCCGGCGCCACGCAACTGCGCCTGCGCACCCTGCGGGACGAAACGGTGGATGTGTCGCTGTCCTCGGCCCCCACCCCCGACGGCGCGGTGCTGCTGGTGGCGCGCAACATCAGCGATATTCTGCGCGCCCACCGCGACGTCGCCGCCCACAGCAAGCGTTTGAACAGCATTCTCGATACCGCGGTCGACGCCATCGTCGTCAGCGACGAAACCGGGGTGATCGAAACCTTCAACCATGCCGCCGAGCGGATGTTCGGCTTCAGCGCCGAGGAGGCCATCGGCGCCAACGTCACCCTGCTGATGACCGAGGACGACGCCCGTCATCACGACGAGCATCTGGCCCGCTACCTGCGCGAGGCAAGCCCCCATGTCGTCGGCATCGGACGCGAGGTGACGGCGCGGCGCAAGGACGGCGGCACCTTCCCGGTGGAAATCTCCCTCTCGGTCTGCGACCTGGGCGACCGCCGTCTGTTCACCGCCATCCTGCGCGACATCGCCGAACGGCGCAGCTTCGAGGAACATCTCACCCATTTCGCCACCCACGACACCCTGACCAGCCTGCCCAACCGCCACCTGTTCCAGAGCAAGCTGCAGGTGGCCATGGACAAGGCCAAAAGCAACGGCGGCCATGTTTCGGTGTGGTTCCTCGACCTCGACGGGTTCAAGACGGTCAACGACGTCATGGGCCATGCCGCCGGCGACGAACTGATGATCGACGCCGGACTGCGCCTTCTGGAGCTGATGGGGCCGGAAGACACCGTGGCCCGCTTCGGCGGCGACGAATTCGTGCTGCTGCGCCATGGTCTGGAAACGCCCGCGGCGCAGGAAGAGGCCGCCACCGACTTCATCGCCCATATGGGCCGCCCCTTCTCCTTGCGCGGCCGCGAAGTGGCGCTCTCCACCAATCTCGGCATCGCCTGCTACCCCGAACATGCGCACAGCGTTTCGGATCTGGTGGCCGCCGCCGGGGCGGCGATGATGGTGGCCAAGGGCTCGGGCCGCAATCACTACCGCTTCTTCGACCAGCAGATGCAGCAGTTGTCGGCGGAACGGCTGACCCTGGAAAACGAACTGCGCCGCGCCATCACCCAGAACGAGCTTGTGCTGCATTACCAGCCGCAGGTGGACGCCCAGACCGGCGCCATCGTCGGGCTGGAGGCGCTGGTGCGCTGGAACCATCCCGCCCAGGGATTGATCATGCCCGGCCGCTTCATACCGGTGGCCGAGCAGACCGGGCTGATCGTGCCGTTGGGCCTGTGGGTCTTGCGCCAGGCCTGCGCCGATCTCCGGCGGCTGGAGGAGATGGGGTGCCGCGACGTCTCGGTAGCCGTCAACATCTCGCCGCGCCAGTTCGCCGATTCCGACGTGCTGGGGCAGATCCAGGATGTCATCGCCACCACCGGCATCGATCCCTTCCGGCTGGATGTGGAAATCACCGAAAGCGTGCTGATGAACGATCCGGAACGGACCATCGCCTATCTCGACCAGATGAAGGATCTCGGCATCCGCCTGTCCATCGATGATTTCGGCACCGGCTATTCCTCGCTCAACTATCTGAAGCGCTTCCCGGTGGATACCCTGAAAATCGACCGCAGCTTCGTTATCGACATCGCCGACAGCCCCAAGGACGAGGCCATCGCCGTCACCATCATCACCCTGGCCCACGCCATGGGCATGACCGTGCTGGCCGAAGGCGTGGAGCACGACCGCCAGGGTGATCTGTTGAGCCGCCTGGGCTGCGACGTCATCCAGGGTTTCCTCTATTCCCGCCCCCAACCGTTCGAAGTGGTGGCCGGCTACCTGACCCAGGGCATCCGCCTGCCGGTGGAGAGTTAATACCAAATTGCAGTGATCGGAACCGATCACTGCACCCTCATGCGCCGGGCGGGTTTCTCCGAAACCCTTGGCGTCGTGCCTGATGGCGCGCTTTGCCTCACCGCGCCATCAGGCGCGCGTCGCC
>JAJXUO010000016.1 GCA_021782815.1 Pseudomonadota bacterium
TTAGGAGCAAGGCGACGCGCGCCTGATGGCGCGGTGAGGCAAAGCGCGCCATCAGGCACGACGCCAAGGGTTTCGGAGAAACCCGCCCGGCGCATGAGGGTGCGGTGATCGGTTCCGATCACCGCAACTCGGTATAAGAGGCCCAGGGCCGTTATCCCAAAATTCTGAGAGGCCCTCGGCCGCTATCCCATGATATTGAGATGATCGGTGCCGATGGCGCCCTTGCCGCCGCCGCGCTGTTCGGTGGAGCTGTACATCGCGGCGATCTTGGCCAGACCGCTCGGGGTCCAATGCGTGGGCGTATCGCTGACCGCCTTGGCCTCCGGGGCCTGGCCGCCGACCGCGGCGGTCCCGCCGGATCCGGTGTTCGTATCGGCGGTGCCGCTGTTGGGGGCCGTGTTCTGACTGGTGTTGTCGGCCAGATAGAGCGACTGCACCGGCGTTTGGCCGGAGGTGTCGGCCGTTTGGTTGGCGGCGGTGTTCTGATCGGCGCCGGGCGCCGTTGCGGCCTGGGTCTGATCCTGGGCCGGGGCGGGGCTGTTGGCCAAGGCCTGGGTCAGGGCCTGGGAATAGGTGGTTCCATCGGTGCGCACGCCACCCGGAACCATGCCGGTGATACGGACAGGGCCGGTGTGGGTGGGTATGATGGTTCCGATTCTCATGGATCGAATTTTATAGAATCGGCCCCGCGACCGCCACATTTTCCTGAGGTCCGCGGGCAAAAGATCTTGCCAAAATGCGCCGAAACCGCTATACGGCGGCCCACAAATCCACACGCGGGATTTTGCGCTCGGCGTCATGCCGCTCGCTCCGGTGCCGGTTTTCCGGCGTTTCCCGCGGAGGTTCAACCGGAGAAGATAAAGGATTCTCTTATGGCTCTGCCTTCCTTCACCATGCGCCAGCTGATCGAAGCCGGCGTGCATTTCGGTCACAACACCCGTCGCTGGAACCCGAAGATGGCCCCCCATCTGTTCGGTGTGCGCAACGGCATCCACATCATCGATCTGCAGCAGACCGTTCCCATGCTGCATCGCGGCATGCAGGCCGTGCGTGACGTGGTGGCCGGTGGCGGCCGCGTGCTGTTCGTCGGCACCAAGCGCGCCGCCGCCGACATCGTGGCCGAGTCCGCCAAGCGTTGCGGCCAGTACTATGTCAACCACCGCTGGCTGGGCGGCATGCTGACCAACTGGAAGACCATTTCGCTGTCCATCAAGCGCCTGCGCGAGATCGACGAGCAGGTGGCCTCCGGCAATGTGCAGGGCCTGACCAAGAAGGAACAGCTGAACCTGTCGCGCGAACGCGAAAAGCTGGACCGCGCTCTGGGCGGCATCCGCGAGATGGGCGGCCTGCCCGACATCATCTTCATCATCGACACCAACAAGGAATCGCTGGCGGTTCAGGAAGCCAACAAGCTGGGGATCCCGGTGGTGGCCATCCTCGACAGCAACTCCGATCCGGCCGGCGTCACCTATCCGATCCCCGGCAACGATGACGCCCTGCGCGCCATCCAGACCTACTGCGATCTGGTGTCCGGCTCGGTGCTGGACGGCATTCAGGCCGAAATGTCCCGTTCGGGCGTCGATCTGGGCGAGCAGCTGGAAGCCCCGGCCGAAGCCGCCGCGGAGCCCGAGGCCGCTCCCGCCGCCGCCGAGGAACAGCCGGGCGCCTGATCTCCGGCGCTCCGTTTTTCGGAAAATGTCATGGAATGGCGGCGGCACCAACCGCCGCCATTCGTTTAACACGCTTGATTTATAAATCACCCTATTCCAACCGAAGAGGAAGACCATGGCCGAGATTACCGCCTCGCTTGTCAAGGAACTGCGCGAGAAGACTGGCGCCGGCATGATGGACTGCAAGAAGGCGCTGTCCGAAACCGCCGGCGATCTGGAAGCCGCCATCGACTGGCTGCGCAAGAAGGGTCTGGCCGCCGCCGCCAAGAAGGCCGGCCGCGTCGCCGCCGAAGGTCTGGTGGCCGTGGCCGCCGAAGGCACCACGGGCGCCGTGATCGAAGTGAACGCCGAAACCGATTTCGTGGCCCGCAACGAGCAGTTCCAAGGCTTCGTGAAGACGGTGGCCGCCACCGCTCTGAACAACGGCGAGTCCGTCGAGGCCCTGAAGTCCGTCAAGCTCGCCTCGGGCAAGACCCTGGACGAGGAACTGACCGCCCTCATCGCCACCATCGGCGAGAACATGAACTTCCGTCGCGCCAAGGTGCTGTCGGTGAGCCAGGGCGTGGTCGCCTCCTACATCCATTCCGCCACCGCGCCGGGCCTCGGCAAGATCGGTGTGCTGGTGGCCCTGGAATCGGCCGGCGATACCGCCAAGCTGGCCGAGGTGGGCAAGCAGATCGCCATGCATGTGGCCGCCGCCACCCCGCTGTTCCTGAGCGTGGACTCGGTGGACGGCGCCGCCCTGGATCGCGAGCGCGCCGTGCTGACCGAACAGGCCGCCGCTTCGGGCAAGCCCGCCAACGTCATTGAAAAGATGGTGGAAGGCCGTATCCGCAAGTACTACGAGGAAGTGGTGCTGCTGGAGCAGGTGTTCGTCATCGACGGCGAGACCAAGATCTCCAAGGTGGTGGAAAATGCCGCCAAGGACGCCGGCGCTCCGGTCAAGCTGGTGGGCTTCGCCCGCTTCGCCCTGGGCGACGGCATCGAAAAGGAAGAGAAGGACTTCGCCGCCGAAGTCGCGGCTCAGCTGGGTAACTAAACCCCGCATATCAAAGGGTTGTGCAAGGGGCGGCGTGCTTGGCGCCGCCCCTTGCCCGAGCCAGAAAGAACAAGACAGCCGGTGGGAATGGTGTATCATCCCCACCGGCTGTTGATTGCCGGGGCCGGGGATCGGGCGGAGCAACCGCCCCGCGGCTTTACCGCCTCCCGCCTGCTTATCCTGCTACTGCAAAGGCTTGTCATGCCCACAGCGCCCAAATTCCGCCGCGTTCTCATCAAACTGTCCGGCGAAGGCCTGATGGGGGACAAGGAGTTCGGCCTGGATACCGAAACCGTGGGGCGTATCGCCCGGGAAATCGGCTCGGTGGTGGCCCAGGGCGTGCAGGTTTGCGTGGTCATCGGCGGCGGCAACATCTTCCGCGGCATGTCGGTGGCCGCCAAGGGCATGGAGCGCACCAGCGCCGACTATATGGGCATGCTGGCCACGGTGATGAACGCCCTGGCCATGCAGAACGCCCTGGAGAATGTCGGCCTCAATACCCGCGTGCAGTCGGCCATCCCCATGTCCATGGTGTGCGAGCCCTATATCCGCCGCCGCGCCATCCGCCATATGGAAAAGGGCCGCATCGTTATTTTCGCCGCCGGAACCGGCAATCCGTTCTTCACCACCGATACCGCCGCCGCCCTGCGCGCCGTGGAGATGAATTGCGATTTGCTGATCAAGGCCACCCAGGTGGATGGTGTCTATTCCGCCGATCCCAAGAAGGACAAGACCGCCACCCGCTACGATCGTCTGTCCTTCATGGAGGTCATCACCAAGGATTTGCAGGTCATGGATACCTCGGCCATCGCCTTGTGCCGTGAAAACAACCTGCCGATCATGGTATTTAATCTGCATGAGGACGGGTCTTTCGCCAAGGTGGTGGCGGGCGAGGGCCGGTTCACCATCATCGAGGAAGAGGAGTAACCCCCGTGTCGGTAAACAGCTATGCCGATCTGAAGGCCGATATCAAGCGCCGCATGGACAGCGCCGTCGAGGTTCTGAAGAAGGAATTCTCGGGCCTGCGGACCGGCCGCGCCTCCGTCAGCCTGCTGGATCCGGTGGTGGTCGAGGCTTACGGCAGCAGCATGCCGCTCAATCAGGTGGGCAATGTCAATGTGCCGGAACCGCGCATGATCACCGTTTCGGTGTGGGACAAGGGCATGGTCAAGGCGGTGGAAAAAGCCATCCGCGATGCCGGGCTCGGCCTCAATCCCGCCGCCGACGGCCAGACCGTGCGCGTGCCGATCCCGCCGTTGAACGAGGAGCGCCGTCACGAGTTGCAGAAGGTGGCCGGCAAATATGCCGAGCAGTGCCGCGTTTCGGTGCGCAATGTGCGCCGCGACGGCATGGACGGGCTGAAGAAACTGGAAAAGGACGGCGTCATTTCCCAGGACGAGCAGCGCAACCATGAAAAGGAAGTGCAGGGGATGACCGACGAGACCATCAAGCGGATCGACGAGACCCTGGCGCACAAAGAAAAAGAGATCATGCAGGTCTGAGACGTCCCATGGAAGCCCTGATGACCAAAGCGGCCGGCGGCGAAGCTCCCGTGCCCGCCCATATCGCCATCATCATGGATGGCAACGGGCGCTGGGCCAAGGCGCGCGGCCTGCCGCGCGCCGCCGGACACCGGCGCGGCGTGGAAGCGGTGCGCACGGCGGTACGGGCCGCGGTGGACCTTGGGGTTTCCTATCTGACCTTGTTCGGCTTCTCCTCGGAGAACTGGAAGCGCCCCGATGGCGAGGTGCGCGACCTGATGGGCCTGCTGCGCCTTTATCTGCGCAACGAAATCCGCGAGCTGCACAAGAACGGCGTGCGGCTGCGCATCGTCGGCGACCGCGCCCGCCTCGGCCCCGAACTGGTGGCGCTGATCGAGCAGGGCGAGGCCAAAACGGCGGCCAACACCAAGCTGACCCTGACCCTGGCCCTCTCCTACGGCGGGCGCGACGAGATCGTGCAGGCCGCCCGGCGTCTGGCCCGGCAGGCGGCCGAGGGGACGCTTCACCCCGATGAAATCAGCGAGGAGCGGTTCGCCTCGGCGCTGTTTACCGCCGGAATGCCCGATCCCGATCTGCTGATCCGCACCAGCGGCGAGCAGCGCATCAGCAATTTCCTGCTGTGGCAATGCGCCTACGCCGAAATGATCTTCACCGATGTGCTGTGGCCCGATTTCGGCAAGGCGGATCTGGAACAGGCCATCCTGGCCTTCCAGGGTCGAAACCGCCGTTACGGCGGGATTTAATCGCGGTGCTGCGCCAGCGCATCCTGTCCGCCCTGGTGCTGGGGCCCGTGGCTCTGGCGGCGGCCTGGTTCGGTTCCTGGGCCTTCGTGGCCCTGGTGGCCGTGGCCGGGGGGCTGCTGGGCTGGGAATGGACCCGGCTGGTGCTGGGGCGCTGGGGGCTGGGCGGAAAGCTTTTGTCGGGCGTGGCGGCACTGGCGGCGGTGTGCGGCCTGATCGAGCCGCGTGCCGGATTGCTGCTTTTGCTGGCGGCGGCGTTGGCGTTGCCCTGGCTGCAGCGGCGGACCGATCGGTCGGTCCTGTGGTTGGGCGGCGGCGTGGTCTATATCGGCCTGCCGGTGCTGTCGCTGGTGTGGCTGCGCCAGGTGGGCGGCGAAACCCTGTTCTGGCTGCTGCTGCTGGTGTGGGCCACCGATATCGGCGCCTATGCGGCGGGGCGGACCATCGGCGGTCCAAAACTCATCCCCCGCATCAGCCCCAATAAAACCTGGGCCGGTCTGTTCGGCGGCATGCTCTCGGCCGCCGTGGTGGGGTTCGCCAGCGCGCTTTTGCTGCATCAGGCGGCGCCGTTGGCGCTGGCGGCCTTCAGCGCCGCTCTGGCCGTGGTGGCCCAGGCCGGGGATTTCGGTGAATCCTGGATCAAGCGCCGTTTCGGCGTGAAGGATTCCAGCCAGATCATTCCGGGGCATGGCGGCGTGCTGGACCGTGTGGACGGCCTGCTGACCACGGCCCCGATCGTCGCCGTCACCTGTCTGCTTTATGGAGGGGGACTTCCGCAGTGGATGTAGCCCAAGAGCCCCGGTCGGTCACCCTGCTGGGGTCCACCGGTTCGGTGGGAACCAGTACGGCGGACCTGCTGGCCCGTCATCCGCAGCGTTACCGGGTGGAGGCCCTGGCGGCCAACTGTAATGTGGACAAGGTGGCGGAGCAGGCGCGGCGGCTGCGGCCGCGTTTCGTGGCCATGGCCGATGACGGCGTCTATGCCGAGCTGAAGGCGGCGCTGGGCGGCAGCGGCATCGAACTGGCGGCCGGGGCCGAGGCGGTGGTGGAGGCGGCAAGCCGCGCCGCCGACGTGGTGATCGCCGCCATCGTCGGCGCCGCCGGATTGCGGCCCACCCTGGCGGCGGTGCGCCGTGGCGCCGTGGTGGGGCTGGCCAATAAGGAAACCCTGGTATGCGCCGGCGATCTGGTGATGGCCGAGGCGCGGCGTTCCGGCGCCACCATGGTGCCGGTGGATTCCGAGCATTCGGCGATCTTCCAGGTGCTGGAGCAGCAGAACCGCGCCGCCGTCCAGAAATTGGTGCTGACGGCCTCGGGCGGGCCGTTCCGAACCTTTTCCAGCGAGCGCATGGCCTCGGTCACCCCGGACATGGCGGTGGCGCATCCCAACTGGAGCATGGGGGCCAAAATCTCGGTGGATTCCGCCACCATGATGAACAAGGGCCTGGAAATCATCGAGGCGGTGCATCTGTTCGGATTCACCGAGGACCGCATCGACGTGCTGGTGCATCCGCAGTCGGTGATCCATAGCATGGTGTCCTACGTGGACGGGTCGGTGCTGGCGCAGCTGGGCACCCCGGATATGCGCACCCCCATTTCCCTGGCCCTGGCCTGGCCGCATCGGCTGCCGTTTCCGGCCAAGACCCTGGATCTGGTGGAGATCGCCAGCCTGACCTTTGAAAAACCCGATCCGGTGCGGTTTCCCGCCCTGCGTCTGGCCCGCGAGGTCTTGCGGCGGGGCGGCACAGCCCCCACACTCTTAAACGCCGCCAACGAAGTGGCGGTGCAGGCTTTCCTGGCCGGGCGCATTCCCTTTCTGCGCATCGCCCGCACGGTGGAGGCCGTGCTCGGCGTTCTGCCGGCCTCGGCGGTGACGGCGTTGGAGGATGTGCTGGCGGTGGACGGCGAAGCCCGTCGGCTGGCCGAACAATTCATTGCCCGCGAACAGGGCTAGGTGAGGTTATGGCGGAACTTTTGCATTGGATCTGGGGCAACATCATCGTCTTTCTGATGATTCTGACGGTTGTCGTCTTCGTCCATGAATTCGGGCATTTTCTCTTCGCCCGGCTGTTCGGCGTGAAAATCGAAACCTTTTCCATCGGCTTCGGCCCCGAACTGTTCGGCCGTACCGCCCGTAACGGTACCCGCTGGCGCGTCAGCCTGCTGCCCCTGGGCGGCTATGTGAAGATGCTGGGCGATGCCGATGCCGCCAGCACGCCGGGCAGCCTCGAGCATTTGACGGAGGCGGAGCGCGCCCAGACCTTCCAGTCGCGGCGGCTTTGGCAAAAGGCCCTGATCATCGCCGCCGGGCCGCTGTTCAACCTGCTGTTCGGGGTGATGGTGGCCACCCTCGGCTTCGCCCTGATGGGCGAGGTGGTGATGGCCCCGGTGGTGGGGGGCGTAACGCCGGGCAGCGCCGCCGCCGCCGCCGGCGTCCAGGCCGGCGACCGCATTCTTTCGGCCCAGGGCCAGCCCATCAGCCGCTTCCAGGATCTGCAGATGACGGTGGCGCTGACCACCGGCGGGCCGATCACCCTGGTGCTGCGTCGTGCCGGCCACGATCTGACCGTGGTGGCCACGCCGCGCATGACCACGCTGAAAGACGCCTTCGGCAATGTGCAGCACCGCCCCCTGCTGGGCGTGCGCAGCGATCCGGCCGCCTCGGAGGTGGTGCGTCACGGCCCGGTTTCGGCCTTTTGGGCGGCCTGTCATGAAACCGGGTCGATGATCTCGGCCACATTGACCGGGGTGGGGCAGATGCTGATGGGGCAGCGCTCCACCGACGACCTGTCGGGACCGATCCGCATCGCCAAGCGGGCCGGTGAAGCCGTACAGGTTGGGTTCGGCGGCGTGGTCTTCTACATCTTCTTGTTGTCGATCAATTTGGGGCTGATCAATTTATTTCCCGTTCCCATGCTCGACGGCGGGCATCTGCTGTTCTATGGTGTCGAGGCTTTGTTTGGACGTCCCTTGCCCGACAGGGTAAAAGAATATGGTTTCCGCATAGGGCTGTTTCTGGTATTGGCCTTGATGCTGCTGGCCACCCGCAACGACGTTATGGATCTCGTGCGCGGGGGTTGATCCGGAACGTGTTGCTGGTGCGGCTTTAGAGTTGTAGGGGGAATCTTGGTCCGTCTGTTCCGGTCTGCGTTCGTCGCTGCCGCCATCGCCCTTCTGGCCCTGGCGCCCATGCTCGTTCATCCCGCCTATGCCCAGGAGGGCGGGGTGGTCCACGATATCGTGGTGCAGGGCAACCAGCGTATCGAGGCCGATACCATCCGCTCCTATATGGCGCTGAGCCCCGGTGATTCCTTCGACGACGCCAAGCTGGACAAAAGTCTGAAGGCCCTGTTCGCCACCGGCCTGTTCGCCGATGTGACCATGCATCGCGAGGGCGATACCCTGCTGGTGCGCGTGGTGGAAAACCCCATTATCAACCGCGTCGCCTTCGAGGGTAACCACCATATGAAGTCGGAGGACCTGAACAAGGAGGTCCAGCTCAAGCCCCGTACGGTCTATACCCGCACCAAGGTGCAGAGCGACGTCAAGCGCATCCTCGAGATTTACCGCCGCAGCGGCCGCTTCGCCGTGACCGTCGATCCCAAGATCATTCAGCTGGAACAGAACCGCGTCGATCTGGTGTTCGAGATTCACGAGGGCGATCCCACCTACGTCACCCGCATCGATTTCATCGGCAACAAGAAGTACGACGACGACGCCCTGCGCGAAACGTTGCAGACCAAGGAGGAGCGGTGGTATCGCTTCTTCTCGTCGGACGACACCTATGATCCCGACCGCGTGAATTACGACCGCGAACTGCTGCGCCGCTTCTATCTGAAGAACGGTTATGCCGATTTCCGCGTGGAATCCTCGGTGGCCGAGCTGACCCCCGACCGCAAGAAGTTCTTCCTGACCTTCACTCTGGAGGAAGGCGAGCGCTACAAGGTGGGCGCCGTCAAGGTCAAGAGCGACATCCCCGACCTCAAGACCGCCATCCTGGAAAAAGAGGTCACCTTCGCGAAGGGCGACTGGTACGACGCCGACGCCGTGGAAAAGACGGTGCAGGCCCTGACCGACGCCGCCGGCAACAAGGGTTATGCCTTCGTCGATGTGCGCCCCGAACTGGTGCGCCACCGCGACAGCCATATCATCGATATCACCTTCACGATCCAGCAGGGGCCGCGCGTGTTCGTCGAACGCATCGACATCACCGGCAATGTGCGCACCCTGGATAAGGTGATCCGCCGCGAAATGCGCCTGGTGGAAGGCGATGCCTTCAATACCGCCAAGCTGCGCCGTTCCGAGCAGCGCCTGAAGGATCTCAACTTCTTCGACAAGGTGGATGTGAAGGATGTGCCTTCGGAGACCGCGCCCGACCGTACCGTCATCAAGGTGGACGTGAAGGAAAAATCCACCGGCGAGCTGTCGTTCGGCGTGGGCTGGTCGTCCAGCCTGGGCGCCCTGCTGCAGGTGGGCGCCACCGAGAACAACCTGCTGGGCACCGGTCAGGTGATTTCAATCCAGGGCCAGCTGGCCATGAAGGGCACCTCCATCAGCGCCGGCTACACCAATCCCTACTTCCTGGATCGCCAGCTGATCGCCGGTGTCGATCTCTTCGACACCACCACCTACGCCATGCAGGACATCAGCGCCTTCGATCAGACCACCGTCGGCGGCGATCTGCGCCTGGGCTACTATTACAATGAATATCTGCGGCACGATTGGCGCTACACCGCCAGCGTCACCCAGGTGAGCAATGTGATGGACGGCTCCTCGCTCTACATTCTCGATCAGCAGGGCACCACCACCCTCAGCATGATCGGTCACACGCTGACCTGGGATCATCGCGACAGCAAGGTGGATCCCACCCGCGGCTTCGTGATGAGCTACGGTAACGATCTGGCCGGTCTGGCGGGCGATCAGAACTTCTTCCGCACCAATGTCCGGGCCAGCCAGTACTTCCCGGTGACCGACACCATGGTGGCGCATTTCGGCGTCGGCGGCGGTTTCATGAACCCGTGGGGCGGCAAGTATGTCAATATCACCCAGCGTTACTATCTGGGTGGTGACACCCTGCGCGGCTTCCGCGACTTCGACGGCGTCAGCCCGCGTGACTTGACGACCCTGGACGCTCTGGGCGGTATGTGGGAATACAACGGCACCGCCGAACTGACCTTCCCGGTGGGCTTCCCCAAGGAAATGGGGGTGAAGGGTAAGCTCTTTACCGATTTTGGCAGCATCGGCCCGGTGAACAGCGGTATTCCCACCTCCTCGGTGCTGCAGTCCTCCTCTCTGCGTCTGTCCGTCGGCACGGGGATCGTCTGGAAATCGCCCATGGGGCCGATCGACATCGATTTTGGTATCCCGATCCTGAAGCAGAGCTACGACCAGGATCAGATTTTCCGACTTAATTTCGGTACGAGGTTCTAACTATGGTGATTCGTTCCCGCATCGGGCTGTTGCTGGCCGGGTGCATGGCCGCCGCTCTGTTCGCCGCTCCCGCCGCCTGGGCCGAGGACAATGGATTCGGCGTCGGCAACAGCGGCGATGGCGCGGCTCCGGTCGCCCTGCCGTCCTCCTCCGCCCCCTCGGCGCCGGCCGCGTCTCACGGGGCGGCGGCGCACGGCGTCATCAGCCCGGTGGTCGGCATCGTCGATGTCGATTTCGTCATGAGCCATTCCGAAGCCGCCAGGAGCGTGGCGATGCAGCGGCAGAAGTGGCAGAAGAGCTATCAGGCCGATCTGTCGAAGGAAGATGCGAGCCTGCGCGCCACCAAACAGAAGCTGGAACAGGAGCGCGCCAGCATGTCGCCCGAGGTGTTCCAGGGCAAGGCGCGCGATTTCGAACAGACCGTGGGCGAGTTCCAGCGCAAGGTGATGCAGCGCAGCCGCGCCCTCGATAAATCCTATGCCATCGCCATGAGCCAGGTGGAACGCACCATGGTGGAGGTGACCGCCAAGGTGGCCGGGGAACGTCACATCAATCTGGTGATGCCGCGCTCGCAGGTGCTGCTGTTCGCCGACGCCATGAACATTTCGAAGGAAGTGGTGGACGGATTGAACCGCAAGCTGCCCAAGGTGGACATGCCGGCCCCCAAGCTTGAGCCCGTCAAGGGGCCTGGCGCGCAGCAGGAATAAGGCTCCGGCATGGCGGATCCTCGTTTCTTCGAGCGGGCAGGGCCTTTTACCCTGGCACAACTGGCCGAACTCTGCGGCGCCGACATGGCCGACGCCACGAAAGGCCATATGGTGATCAACGACGTCGCCCCCCTGGATAAGGCGGGCGACGGCGTTATCTCGTTCCTCGACAACAAAAAATATGTCGAGGCCTTCACCCAAAGCCGCGCCGCGGCCTGCATCGTGCACCCGGCCATGGCGCCGCGCGCGCCGCAGGGCATGGCGCTGCTGGTATCGCCTGATCCCTATCGGGCTTACGCCCTGGTGGCCCAGGCTTTTTATCCCGATGCCGCCATTGTCGGCGGCGTGGCCGCCACCGCCCATGTGGATGCCAGCGCCCGCCTGGGCGACGGGGTGCGGGTGGAGGCGGGGGCCTGCATCGGCGCCGGTGCCGAGATCGGCCCGGGCTGTCTGATCGGCCCCAATGCCGTGATCGGCCGGGGCGTGGTGTTGGGCGCGGCGTGCGTGATCGGGGCCAATGCTTCGCTCAGCCACGCCGTTCTGGGGGCGCGCGTGCGCATCTATCCCGGCGTGCGCATCGGTCAGGACGGTTTCGGTTTCGCCATGGGCCCCAAGGGACATCTCAAGGTGCCGCAACTGGGCCGGGTGATGATCGGCGACGATGTGGAAATCGGCGCCAACGCCACGGTGGACCGGGGCGCCGGCCCCGATACGGTCATCGGCGCCGGCACCAAGATCGACAATCTGGTGCAGATCGCCCACAACGTCCAGATCGGCCGCAACTGCGTCATCGTCTCGCAGGTGGGGATTTCCGGCAGCACCCGGATCGACGATTTCGCGGTGATCGCCGGGCAGGCCGGGATTACCGGGCATCTGCATATCGGCGCCGGGGCCCGCATCGCCGCGCAAAGCGGCGTGATGCGCGATATCGAGGCTGGCGGCACCGTGGGCGGCTCGCCCGCCGTTCCGATGACGGAATGGTTGCGTCAGTCGGCAATTTTGGGCCAAATGGCCCGCAAGAAAGGTCGTTGAAGGGGGCCAGGCGCATGAGTGCCGCGGAGAATGAGAGCAAAGTGATCGATATCAACCGGATCATGCAGATGATCCCGCACCGTTATCCCTTTTTGATGGTGGATAAGGTGGTGGATCTGGTGCCTGGGGAATCCGCCGTCGGTATCAAGAATGTCACCGCGGGAGAGCCGCATTTCCAGGGGCATTTCCCCTCGCGCCCCATCATGCCGGGCGTGCTGATCATCGAGGCCATGGCCCAGACATCGGCGGTGCTGGTGGTGGAAACCCTGGGCCCCGATGCCGAAGGCAAGCTGGTCTATTTCATGACCGTGGAGGAAGCGCGCTTCCGCAAGCCGGTGGTGCCGGGCGATACCCTGCATATTCACGTCGCCAAGGAACGGTCGCGCGGGGCGGTATGGAAATTCCGTTCCCAGGCCAAGGTGGACGGCGTGCTGGTGGCGGAAGCCACCTATGCCGCCATGATCATGGATAGCTGATGGCACAAATTCATCCCACGGCCATCGTCGCACCCGGCGCCCGGATCGCCGACAGCGCCGAAATTGGTCCTTATTGCATCGTCGGCTCCCAGGTGGTTCTGGGCGAGGGGGTGCGGCTGATCTCCCATGTGGCGGTCGACGGCATCACCAGCATCGGCGCGGGCACGGTGGTTTATCCCTTCGCCTCGCTGGGCTCGCGCCCGCAGGATCTGAAATATCACGGCGAACCGAGCCGTCTCGAGATCGGCGCCAACAACCAGATCCGCGAGAACGTCACCATGAATCCCGGCACCGAGGGCGGCGGCATGCTGACCAAGGTGGGCGATAACTGCCTGTTCATGGTGGGATCGCACGTGGCGCACGACTGCGTGGTGGGCGACAACGCCATTCTGGCCAACAACGCCACCCTGGCCGGGCATGTCTCGGTGGGGGATTGCGCCGTGCTGGGGGGCTTGTGCGCCGTGCACCAGTTCGTGCGCATCGGCCGTCATGTCATGGTGGGCGGTATGACCGGGGTGGAAAACGACGTCATTCCCTATGGCGCCGTCACCGGCAACCGCGCCCATCTCTCGGGTCTCAATCTGGTGGGGATCAAGCGGCGCGGCTACGGGCGCGACGATATCCACGCCCTGCGCAACGCTTACCGTTTGCTGTTCGCGCCCGAGGGCACCCTGGCCGAGCGGCTGGAGGAAGTGGCCGACCAGTTCCAGGCGGTGGCGCCGGTGATGGAAATCGTCGATTTCATCCGCGCCGACAGTTCGCGCGCCATTTGCCAGCCGAAGCTGGAGAATGTCGGCTAAGCTGGGCATCCTGGCGGGGGGAGGCGATCTTCCCGCCCGCCTGGTGGCCGCCTGCCGTCGGCAGGGGCGCGAGGTGTTCGTTCTGGCCTTCACCGGTCAGGCCGAACCCAGCGCCGTGGCGGATGTGCCCCATGCCTGGATCCGTCTGGGCGAAGCCGGGCGCGGCTTCAAAATCCTGAAAGAGCAGAACTGCGGCGAAGTGGTGATGGCCGGGCCGGTGCGCCGCCCCAGCCTGGGGGAATTGCGGCCCGACTGGCGCACCCTGGCCTTTTTTTCGCGGATCGGCGTCAAGGCCCTGGGCGACGACGGACTGCTGCGCGCCGTGATCGCCGAACTGGAGGCCGAGGGGCTGACGGTGATCGGCGCCCACGAGGTTCTGGCCGACCTGCTGGCCGAACCCGGCCTGTGGGGGCGGCATCGTCCCGATGATCAGGCCGAGGCCGACATGGCGCGCGGTCTGGCGGTGGGGCATGGCCTGGGCGCCCTTGACGTGGGGCAGTCGGTGGTGGTGCAGCAGGGAATCGTGCTGGGGGTGGAGGCCGTGGAAGGCACCGACGCCCTGATCGGCCGCTGCGCCGGACTGCGGCGCGAGGGGCCGGGCGGTGTTCTGGTGAAAATCTGCAAGCCGGGGCAGGAGCGCCGCGCCGACCTGCCCACCATCGGCCCGCGCACCGTCGAGGCCTGTGCCGCCGCCGGTTTGCGCGGCATCGCCGTCGAGGCGGGATCGGCCCTGGTGCTCAATCGGGCCGAGGTGGTGGAAACCGCCGATCGTCTGGGGCTGTTCCTCTATGGTCTGGCCGCGCCCGGACAGGACGCCTAACGCATGGACGGGCCGCTGATCTATCTCATCGCCGGGGAACCCTCGGGCGATCTCTTGGCCGCCCGCCTGATGGCGGCGCTGCGCCAGGCGACCGGCGGTCAGGTGCGTTTTGCCGGTATCGGCGGCGAGTCCATGCGCGAGCAGGGGCTGGACAGCCTGTTTCCCCAGGCCGATCTGGCGGTGATGGGACTGGCCGAGGTGCTGCCCCGCATCCCCCGCATCCTGCGGCGCCTGAAGGAAACCCTGGCCGATATCGAGGCCCGCCGCCCCGCCGTCATCGTCACCGTGGACAGCTGGGGCTTTACCGGCCGGGTGGCGAAAAGGCTGAAGGCGGCCGGATCCACCATTCCCCGCCTGCATTACGTCGCTCCCATGGTCTGGGCCTGGAAGGCCAAGCGGGTGCATCAGCTGGCCGCCTGTCTCGACGTGCTGCTGTGCCTGCTGCCCAATGAGGCCCCGGCTTTCGCGGCGGCGGGCCTGCGGACCGTCTATGTCGGCCATTCGGTGCTGGAAAGCGGTGCCGACCGGGGCGATGGCGCCGCCTTCCGCCAGCGCGAGGGCCTGCCGGAAGCGGCGCCGCTGCTCACCGTGCTGCCGGGCAGCCGCCGTTCGGAAACCTCGCGCCTGTTGCCGGTGTTCGGCGAAACCGTGGCGCGGCTGGCGCGGCGTTTTCCCGATCTCTGCGTGGTGGTGCCCACGGTGGAAACCGTGGCCGGAGAGGTGCGCCAGGCCGTGGCCCACTGGGCCCTGCCGGTGACGGTGGTGACCGGACAGGCCAACCGCTATGATGCCTTCGCCGCCAGCCGGGCGGCCCTGGCCGCCTCGGGCACGGTGGCGCTGGAACTGGCCATGGCCGGCGTGCCCATGGCCATCGCCTACCGGCTGTCGCCCGTCACCGCCTTTCTGGCCCGCCGTTTGATCAAGCTGCGCTTCGTCTGCCTGATCAATCTGCTGCTGGACCGCGCCGTGGTGCCCGAATTGCTGCTGGGGGATTGCCGGGCCGAGCGTCTGGCGCCGGTGCTGGAGGGATTGTTGGACGACGACGCGGTGCGCGCCGCGCAACGGGCCGGACAGGACGAGGCTCTGGCCGTGCTGGGCCGGGGCCAGGACAGCCCCAGTCTGCGGGCGGCGCGCGAAGTTCTGGCACTGCTGAAACCGGAGAACGCATCATGAGTGACTATCGTCTGCTGCATACCATGATCCGGGTGTTCGACCTGGAAAAATCGCTGGAGTTTTATACCCGGCTGCTGGGCATGACCCTGCTGCGTAAAACCGATTATCCCGATGGCCGCTTCACCCTGGCCTTCGTCGGTTTCGGCCCGGAAGACAGCCATACGGTGATCGAGCTGACCCACAATTGGGATCAGGCCGAGCCTTATGCCCTGGGGTCAGGCTTCGGCCATCTGGCTCTGGCGGTGCCCGATATCTACCAGGCCTGCGAGCGGCTGGCGGCGGCCGGGGCCAAGATCACCCGGGCGCCGGGGCCGATGAAGCACGGCAGCACGGTGATCGCCTTCATCGAGGATCCCGACGGCTATAAGATCGAGCTGATCGAGAAAAAGTAAGAAAATCGGGGCCGCTCCGCGGGGAGCGGCCCCGATTTTCTTCAGGCCGCCTCGGCCTCCAGGGTGGTCAGGCTGCCCCGCAACGCGGCCAGGCGCAGCAGCAGGCAGGCGGGTGGCGTTTCGCCCATGCCGCGCAGATCGTCGCGGACATTGGCCAGATCGCCGCCGAGGATGGCGGTGGCGTTGGCCAAGGCCTGCAGATTGCCGATCAGCTCGTTGCCGCCGCCCAAGGCCACCGAAACCGCCAGATGGCGTTCGCGCAGGCTCTTTTCCCGTTTGCGGGCGGCATCGAGATCCTGCACGGCGCGGGCCAGGGTTTCTTCGGTGAAGCAGCCGTCCTGCGACAGGCTGACGATTTCATCGATGACCTTGGCCAGGGGCACGAAGGAGGTGAAGTTCACCCTTAAGGTGGCGTCGGAGACGCGCTTGTCCTTTGCGGCGATATCGCCGATCAGGCGTTGCGCCTCCTGCTGCACCCCGGCCAGATCCCGTTCCATGGCGGCGGCATCCTCGGCCAGCAGACCGCGCAGGTCCGACAGATGCCGCAGGGCCTCCTGCAAGGCCGCCTTCAAGGCCAGGGCCTGCTGATGGTAGCGGTCGAAGGTGGTGGCGGTGCGGGCGGCGAAGGCCGGGTTGGGGCTGTTGCGCCCCGCCGCCCAGCGTTCCAGTTTCTGGGTTTCCGGTAACGCCTCGCCCAGAAAATGCAGCAGGGCGCGTTGCAGCTTTTCCAGGGGGGGCAGATGGTCGCGCAGGAAGGCGTGGGCGTGCAGGGAGGCCCGCTCGGTGCCGGGCGCCGGGCGCAGGGAGGCAAGCTCCCTGGCCTTGGCGCGGGCCGAGCCCAGGGTTTTCGACAGCTTGAAGGGGTCGTCCATGCTAAGGGCTCCCTCAGGCCACGGCGGCGATCTTGGCGTTGTCGTTGGCCTTCTGTTCGGCCTCCGGCATCACCTCGTCGAGACGCTTGTTCTTGTTTTCCACGATCTCGACGCCGGTCATCTGCCGCTTGATGATCTTGATGCTTTCACGCACCTTGGCGGCATCGCCGACGGCGGCCATGGCGAACAGCCTGGCGATGACCGGCGCCTCCACCCGGCCCGCCTCCAGATCCTGGCGCAGATTCTGCAGATCGTTGCTCAACGTGGTCCAGGCATTGGCCATGCCCTGGGCGGCGATGGCGGCCTGGCTGGCCTGTTCGCCCAGATCCTGGAACGAGGCGGTCAGGCCTTGCGCCAGTTTCACCTCGCCGCTGAGCTGGGTCTGCTGCAGCAACAGCTCGTTTTTCTGTTTGATCAGGGCGCCGAGGGCGATGCCCGAGCCCACGGCGCCGGCCACGCCGCCCACCAGCAGGGTGCCGCCCACCAGCAGCAACGGCACGCCGGCAGCGCTGCCGACACCGGTGGCCAGGGCCAGACCGCCCAGGGCCATGACGATGACGCCGCCGGCCAGACCGATGCCGCTCAAGGCGGCGGCGGTGGCGGCCCCGGCGATCTTGCCGTCCACGGCCTTCAACTGGCTGTCCAAGTCCTTCAAAATCCCCTGATCGCCCTTCAGCAGGCTGTTCAGATCCACGGTGTGGCGCTGGAAGCGGGCGGACTCGTCGCTCAGGCGCCCGCGCAGGCCGGAAAGCTGCGCCGCCATCTCGGTCGCTTCCTGTTGATGGCCGGTGGCCACCTCGTGGATGGCGCCCAGTTGCAGCACCAGACCGTGATGATCCAGGCCGTATTTTTCCACCACCTGGGCCAGGGCGCATTGCAGGGTATAGTAATGATCGATCCGGGTAATGGTGGCGATGGCCGAGGGGAGGATCTTGCCGAGATAAAGCTCGGCGGTTTCCTTGGCCCGCCCCAGATCCTCATTCATGCCGCTTTGCATTTCCTTCAGTTTGGCCGAGGGGGTGTGGAATTCGATCAGCGGCTGGCGTTGCACCGCCAGAGCGTAGTTCTGCACGATCAGGGCCTGAGCCCCCTGGGTCTTGCTTGCGGATTGAAAGCCCTGGGCGATATCGGTTTGCGTGGTCATGGTGAAACCTCGTGAGTAGGGGAAAGAGGGCAGGGTGATCTCATATGGAAGCCGCTTTATGCGGCTGACTAGCCCGCTGAGGGCGCCGGAACGGCCGGAGATGCCCTGGGGCATCGGAGGGTAAGTGAGGACAGCCAAGCTGGCGGCACGCCAGCGCCCGGCGCCTGAGTGGACATAAAGAAGCCAGGGTGATCGCATATGCGATCACCCTGGGGGATCAGGCCTTGACGGCGGGATACAGGGGCTCGGTTCCGGCCATGGCGCGGCGGATGGCGGTGGTGCAGACGGCGAGGGCGCCCCAGCTCCGCTGTTTTTCCTCGGCGAGGGTGGCGATCAGGGCGCGGGCCTCGGTCAGGGTCAGTTCGGCCTCATCGAAGCGATGGGCCTGGGTCTGGAAGCCCTCGGCCAGATCATCCCAGACCAGGGGCATGGCGGCGAGCTCGTGCCCCAGGGCGGCGGCGGCGGCGGCCAGGCTGTCGGCCTGATCGGCCAGGGCCCGCGCCCAGGCCAGATCGGCCCGCGCCGCGGCCAGACGCAGATAGAGGGTGGCCAGGGTCTCATTGGCCCGTTCCAGGGTCTGCAGCGCCCCATAGGCCGCCTCGGCGCCCTTGCCGACGCCGGTCATGGTTTCCACCAGAAAGGCGGCGTCCTCGCCGTCGTCGTCGGCCTCGCTCCCGGTCGGGGGCGATGAGATTTCCTTATCCGCCTCCGCGTCCTCTTTCGTGGAGACGGTGGTTTTCAGGCCGGCGCCATGCCGGCGCAGGCCTTTCAGCAGGCCGGTGCCCAGCTGGCGGACACCATCTCCCACCTCCTTGCCGCCGGACACCAGCTGATCCAGGGCGGCGGCGATCTCGGCGCGGGTTTTGTCGATGCGCCCCTGCAGGGCGGCCAGGCTGCCCTTGGCGCCATCGCTCCGCTCCACCACGGCGGCGACCACCGCGCGCAGGGCGGCGGCTTGTTCCGCCACTTCGGCCGCCCAGCCGGAAACGCTTTCGCCAAAGTCGCGCCCGCGCTGGGCGCCGTGCGCGGCGGCGGCGGCCAGGGCGCCCACCATCAGCCCGCAATCGGCGGCGCTTTTGGGCGTCCAGTCGCCCTGTTTCAGGTGCAGGTCCAGGGCCGGGGGCAAGGCGTTGGCCAGATTGGTCAGGCGGTCGGCCGGCGCCAGAACCGACTCCAGGGCCAGAGGCTGCAAGCGGGCGAGATAATCGCGGGCCAAGTCCTTCAGCCGGGTCTGCGCCTCCTGCACCTGGGCCAGCACGGTGCCGGTTTTACCGCCGGTGGTGCGGGCGCGGGGCTGGCGCTCCACCACCAGCGCCCAGCCCTGCACGGCAAGGGTCCGCTTGAAAACATCCCTCAGATCGCCGGTCAAGTGCCGTGCGGCGGTGGCGACCGGGGTCGGCTCCTGTTCGGTGGGTCCAGCCATCATTTTTCCCTTCCTCGACAATATCGGAAGGGAAACGGTGCCGTGCGGCCGTCGCCGCCGCCGTGGGATCTCCTCCGGTCAGGCGGCCTGAATGATGTTCGGAAAAAGGCTACAGCGCGTGGACGTAGACCATGAAAGCCGCGGCCAGGATCAGGCAGGCGGCGGCGGCCAGAAACCGCAGCAGGGGGCGCGCCGGAGGCGCGTTGTCGTTGGCGGGGGCGAAACGGCGCGCAACGGAAGAGGCCGCGCTGGTGGCGCGGCCTCCCTTATCCGATGTTTGCGGACGCCGGATAATTTTAGCCCCGCTGGTGCAGAGGCACGAACGGACGCTTGGTCTCGCCGGTGAACAGCTGACGCGGACGGCCGATCTTCTGATGCGGGTCGGCGATCATCTCGTTCCACTGGGCCACCCAGCCCACGGTGCGGGCCACGGCGAACAGCACGGTGAACATGCTGACCGGAATGCCCATGGCGCGGAAGATGATGCCCGAATAGAAGTCCACGTTGGGGTAGAGCTTCTTTTCGACGAAGTAGGGATCCTCGAGCGCGATGCGCTCCAGTTCCATCGCCAGCTCCAGCAGCGGCTCGTCGCGCACGCCGAGCTCGTCCAGCACTTCGTGGCAGGTCTTACGCATGACCTGGGCGCGCGGATCGTAGTTCTTGTAGACGCGATGACCGAAGCCCATCAGACGGAACGGATCGTTCTTGTCCTTGGCGCGGGCGATGAACTCGGGGATACGGTCCTTCGAACCGATCTGGGCCAGCATGTTCAGCACGGCCTCGTTGGCGCCGCCATGGGCGGGGCCCCACAGCGAGGCGATACCGGCGGCGATGCAGGCGAACGGGTTGGCGCCCGAGGAGCCCGACAGACGCACGGTGGAGGTGGAGGCGTTCTGCTCATGATCGGCGTGCAGGATCAGGATGCGGTCCATGGCGCGGGCCAGAACCGGGTTCACCTTGTACTCTTCGCACGGGGTGGCGAACATCATGTGCAGGAAGTTTTCCGCGTAGCTCAGCTCGTTCTTCGGATAGATGAACGGCTGGCCCATGGAATACTTGTAGGCCCAGGCGGCCAGGGTCGGGATCTTGGAGATCAGGCGATGGCTGGCGATCAGGCGATGCTGCGGATCGTTGATGTCCAGGCTGTCGTGGTAGAAGGCCGACAGGGCGCCGACCACGCCGCACATCACCGCCATGGGGTGGGCGTCGCGACGGAAGCCGCGATAGAAGGTGGCGAGCTGCTCGTGCACCATGTTGTGGTGGCTGATGATGTTCTCGAAGGTCTTCTTCTGCTTGGCATCCGGCAGTTCGCCGTTCAGCAGCAGGTAGCAGACTTCCAGATAATCGGAATGCTCGGCCAGCTGATCGATGGGGTAGCCGCGATGCAGCAGGACGCCTTCGTCACCGTCGATGTAGGTGATCTTCGAGGCGCAGGAGCCGGTCGAGGTGAAGCCGGGATCGTAGGTGAAATGACCCGTTTCGGCATAGAGCGAACGAATGTCGATGACCTTCGGTCCGATCGTTCCAGAAAGGAGAGGAAACTCGTAGGAGCGGCCAGTGCTGTTGTCGGTAAGTGTTACCGTTTCCTTCTCTGCCATGTGACTATTTCCCTTTTGGTTCGATTTTAAAGGACGCACACCGAAGATTGTGTCAGCGGCAGCGTTTGTAAAATAGTTGTTGTTCGTTACTATAAAGCCTCCAGCGCATCTGCAATGCGACCGAGGCATTCCTCCCGCCCAAGGAGTTGCAAGACCTCGAAGATCGGCGGCGAAACCGTGGATCCGGTCAGCGCGGCGCGCAAGGGTTGGGCAAGTTTGCCCAATTTTAACCCGCGGGCTTCGGCGCAAAGCCGAGCCTGCTCTTCCAGGTCATCCTGCCGCCAGTTTTGCAGTGCGGCAAGCGTTTGTGAAAAGTCCCGCAGCAGGGCCGCGCCCTCGCCCTCCAGCTGACGCGCCGCCTTCTCGTCCAGCGCCAGGGGGCGGGGACGGAAGAGGAAGGCGGCGTTTTCAGCGAGTTCGACCAGGGTTTTGGCCCGTTCCTTCAGGCTGTTCATGGCGTTTTCCAGCAGAGCGGTCTCGGCTGGGGAAAGATCTTTGCCCAGAAGGGCGGCGAGGCGGGGCGCCACCAGGGCCGCCAGCCGGGCATTGTCGGCCAGACGGATGTAATGGCCGTTCAGATTGGTGAGTTTGACCATATCGAAGCGCGAGGGGGACCGCCCGCAGCCGTCGAGATCGAACCAGGCGATGGCCTGCTCGGTGGAAATGATCTCGTCGTCGCCATGGCCCCAGCCCAGACGCAGCAGATAATTGCGCAAGGCCTCGGGCAGGAAGCCCATGTCGCGGTAGGCCTCGGCGCCGAGGGCGCCGTGGCGCTTCGACAGCTTGGCGCCGTCGGGGCCGTGGATCAGCGGAATGTGGGCGAAATCGGGAACCTCCCAGCCGCAGGCCCGGTAGAGCTGGATCTGGCGGAAGGTGTTGGTGAGATGGTCGTCGCCGCGGATCACCTGGGTGACGTTCATGTCGTGATCGTCCACCACCACCGACAGCATATAGGTGGGGGTGCCGTCGGCGCGCAGCAGGATCATATCGTCCATCTGGGCGTTGGCGATGCGCACTTCGCCCTGCACCTTGTCGATGAGCACGGTTTCGCCGTCCTTCGGCGCCTTGAGCCGCACTACCGGCTTGACCCCGGCGGGAGCCTCGGCGGCATCGCGGTCGCGCCAGCGGCCATCGTAGCGCACCGGCTGGCCGGCGGCCTTCTGGGCGGCGCGCATGGCGTCCAGCTCCTCGGGCGAGGCGTAGCAGTAATAGGCCTTGCCCTCGGCCAGCAGTTGCAGGGCCACCTCGGCATGGCGGGCGGCGCGCGAGAACTGCATCACCGGTTCGGCGTCCCAGGTCAGGCCCAGCCAGGCCAGGCCGTCGAAAATGGCGTCCACCGCCGCCTGGGTCGAACGCTGACGGTCGGTATCTTCGATGCGCAGCAGGAATTTGCCGCCGGTGTGGCGGGCGTAAAGCCAGTTGAACAGCGCCGTGCGGGCGCCGCCAATGTGCAAAAATCCGGTGGGGGAGGGGGCGAAACGGGTAACGACGGACATGATCGAGGAGAAGCCTCTTACTCAAAAGATGCAGTCGGGTATGCTGTGTAGCACATATCCCGCGCTTTGACAGCATAGGGTTTCGGATAAATAGGACAAGGCTGTTTCCCTATATGGGTATGCTCCTCTTAAATGAAAGGGAACGTTGGGTTTTTTGGCTGCCGGTGGCCTTGGGAACCGGCATCGCGCTCTATTTCGCCCTGCCGCTGGAGCCACCCCTTTGGGTAGGTGCTGTGGGCGCCGCCGGCTTCGCCCTGGTGGCCTGGAGCGGGCGGCGTTTGCTGCCGCTATGGATTGCGGCAGTGTATCTGTCTCTTGTTTTTACAGGGTTTTTCACCGCCACCTTGCGCACCGTCCTGGTGGCGGCGCCGCGTCTGGACCATGCCACCTGGGTGATCCCGCTGCAAGGACGGCTGTTGGCGGTGCAGCCGGCCGCCGACGGCGAACGTTTGCTGCTGGATCGCCTGACCGATCCCAAGGGCGGCATGGGGGAGCATCCGCCCCGGCTGATCCGCGTGCATCTCGCCCATGGCGGCCAGGATCTGCACCCCGGCCAGATCCTGTCGTTCGAGGCCTCGCTGATGCCGCCGCCGCCGCCGGTTCTGCCCGGCGGCTATGATTTTGCCCGCGTCGCCTGGTTCGAGGGCCTGGGGGCGGTGGGCTACATCACCACGCCGCCCGCGATCATCGGCGAGGCGCGGCCCCGGGGGTGGGGCGAACGCCTGACGCAAACGGTGCGGCGCTGGCGCGGGGCCCTGTCGGCCCGTATCAACCAGGCCATGGCGGCGCGGGGCTTGCCGGAGGGCACCGGCGCCACGGCGGCGGCCCTGATCACCGGCGAGCGCGGCGCGGTGCCGCCCGCCGTGCTGCAGGCATACCGCGATGCCGGACTGGCCCATATCCTGGTGATCGCCGGTATGCACATGAGCATGGTGGCCGGGCTGGTCTACGGCGCGGTGCGCGGCCTGCTGGCGGCCGTTCCGCCCCTGGCGCTGCGCTTTCCCATCAAGAAATGGACCGCCGCCGCCGCCCTGATGGTAACCTTCGGCTATCTGGTGCTGTCGGGGGCGCCGGTGCCCACCCAGCGCGCCTTCATCATGAACGGGTTCGTGCTGCTGGCGGTGCTGCTGGACCGCGAGGCCCTGTCGTTGCGCACCATCACCTGGGCCGCCACCGCCGTCTTGCTGCTGCAGCCCGAAGCCCTGACCGGCGCCAGTTTTCAGCTGAGCTTCGCCGCCGTCACGATGCTGATCTCGGGCTATGAGATTCTGGCGCCCCGGCTGGCGCGGCTGCGCGGGCGGGGCGGTTGGGCGGGCGTGCTGCTGCTGGAAGGCGCCGGCATCCTGCTCACCACCCTGCTGGCCGCCGCCGGCACCGCCTTTTATGCCCTTTATCATTTCAACCGCTTTTCCGCCTACGCCTTGTTGGGCAACCTGCTGGCGGTGCCGGTGGTGGGGTTTTGGGTGATGCCCGCCGCCCTCTTGGCCATGCTGCTGCTGCCCCTGGGCCTGGATGGCCCGGCCTGGGGCCTGATGGGGCACGGTCTGCAGGTGGTGGACCGCATCGCCATGGTGGTGGCGGGGTTGCCCGGCGCGGTGCTCAGCGTGCCGCCGCCGCCGCTGGCCGCCCTGGTACTGTTCACTCTGGGGGGGCTGTGGCTGCTGCTGTGGCGGCGATCCTGGCGGGTTTTGGGGCTGGTGCCCATGGCGGCGGCCCTGGTCCTGACCGCGCTCAGTGTGCCGCCGGATCTGCTGGTGGACGATGGCGGCCGCGTGGTGGCGGCGCGCTTGCCGGGGCCGCGTTTGGCCTTCAACCGGGTGGCGGGCGGGCGGATGCTGCAGGACAGCTGGCGGCAGCAGATGGGGTTGAGCGGCGGCCGGGCCACGGCCTTGGGCGCGGACGATCCGGTCCGCTGCGACGATTTTGGCTGCGTCGTGCGGCTGAAGGGACAACGGGTGGCCTTGCCGGAGCGGCGTGAGGCCCTGGCCGATGATTGCCGTCTGGCCAGCCTGATCATCGCGCCTTATGCCGTGCATTGCCCGCCGGGAACGGCGGCGCTGGTGCTGGACGGGCCGCTGCTGCGCCGCACCGGCGCCCATCGTCTGTGGTTCACGGATCAGGGGCCGCGCATGGAGTGGGTGGCGCAAGGGGAGGGGCGTCGGCCCTGGACGCCTTTCGCGTTTATAGCGCCCGGGATTACACCATGATATCCAGTTGCCGGGACCCCACCGTCGCCGTGGCGCCGAGGGTGGCGGAGCCGCCGACGTCGGCCACCACCGTGGTCCAGGCGATGCCCAGGCTGCGCGCCAGCTCGCTGGCGCGGCTGTTCAGGCTTTGAATGGTGTTGGCGATCTGGGCTGTGACCACATTGCCGCTTTCGGGGGCCAGGGCCGAGAGTTGCGCCATGATGCTGTTGAGGGCGGCGAAGGAGGCGCGGGTGGTTTCGTCGCCGCCGCTGACGGTGCTGCCGGACAGCCGGTCGAGCAGGGCGGTGGCGCGGGCCGTCAGGGTGGCGGCGTCGCTGCCGCCGCCGCTCGTCCCCGGGGGCGTCGACGCGGTCTGTCCGCCGCCGGTTCGCTGCCCGGCCAGCCAGCCGTTGCCGCCGGTGGGATTGTAACTTGATCCAATGTAGCCAGTGGATAAATTACCGTATGAATTGATCTGCATGCCCAACGCCCTTGCCAGATTTGCCGGGCAAAAACTTCCCCCATCGCTGGAAAGAGGGAATAATTTGCCGCCTTCTCTCGTCTGTACTTGCTGTTTTCTCTTATGTTTTCTTCTTCACTTGCCTTTATTGGCAAAATCCGTGCCAGGGGAGCGCTTCCATGCTTGAGGTGAAGAATCTGCGCCGTTCCGGCGGGAAACCGGTTTCCTTCACCCTGGCGGCGGGCGAGTGTCTGGCGGTGCGCGGGCCTTCGGGGGCGGGCAAAAGCCTGCTGCTGCGGGCCCTGGCCGATCTCGATCCCCACGAGGGCGAGGTGGTGTGGAAAGGCCGGGCCCGCTCGGCCATGCCGGCGCCGGCATGGCGGCGGCTGGTGGGCTATCTGCCGGCCGAACCGGGCTGGTGGGGCGATGGGGTGGGCGAGCATTTCCAAAGCTGGCCAGAGGCGCTGATCGCCCGGCTGGGGCTGCCCGGCGATGCCGCCGCCTGGCCCATCAGCCGTCCCTCCACCGGCGAGCGTTTGCGCCTGGCCCTGGCCCGCGCCCTGGCCATGGAGCCGGAGGTGCTGATGCTGGATGAGCCGACCTCGGCCCTGGATCAGGCCAGTGTGGCGGTGGTGGAGGCCCTGGTGGCCGAAAAGCGGGCGCAAGGGCTGGCGGTGCTGTGGGTTACCCACGATCCGGCCCAGGCGGCGCGGGTGGCGCGGCGGCATCTACTGGTGTCGGCGGACGGCGCCGAACTGGTGGATGCGACGGGGGCGGGGGCATGAGCGGCTATATTCATCTGGGCTATGGCGATCTGGCGCTGTCGGCCCTGCTGGTGCTGGCCGATGCCGGACTGTCGCTGGCTTTCCAGTTGGGCATGCACCGCCGCCTGCTGTGGTCGGCCTTGCGCATGGTGGTGCAGCTGTTGCTGATGGGGCTGGTGCTGACCACCCTGTTCACCCTGGTGTCGCCGCTGCTGACCGGGGTGGCGGCGCTGGCCATGGTGGCCTTCGCCGGACGCGAGGTGGCGGCCCGCCAGGATCGCCGTCTGAGCGGCTGGTGGAGCTATGGTCTTGGCACCGCCTCCATGCTGCTTGCGGCGGTGCTGGTGACGGTGCTGGCCCTGACCACGGCCCTTAAACCCACCCCCTGGTACGATCCGCGCTATGCCCTGCCGCTGTTGGGCATGATCCTCGGCAACACCATGACCGGGGTGTCGTTGGGGCTGAACAGCCTGACCTCCGGTTTGGCCCAGCGCCGCACCGCCGTCGAGGCGCGGCTGCTGTTGGGGTACGATCGCTACCAGGCGGCGGCGCCGGTGGTGCGTCAGGCCATGCGCCAGGCCCTGCTGCCCATCGTCAACGTCATGTCGGCCACCGGCGTGGTGTCGATCCCCGGCATGATGACCGGTCAGATCCTGGGCGGCGTCGCACCGGCCGAGGCGGTGAAATACCAGATCATGATCCTGTTCCTTATCGCCGGCGGCGTGGGGCTGGGGGCTCTGGCCGCGGTGTTCGGCGGCGCCTGGCGCCTGACCGACGCCCGCCATCGCCTGCGCCTGGACCGGCTGCGCTGAAATTCCCCATAGCCAAGCCTTGTCCCGATGCATTAAGACAGGCGGCAATCTTATTGTTCCGACCTTAAAGAGTATGCCGCCATGCCGTCGTTCGATATCGTTTCCAAAACCGAAATGGCCGAGGTGGACAATGCCCTGGCCGGTATCACCCGCGAGGTGGGCACCCGTTACGATTTCAAGGGCAGCAAATGCTCGGTGGAGCGGGCCGGGGAAAGCATCACCATCCTGGCCGACGACGACATGAAGCTGAAGCAGATGCACGAGCTGATGGCCGTCTATTTCACCCGCCGTCAGGTGGATCCCAAGGTGCTGGACTACAAGACGCCGGAAAAGGCCTCGGGGAACACCCTGCGCCAGCAGGTGGGGGTGAAGCAGGGCATCGACAAGGAACTGGCCAAGAAGCTGGTGAAGGAAATCAAGGACAGCAAGATCAAGGTGCAGGCCTCGATCCAGGGCGATGAACTGCGGGTAACCGGCAAGAAGCGCGATGATTTGCAGGAATGCATCGCTCTTTTGAAGAAGATGGACGTGGACCGCCCGCTGCAATACATCAATTTCCGCGACTGATCCCGGGCTCGCCGGTCCGGAAGCGGGCGCGGTAATCGCTGGGGGTGACCCCCAGCCGTTTCAGAAACACCCGGCGCAGGCTTTCCTCGCTGCCGAAGCCGCAGCGGGCGGCGACGCGTTTGATGGGATGGCCCGCCTCCAGCAGGCGCCGCGCCGCTTCCAGGCGCAGCCGTTCCACGGCGCGGGCCGGGGTGGTGGCGGTGGCGCGGCCATAGGCCCGCATCAGGCTGCGCTCGCTCATGCCCATGAAGGCCGCCATGGCCGCCACCGACCAGTCCCGCGCCGGATGTTCGGCAATGGCGGCATGCAGGGCGTCGAAGCCGCCGCCCTCCAGGCTGAGAGCGGCGCTGAACTGCGATTGTCCGCCCGGCCGTTTCAAAAACACCACCAGCTGCCGCGCCACCGCCAGGGCCATGGCGCCGCCCAGATCCTCCTCGACGAAGGCCAGCGCCAGATCGATGCCGGCGGTGATGCCCGCCGAGGTCCAGATCGGGCCGTCGCGCACGAAAATGGGATCGGGATCGAGGCGGACGGCGGGAAAGCGGGCGGCGAAATCCCGGCAGCGGTTCCAGTGGGTCACGGCGCGGCGCTCATCCAGCAATCCCAGAGTGGCCGGCAGATAGGCGCCGCTGCAGATGGCGGCCAGCCGCCGCGCCGCCGGGGCGCGGCGTTGCAGCCAATCCAGCAGGGCCGGGGTGCGGCAGGCCTCGAGGACGCCGTCGCCGCCGGGCAGCAGCAAGGTGTCGAGGGGGGCTTCGACGGGCGGCAGCGGCCGGGTGGCCAGGGCCAGACCGGAGGAGGTGGCGGTCAGCGCCGCCAGTCCTACCAGCGCAAGACTGTAGGCGGGCGGATCTCCCGCCTTGCGCCGCAGATCGTTGGCGGTGGCGAACACCTGCATCGGGCCCGCGACATCCAAAAGCTGCATGCGGTCGTAGGCCAGGCATTCGATATGACGCGGCGGCTGTGGCGGGAAATGTGGGGTCTCTGTCATTTCCGCCAAAGCATGCCGGGTTAGTCTGGGGGCGTCAACACATCTCCAGGAGGCCCGCCATGTCCCTTTCCATCGGATTTCTGGTTTTTCCCGCCGTGCAGCAGCTGGATCTGACCGCGCCCTACGAGGTTTTCGCCTCGTTGCCGGGGGCCTCGACCCATCTGATCTGGAAGGAGGTGGCGCCGCTGACGGCCTCCACCGGCCTGCGCCTGTTTCCCACCGTCGATTTCGCCGGCTGTCCGCCTCTCGATATTCTGCTGGTGCCGGGGGGCGCGGGGGTGAACGCCCTGCTTATCGACGAGGCGGTGCTGGACTTTTTGCGGGAGAAGGCCGCCGCCGCCCGTTTCGTCGCCTCGGTCTGCACCGGGGCCCTGCTGCTGGGGGCGGCGGGGCTGTTGCGCGGACGGCGGGCGGCTACGCACTGGAACGCCCGCGATTTCCTGCCTGTTTTCGGTGCCCAGCCGGTGGCCGAACGGGTGGTGCGCGACGGCGCGCTGTTTTCGGCGGGCGGGGTGACGGCGGGGATCGATCTGGCCCTGGCCCTGGTGGCGGAGGTGGCGGGGCGCCCGGCCGCCGAGGTGCTGCAGCTCAGCCTGGAATACGCCCCGGCGCCGCCTTTCGACGCCGGTTTGCCGGAACGGGCCTCTCCGGCGGTTCTGGCCGAGGCCCGCGCCCGGCTGGCATCCTCCCGCGCCGAACGGGAAAAGCTTCTTGGCCTCTGAAGCCCAGACAGCAAAAAGGCGGCCTGAGGCCGCCTTTTGAACCCGGAGGGGGAGTGGGGCGAGTGATCGGATTCGAACCGACGACATCCAGGACCACAACCTGGCGCTCTAACCAACTGAGCTACACCCGCCACTGGTTCCCATCTGGGAGGCCCGGTTTCTATCGCACTGGCAGGGATGCGTCAAGAGCTTGTTTCACGAAAATGGAGTTTAAGCCGCAGGGCCGCCACGTCAAGAATATCCAGGGTCTTGGCGAAGCAGAAACGCGCCAGGTGGCGTTCGCCGCCATGGGGGTAAAAGGCGCTCAAGGGCACGGCCGCCACCCCCGCCTGTTCGGTAATGTGGCGGCAGAAGGTCTCGTCGTCGCTAAAGCCCAGGGGACGGATGTCGGCGGTGAGAAAATAGCTGCCCCGGCACGGCAGTACGGCCAGCCCCGCCGCCTCCAGTCCGGCCTTCAAATGGTCGCGGCGCTCCTCCAGATCGCGGCGCAGGCCCAGGAAATAACCGTCGTCCCAGCCCAGTCCGGTGGCCACCGCCCCTTGCAGGGCGGGCGCGGTGGCGAAGGTCAGGTACTGATGGGCCCGCGCCGCGGCCGTCAGCAACGGCGGCGCGGCGGTGACATAGCCCACCTTCCAGCCGGTGACGGAAAAGCTTTTGCCGGCCGAGCCCACTCTTAAACAGCGTTCGCGCAGGCCGGGCAGGGTGATGAGCGGAATATGGCGGGCCTGGTCGTAAACCTGATGCTCGTAGACCTCGTCGCACAGGCAATAGGCGTCGTGCCGTTGCAGAAGCCCGGCGATCACCGCCAGTTCGTCGGCCTCGAACACCTTTCCGGTGGGGTTCATGGGGCTGTTCAGAATCAGAAGCTTGGTGCGCGGGCCGAAGGCGGCGGCCAGGGCCTGGCGCGGCAGGCGCCAGTCGGGCGGTTCCAGACGCACCAGACGCGGCACGGCGCCGGCCCGGCGCAGGATCGGCATATAGGAATCATAACAGGGTTCCAGCAGCACCACCTCGTCGCCCGGTTCGATCAGGCCGAACAGGCAGGCGGCCAGGGCCTCGGTGGCGCCCGAGGTCACCATCACCTCGGTCTCGGCCTCCACCTCAAGGCCGTAGAAGCGCTGGGCGTGCCGGGCCACGGCGTGACGCAGTTCGGGCAGGCCCAGCATGGGGGCATATTGCTGCGGACCATCGTTCATCAGCCGTGCAGCCTCGGTCAGCAGGGCGTCGGGTTCCAGGCCCTCGGGAAAGCCCTGGCCGAGATTGATGGCACCGTGCTGGCGGGCCAGCCGGCTCATGATCTCGAAGATGGTGGTGCCGTATTCGGCCAGGGTGCTGTTGCCGCTTTTCAAGGAAAAACCTCGCGGGGAAGAACGCGTTCGCGATTTTCCCTTGGATTTCCTGGGGATGCAATCCCTTCGCGGAAAGCCGGTGCCGGATTTGCTGAAAAAATAGGCCGAAAAAGATGAAAAAGCAGGCAGAAATTCCCAAAACCTAAAGGAAAAACATCGCATTAAAGGCGTTTTTCACCGTAGCCCAACTGGCATGATGCGTGCTAAATGAATGGCTGCGTTCCGACGCTTGGGTTCCTTAGACGAGAAGCACCGGGGTACATGAAAAAGATCGAAGCGATCATCAAGCCCTTCAAGCTGGACGAGGTGAAGGAAGCCCTTCACGACATCGGCCTGCAGGGCATCACCGTCACCGAGGCCAAGGGCTTCGGGCGACAGAAGGGCCATACCGAGCTTTATCGCGGCGCCGAATATGTGGTGGACTTCCTGCCCAAGGTGAAGATCGAACTGGTCATCGAGGATACCCTCGTTGAGCGGGCGATCGAGGCCATTCAGCAGGCGGCCCACACGGGCCGCATCGGCGACGGCAAGATCTTCGTGACGCCGGTCGAGGAGGCGATCCGCATCCGCACCGGTGAACGCGGAAGCGACGCCGTTTGATCGTGATGCCGGCAGACCCGCAGGGGGGGACTAGCGCCGGCACCCTAGTTCTTAAAAGCTTTTTTCTTTCCAACCTCAAATCGGGAAAATGACTATGTCCGATGTGAAGAAAGTCCTTGAGATGATTAAGGAAAACGACGTCAAGTACGTCGATTTCCGTTTCACCGACCCCAAGGGCAAGTGGCAGCACACCGCCCAGCACGTCAGCACCGTTGACGAAGACCTGCTGACCGACGGCATCTATTTCGACGGTTCTTCGATCGCCGGCTGGAAGAGCATCAACGAGTCCGACATGATCCTGAAGCCGGATCTGTCCACCGCCGTGATCGATCCGTTCGCCGCGCAGACCCAGATGATCATCTTCTGCGACATCGTCGAGCCCGCCACCGGCCAGCTCTATGACCGCGATCCCCGTTCGGTGGCCAAGCGCGCCGAACAGTACCTGATCGGTACCGGCATCGGCGACACCGCCTTCTTCGGTCCCGAAGCCGAATTCTTCATTTTCGACGACGTCCGCTTCGACGTTCAGCAGAACCACGTGTTCTTCAAGCTCGACGCCGAAGATGGCGCCTGGGCCACCGGCAAGGAATTCCCGGAAGGCAACCACGGCCATCGTCCCGCCACCAAGGGCGGCTATTTCCCGGTGCCGCCGGTGGACTCGGGCGTGGACATCCGCGCCGAGATGCTGACCGTGATGGGCGACATGGGCCTGCCGATCGAAAAGCACCACCACGAAGTGGCCCCCTCGCAGCACGAGCTGGGCTGCAAGTTCGGCACCCTGGTGCAGTCGGCCGACTTCATGCAGATCTACAAGTACTGCGTGCACAACGTGGCCCACAGCTACGGTAAGACCGCCACCTTCATGCCGAAGCCGATGTTCGGCGACAACGGCTCGGGCATGCATGTGCACCAGTCGATCTGGAGCAAGGGCAAGCCCACGTTCGCCGGTTCGGGCTATGCCGACCTGTCGGAAACCGCCCTTTACTACATCGGCGGCATCATCAAGCATGCCAAGGCCCTGAACGCCTTCACCAACCCGCTGACCAACAGCTACAAGCGTCTGGTGCCCGGCTTCGAAGCCCCGGTGCTGCTGGCCTACTCGGCCCGCAACCGTTCGGCCTCCTGCCGTATCCCCCAGGCCTCGAGCCCCAAGGCCAAGCGCGTCGAGATCCGCTTCCCGGATCCGGGTGCCAACCCCTACCTGGCCTTCGCCGCCATGCTGATGGCCGGCCTGGACGGCATCCAGAACAAGATCCACCCCGGCGACGCCATGGACAAGAACCTCTACGACCTGCCCCCCGAGGAGCTGGCCCAGGTTCCGACCGTGTGCGGTTCTCTGCGTGAAGCCCTGGAAGCCCTGAAGAAGGATCACGAGTTCCTGCTGAAGGGCGACGTGTTCTCGAAGGACTTCATCGAGAGCTATTCCGAACTGAAGTGGGAAGAAGTGTACAAGTTCGAACACACTCCCCATCCGGTGGAATACGCCATGTACTACTCCGTCTAAGCGGAGCGGTTTCGGGAAAGGCCCCGCCGGGAAACCGGCGGGGCTTTTTTCATATTAGCTTGTTTCTTACAAATGTTCCCTATATGTTCCTGTATCCAGTTGCGATGAGCTTGGCTCATCGCGATGCCGGTGTGGAGCAAGCGGGAGGCATGACGTGCCGGAGCGGCGCAAGATCATCCATATCGACATGGATGCCTTTTATGCCGCGGTGGAGCAGCGCGACAATGCGGATTTGCGCGGCAAGCCCATCGCCGTGGGCTGGAGCGGGCCGCGCAGCGTGGTGGCGACGGCCAGTTACGAGGCGCGGCGCTTCGGGGTGCATTCGGCTTTACCCTCGGTCACGGCGGCGCGCAAATGCCCCGAGCTGATCTTCGTGCCGCCGCGCTTCGAGGTTTATCGCGCCGTGTCGCGGCAGTTGCGGCAGATCTTCGCCGCCTATACCCCGTTGATCGAACCCCTGTCGCTGGACGAGGCCTATCTCGACGTTTCGGAGGATCTTCGCGGCCTGGGCTCGGCCACCCGCACCGCCGAGGCCATTCGCGCCGAAATCCGCCGCGAAACCGGGCTGACCGCCTCGGCCGGGGTGTCCTACAACAAATTTCTCGCCAAGCTGGCCTCGGATGCCCGCAAGCCCGACGGTCTGTTCGTCATCACCCCGGCCATGGGGCCGGAGCTGGTGGCGGACCTGCCGGTGGGCAAGGTGCATGGCATCGGCCCGGCCACCACGGCGCGCCTGAACCGCTTGGGGATCCATACCGGCGGCGATTTGCGGGCGGCGCCCCTGGCATTGCTGGTACGGGAATTCGGCAAGGCCGGGCAGTTTTATCATCAGATCGCGCAAGGGATCGACGAACGGCCGGTACAGCCCGACCGCGCCCGCAAATCCATCGGCGCCGAAAACACCTTCGCCGCCGATCTTTACAGCCAGGATGCGGCGCTCCAGGCCCTGCAGCCGATCCTGGCCAAGCTGTGGCGCCATTGCCAGGGCGGCGGCGTTTCTGGCCGCACCCTGACCCTGAAGGTGAAATATGCCGATTTCCAGCAGATCACCCGCAGCCATACCGCGCCGCGCCCCTTGGCCTCGGCGGGGGAGATGGAGCAGGTGATGGGGCTGCTGCTGGCGCCGCTGTTTCCCTCGGCCAAAGGCATCCGCCTGCTCGGTCTGACCTTGTCGTCGCTGGACGGGGAGGGGGACGAGGCCGGGCCGGGCGGACAGCTGGAACTGGCGTTATGACGTCATGACAGGATGGCTGCCAGAAGATCCAGGGCCTCCAGGGCCGCCTGCAGGCGCACGGCGTCGCGGTCGCCGCTGAACAGGCGGTGGCGGTGCAGGGTGGGGCCATTCCGCCGGCAGGCGGCGAAATGCACCGTGCCCACCGGTTTTTCCCGACTGCCGCCGCCCGGCCCGGCGATGCCGGTGATGGAAACGGCGGCATCGGCGCGGGCATGGGCCAGGGCGCCTTCGGCCATGGCCCGGGCCACCGCCTCGGAAACGGCGCCGTGTGCCGCGATCAGGGCGGCGGGCACCCCCAGAAGCTCGGTCTTGGCCTCGTTGGAATAGGTGACGAAGCCCCGTTCCATGCTGTCCGACGCGCCGGGAACGGCGGTCAGCGCCGCCGCCACCAGGCCGCCGGTACAGGATTCCGCCGTGGCCACCCGCAGCCCGGCGCAGGCGGCGGCGGCCAGAACCGCGCAGGCCCCCTCTTCCAGGGCGGCGGGCAGCAGGCTCATGGCAGCACCCAGCGCAGGGCCACCATGGCCAGCAGGCCGTAAACGGCGGCCAGCACGTCGTCCAGCATGACGCCCAGGCCGCCATGCACCTGGCGGTCGGCCCAGCAGGCCGGCCAGGGCTTGGTGATATCCAGCAGGCGGAACAGGGCGAAGCCCAGGGCATAGTGGAACAGGGTGGTGGGGGCCAGCAGCAGCACCAGCCATTGCCCGGCCACCTCGTCGATCACCACCAGTTGCGGGTCCTCGAGGCCGGTGGCGCCGATGGCCCGCCCGGCGGCCCAGATCCCCACCAGGAATACCAGGCCGGTGGCCGCCGCCAGGGCGTCGGGACCGCCGAGGCGGACGATGATCCAGGCGAAGGGCAGGGCGGCCAGCGAACCCCAGGTGCCGGGAGCCTTGGGCAGGAGACCGGCGCCGAACCAGGTGGCCAGCAGCAGGGCGGGATCGCGCAAGGAGGGGCGGGCGGGTGGTGTGGTCACGGATATCATACCCCCAGCAGCGCGGGCAGGGCGGTCAGATCGCTCAACATGGCGCTGGGGCCCGAGGGCAGCCGTTCGGCCGGCAGTCCGGCACGGTTGACCCATGCCACCTGGAAGCCGAAAGCGGCGGCGCCCGCCACATCCCAGCCATTGGAGGAAACGAAGGCGATCTGTTCCGGCGCCACATGGAAATGGTTGACCGCCAGCCGGTAGACGGCGGGATGCGGTTTGAAGATGCCGACGCTCGAGACCGACAGCACGGCGTCCAGCAGCGTCTCCAATCCCGCCGCCGCCACCCCCGAGGCCAGCATGGCCGGGCTGCCGTTGGAGAGGATGGCCCGGCCCAGTCCGGCCGCCCGCAGGCGGCTCAGCATCTCCGGCACCTCTTCATAGGCGGTGGGGGTGCGGTAGGCGTCCAGCAGGCGGGCGCGCAAGGTGGCGTTATCGAGGCCGAGGGCGGCACAGGCATAGTCCAGGCTGTCGGCGGTGATCTGCAGAAAATCGGTATGCTGTCCGGTCAGGCTGCGCAGCCAGCTATATTCCAGTTGCTTGCGCCGCCACAGATCCAGCAGGGCGTCGGTCTTGGCGTCGGCCAGGGGACGGGCGATCTCCGACATGGCGTTCAGATTGAACAATGTGCCGTAAGCATCGAAAACAACAGCCGAAATTCCATCCAGACGCGTCTTGTTCATTCCACGCTCCTAACGTTTCATGTCACCCGCCAGACTGAGGGCCAGACCGGTGGCGCCCAGGCGGCGACGGTAGATTTCCGTGCCTTCCAACACCCGCTGCACATAATTGCGGGTTTCGGAATAGGGAATGCTTTCGATCCAATCCACCGGGTCGATATCGGCGGTACGCGGATCGCCCATTTCCCTGACCCAGCGCTTCACCCGGGTGGGGCCGGCGTTATAGGCGGCGATGCTGAGGATATAGGAGCCGTTGAATGTGGATAAAAGACTGCCGAGATAGGCCGAGCCCAAGCGGACATTGAGATCGGGATTGGCGGTCAGCGCCGCCGTCAGCGTGTCAAGATGGCGATAGCGCAGCCCCAGGCCGTGGGCGACGCGGCTGGCGGTGGTGGGCATCAGCTGCATCAGCCCGCGTGCGCCCACCGAACTGACGGCTTCGTAATGAAAGGCGCTTTCCTGGCGGATCAGGCCCAGCACCAAGGCTTTTTCCGGTCCCCCCTCCTCGCGGAAGGCGGGAATGGGGTAGCCCGAGGCGATGAGCGGCACACCTTCGTGCTCGGATCGTTTCGCCACCGCCACGGCAATGTCGGCCCGGCCCAGGCTGGTGGCCAGATTGGCGGCCAGGGCCCGTTCACCGGGGGTTTTGGCCAGATCGTTCATGTGCAACATGAAGGGGCGGATCAGCTCGCTTTCGCCGATTTCCCCCAGCATGCGCGAAATCCGCACCAGATCCTGCTTTTCGAAGAAGGAGATATCCTGGGCGGTGGGCAGCGGATCGGCGGGCATGGGCCACAGCTGATCCCGGCTGATGCGGCCAGCGGCCAGCTGGCCGTAAAAGGTGGTGACGTTCTGGGCGGCGGCGGCATACCAGCGCGCCGCGTCCTGGCGGCGCTTCAGGGCCTCGCAGCTGCGTCCGGCCCAATAGGCGGCGCGGGCCCGGCTGCGCGGCGTGGTCACGCGGTCATAGATCTGGGCGAAATGATTGAGCGCCGTCTGGCTGTCGTTCAGGAAGCGCAGGGCGATCCAGCCGGCCAGCCACTCGGCGTCGGCGTAGCCGCGTCCGCTGGTCTGGCCGTGATCGCGGGCCAGATCATAGGCCAGGGTGATATGGCCCAGCCCCAGTTGCTTGCGGGCCATGATGGCCCGTTCGGTCCACCACAGTTCGGGATGAACACGGCGGCTGGCCGGGGATTTCAGCAAGGCGATGGCCTGATCGTCCTCGTCGTGGGCGCGTAAGTAACGCATGCGTTCGAAGATCAGGCCGGGATCGGCGCGCAAGGCGGCGGGCACCCGCGCCAGGGCCTGCTCCGCCCCCGAGGACTCCCGCGCCAGGGCCAGGCGGGCCAGCCCTTCCAGGCGCACGGCGACGGGTACCCGGTTCAATTGCTGCTGGGCGGCGCTGTCCTGGTGCTCCCACAGCAGACGGTCGAGCCGGGCGATCTGGTCATGCGCCGTCAGCAGCGCGCCGAAGTCGTTCAGGAAGGTGCTTTCCTGCTGGGCGCCGAAATTTCCCTGGATCCACAGGCGGCGCAGCAGCGGCGTGGCCTTGGCCTTCTGGCCGCTGGCCAGCAGCGCCTTGCCGTAGGCCATGGCGCCGGCCACCGTGACCGGCGGATCATGGTCGAACCAGTCCAGCACCGCCTGATCGGGCGTGGCCACGGTGATGGCCTCCTCGGCGCGGCGCATCAGCACCGGGATGTCGGGCCAGCCGGGATTGGCGCGGATGAAAGCGGTGATGTCGGCGAAGGTGGCGCCGGACTGGGGCGAGACATATTCCATCCAGGCCAGCACCTTGCCCAGCAGGGGGGAGGTGCCCTTCCGCGCCTCGGCGCGGGCCAGATCGAAACGCTCCTGGTGCGCCGCCTCGAACGCCAGGTGGTAGACCGCTTGATCATGGGGCGACAGCAGATCGGCCCGGGCGGGGGCCGGGCCGCACAACAGCACGGCCACCAGCGGAACGCCCGCCCAGCGCAGGAGAGAAGCAACCGTCATCACGTCATGCCATTCCCTAATACCAAATCCCGTTGATCGGAACCGATCAACGGAGTCCCTCACGCGGCGGCGCATTCTAGTGCATTGACGCAGATAAAAGAATTCAAAAACGCGTCGATGCGCATCAGCCAGGGCGGCGTTTGAGCATTGAAAAAGCTGAGATTTTTCGCTCTTGCAGACCCAGGTGCATAGACCCGATCAAATGGTTCAAGGTACCAGGCCGGGGAAACGGCGGCGGGCAATGCCCTTTCATCGCATCCAGGCCTTGCGGCTTGTGCCGGAGGGGGCTATGGTCTTTGCCTTTTCGCTGCTATGCGCTTTACGGAGCATCTCCCATGTTCAAGGGTTCGTTCACCGCCCTGATCACCCCGTTCACCGACAACGGCGTGGATGAGACGGTATACCAGTCCTTCGTGGAGTGGCAGATCGCCCAGGGCACCGACGGCCTCGTGCCGTGCGGTACCACCGGCGAATCGCCGACCCTCAGCCACGAGGAACATCATCGTGTGGTCGAACTGTGCGTGGACGTGGCGAAAAGCAAAAAGGTGCCGGTGATCGCCGGCGCCGGGTCCAATTCCACCGCCGAGGCCATTTCCCTGGCCGCCCACGCCAAGACGGCGGGGGCCGATGCCGTTCTGGTGGTGACGCCCTATTACAACAAGCCGACCCAGGAAGGCCTTTATCAGCATTACAAGGCCATTCACGATGCGGTGGACATCCCCATCGTGATCTACAACATCCCGGGCCGTTGCGTGATCGATATGAGCGTCGAAACCATGGCGCGGCTGGCCAGGCTGCCCAATATCGTCGGGGTGAAGGACGCCACCAACGATCTGGGCCGCCCCATCAAGACCCGCGCCCTGTGCGGCGATGATTTCGCGCAGCTTTCCGGCGAGGACGGCACCGCCGTGGCCTTCCTGGCCCAGGGCGGGCATGGCTGCATTTCCGTGACCTCGAACATCGCGCCCCGGCTCTGCGCCGAGATGCAGGATGCCTGGGCCGCCGGAAATTATGCCCGCGTGGCCGAACTGCGCGATAAGCTGGCGCCGTTGCACGACGCCATGTTCTGCGAAACCAACCCGGCGCCGGTGAAATACGCCGCCAGCCTGCTGGGCTGGGGCAACGGCAAGGTGCGCCTGCCGCTGACGGCGATTTCCGAGGCCAGCCAGCAGCGGGTCAAAGCCGCCATGCAGGCCTGCGGCCTGATCTGAAGCGGAGAGGTTTTTCCCCATCATGGCACGCCCGACCCTGATCGCAGGCCGTATCGCCGCCGAGAACAGGCGGGCGCGCCATGAATATACCATTCTGGACACCCTGGAAGCCGGCATCATGCTGGAGGGGACCGAGGTGAAGTCGCTGCGCCTCGGCCGCTCCAATCTGGCCGAGGCCTATGCCGGACAGCAGGCGGGGGAGCTTTACCTCTTCAACTGCTATATCCCGGAATATCAGGCCAAAACCTTCTTCACCCACGAAACCCGCCGGGCCCGCAAACTGCTGGTGCACCGCAAGGAGTTGCGCAAGCTTCTGGGCGCCATCACCCGCGAGGGCATGACCCTGGTGCCGCTGGACATCCATTTCAACGACCGCGGTCTGGCCAAGGTCACCCTGGGTCTGGCCAAGGGCAAGAAGCTGCACGACAAGCGCGCCGCCGAAAAGGACCGCGACTGGAAGCGCGACAAGGCGCGCATCATGCGCCACAAGGGCGGCGACTAGAGCCGTTTCCGCTTGTGGATGTGACTGCGGCTCAGCTCAGGGTTTGGATATAGGGGCGATAGGGCATGTCGTCGCGCAGGATGTGATCCAGCAGCCAGTTGCGGAAGAAGGTCACTGTTTCCACGGTGATGTCGCGCGCTTCCGTGCGGCCCTGGATATAATCCTCCTGGAAACGGCTGACATGCTGCAAAAGGCCGATATGGGCATCCTGGTGCAGGGCAAGATGCGGGTAGCCATGCCGGTCCAGCAGATTTTCCTCGTGGCGGAAATGCTCGCGGGTTTTATCGATCAGGCCGCTGAGGATCGCTTCCAGTTCCTCGGGCGAGGCCCCCGCCTGGCTGCGGGCGAAAAAATGGTTCACAAGATCGGCCAGCGCCTTATGTTCCGCATCGATCAGCGGAATGCCGAGCTTGTATTGATCGGACCATTCAATCTGCATGGCCGTTCCGTCCGTTTGCTTCAGTGTCTCGCCCATATCATGGAGCCAAGCCCGTTCAATGAAAAGATCAAACCTGGGCCAGGGCTTTGGCGCGGGCGAAGACGGCGTGGAACATGGCCTCGGTCAGGCGGCCGGTATTGGTGTTGAGGCGTGAGCAGTGGTAGCTGTCGAGCATATGGCGGCCGCCGGGCAAAGCGTGTTCGGCCCCATGGGCGAAGGGCGCGGCGGATTTTTTCAGGCCGCAGGCCGCCAGCACGGCGTCATGGGCCACGCCGCCCAGGGCCAGGATCGCCTTCAGGCGCGGCATGGCGGCCATTTCGCTGGCGAGATAAGGGCGGCAGGCCTTGGTTTCGGCCGGCGTGGGGCGGTTGGCCGGGGGCACGCAGCGCACGGCGTTGGTGATGCGGCAGTCCACCAGGGTCAGGCCGTCGTCGGCCCGTTCGGCATACCGGCCCCGGGCATTGCCGAAGGCCAGCAGGGTGCCGTAGAGCAGATCGCCGGCCCAATCGCCGGTGAAAGGGCGGCCGGTGGCGTTGGCGCCGCGCAGGCCGGGGGCCAGCCCCACGATCAGCAGCGGCGCGGTCAGGGCGCCGAAACTGGGCACCGGCGCATTATGCCAATCGGCGAAACGGGCGCGGTTCTCGGCGCGGAACTGCGCAAGACGCGGGCAGAGCCCGCAATCGGCCGTGGGCTCGGACGGCATCAGTAGTCGTCTTCCTCGTAATCGTCGCCGTCGTCCACATGATAGTTGTCGCGCGCCGGGCTTTGGCTGCGGGAAATCTGCGGGGCCAGATCCATCAGTTCTATGAAGATGTCGGCCTGGCGGCGCAGTTCGTCGGCCACCATGGGCGGCTGAGACCGTACGGTGCTGACCACGGTGACGCGCACGCCCTTGCGCTGCACCGCGTCCACCAGGCGGCGGAAATCGCCATCGCCAGAGAACAGCACCACATGATCGAGATACTGGGCCATTTCCATGACGTCAATGGCCAGTTCGATATCCATGTTGCCTTTGATCTTGCGTCGCCCGGCGGCGTCAGTGAATTCCTTGGTGGGCTTGGTCACCATGGTGAAGCCGTTATAGTCCAGCCAGTCCACCAGGGGGCGGATCGGAGAATATTCCTGGTCTTCCACCAGGGCGGTATAGTAGAAGGCGCGAATAAGGCGGCCCTTACCGGCAAAAAGCTTTAGCAACCGCTTATAATCAATGTCGAAGCCCAGGGCGCGGGCGGCGGCATAAAGGTTGGAACCATCGATAAAAAGGCCAATACGCTCTTCGGAATAGAAAATCATCGACATCACAATATCTCGCCTGGCGACAGCCGCATGGGCTGGAATAAATTAAAGCTATTAACACCTCACCTTAGGGCCTGCGGCATGACACGGCAAGAGCCATCGAATATTTCCCGGCATTCGAGCGCATTCAGCGATGACGAGGCGGTTCTGATCGCCTTCGGCGCGAACCTTCCCAGCCGGCATGGAACCCCGAGGGAAACCTTGGAGGCGGCTCTCCGCCGGTTGGAGGAGCGGGGCCTGCGCATTCTGGCCCGCTCGCGCTTCTGGCTGACCGAGCCGGTTCCGGTCTCCGACCAGCCCTGGTTCGTCAACGGGGTGTGCGCGGTCGAAACGGATTTGTCCCCCGCGGCGCTGCTGGCCCTGTTGCACGCGGTGGAGGAGGAGTTCGGCCGGGTGCGCAGCGTTCCCAACGCGCCGCGCGTGCTGGATCTGGATCTGCTGGCCCATGGCCGCCGCATCGTTCCCGGCGAAGCGGGGCGGGGGCTGTGCCTGCCCCATCCCCGCTTAAGCGAGCGGGCCTTCGTGTTGCTGCCGTTAAGGGATGTGGCGCCGGGCTGGGTGCATCCCCTTAGCGGCGAGGGCCTTTCCGGCATGATCGAGCGCCTGCCCGCCGATCAGAAGGCGGTTCCGGCATAGCATGCATGCGCGACGAACTCCTTGCTTTGACTTTGGCATCTCAATATATATCCTGATCAGATGCCTTTTGTGCCCTGGAGTGTGATTGCATGGCCCGCGTTACGGTTGAAGATTGCGTTATCAAGGTCCCGAACCGCTTTGAGCTGGTGATGCTGGCCGGGCAGCGCGCCCGCGATATTTCCTCGGGCAGCTCCCTGACCGTCGAACGCGACAACGACAAGAACCCGGTGGTCGCCCTGCGCGAGATCGCCGATCAGACCGTCGATCTGGAGGCGTTGCGCAATGCCGTGGTCACCGGCCTGCAGAAGCATGTCGAGGTGGACGAGCCGGAAGAGGACGAGATCGACATGATGTCCGGTCATGATCTGCTGCTGGATGCCGGCGGGGAAAGCCTGCTGGATGATGAAAGCGGCGAGACCGGCCTTTCGATCCATGATGATGGCGCCGATCTGGGCGCCGCCGATTTCGACGAAGAATAAGAGGCTCTTTTCTTCGCAAGCCGGGCGGTCGATATAATAAATCGGGCCGCCCGTTCTTTTTGCGCTACGGCCCGGAAATCCCGGCTCCAACAATGGGAGGGCGCCTGGCGATGCTGCGTCAGTTCGAACTGGTTGAGCTTGTCACATCCTACGATCCCGCCGCGGACGAGGGGGCGCTGAACCGGGCCTATGTTTATGCCATGAAGATGCATGGCTCGCAGCTGCGCGCCTCGGGCGATCCCTACTTTTCCCATCCCATCGAGGTGGCGGGCATTCTCACCCGCTTCAAGCTCGATTGCGCCTCCATCATCACCGCGCTTCTGCACGACACCATCGAGGACACTCCGGCCACCTTCGAGGATATCGAACGATTGTTCGGGGCCGATATCGCCCGCATGGTGGACGGCGTGACCAAGCTGTCGCGCATCGAACTGCAGTCGGATCACAGCAAACAGGCGGAAAATTTCCGCAAGCTGGTGCTGGCCATGTCGGAAGACATCCGGGTGCTGCTGGTGAAACTGGCCGACCGGGTGCACAACATGCGCACCCTGCATTACATCCGCAACCCCGACAAGCGCCGTCGTATCGCCCTGGAAACCATGGAGATCTACGCGCCGCTGGCCGAACGCATCGGCATGTCGGAGGTGAAGAACGAGCTGGAAGACCTGGCTTTCGCCGAGCTGCATCCCGATGTGCGCGATTCCCTGATCGCCCGCCTGAGCTACCTGCGCGAGCAGGGCGGCGGCCTGATCGGCCGCATTCTGGATCAGCTGCGCCAGATCCTGGAGGAGAACGGCGTCGAGGCCACGGTGTCGGGCCGCGAGAAAACGCCCTTTTCCATCTGGCGCAAGATGCAGATGAAAAACGTGGCCTTCGAACAGCTGTCCGACATCATGGCCTTCCGCGTGCTGGTGCATTCGGTGGAGGATTGTTATCGCGCCCTGGGCGTGATTCACAGCCACTATCCCATGGTGCCCAACCGCTTCAAGGACTACATCTCCACTCCCAAGCCCAACGGCTACCGTAGCCTGCATACCGGCATTTTCGGACCGGAACGCCATCGTATCGAAATCCAGATCCGCACCGAGGACATGCACGAGGTCTCGGAACTGGGGGTGGCGGCGCATTGGAGCTACAAGCAGAAACAGCAGACCGACGGCCGCCAGTACCGCTGGCTGCGCGAACTGCTGGACATCATGGAGCATGCCTCGAACCCCGAGGAGTTTCTGGAACATACCAAGCTGGAGATGTTCCAGGATCAGGTGTTCTGCTTCACCCCCAAGGGCGATCTCATCGCCCTGCCCAGCGGCGCCTGCACCGTGGACTTCGCCTATGCGGTGCATTCCCAGGTGGGCGATACCTGCGTCGGCGCCAAGATCAACGGCCGCATCATGCCGTTGCGCACCCAGCTGAACAACGGCGACCAGGTGGAGATCATCACCTCCAAGGCGCAAACCCCCAATCCCACCTGGGAGCGCTTCGTGGTCACCGGGCGGGCGCGGGCGCGCATCCGCCGCTTCATCCGCACCCAGCAGCGGGTGCAGTTCGTCGATCTGGGCCGCGCCATCCTCAACCGCGCCTTCAAGCAGGAAGGCTACGACTTTACCGAAAAGGCCCTGGACGGCGTTCTGAAGATCTTCAAGGCCGCCAACGCCGAGGATCTGGTGGTGCTGGTGGGCGAGGGCAATCTCACCGGGCGCGATGTGGTCTCGGCGGTTTACCCCGAGCTGAAAACCGCGCAACAGAAGGCGCAGCTGGCCGCCGCCCAGCAGATCCCCGATATCAAGCGGACGGTGAAAAAGCCCTTCAACGGCCAGGTCAGCCCCATTCGCGGTCTGGTGCCGGGCATGGCCACCCATTTCGCCGGCTGCTGTCACCCGCTGCCGGGCGACCGTATCGTCGGTATCGTCAATACCGGCAAGGGCGTGACCATCCACACCATCGATTGCGAAACCCTGGCCCAGTACGGCGAGGCGCCGGAACGCTGGCTGGATCTGTCGTGGAACCAGGATCCCGCCACCAAGGACATGCATCTGGGCCGTTTGAGCCTGGTGGTGAGCAACGATGCCACCTCTCTCGGCACCCTGACCACGGTGATCGCCAAGAATCAGGGCAATATTTCCAATCTCAAGGTCACCAACCGCGCCGCCGATTTTTCGGAAATGATCATCGATGTGGATGTGCGCGACGTGAAGCATCTGACCAACATCATTGCCGCGCTGCGGGCCACCCCGATGATCAATTCGGTGGAACGGGGCCGCAGCTGAACGAGGAGAGAGCGCGTTGGGCAAGTTGCGTTTAGGCGTGAATATCGATCACGTCGCCACCATCCGCAATGCGCGGGGCGGCGGCCATCCCGATCCGGTGCGGGCCGCCATCATGGCCGCCGCCGCCGGAGCCGACGGCATTACCGCCCACCTGCGCGAGGATCGCCGCCATATCACCGACGACGATATCGACCGCCTGATGGACAATATCGCCCTGCCGCTCAATCTGGAGATGGCGGCCACGCCGGAAATGGTGGAAATCGCCCTGCGCCATAAGCCCCACGCCGCCTGCATCGTGCCCGAGCGCCGCGAGGAGCGCACCACCGAGGGCGGGCTGGACGCCGCCGGTCAGTTGGAGCATCTGCGCCCCATGGTGGGGGCGCTGGTGGAGGCGGGCATCCGCGTGTCGCTGTTCATCGAGGCCGATCCGCGCCAGCTCGAAGCCGCCCGCGCCCTGGGCGCGCCGGTGGTGGAACTGCATACCGGCGCCTATTGCGACCATGCCGGGCCGCGCCGCGACAAGGAGCTGGCCCGCATCCAGGCCGCGGCGGTCGCGGCAGCGGCGCTGGGGCTGGAATGCCACGCCGGACACGGCCTGGCCTTCGACACCGTGACGCCCATCGCCGCCATTGCCGGTATCGCCGAGCTGAATATCGGCCACTTCCTTATTGGCGAGGCCATTTTCACCGGGCTGGATGCCGCGATCCGCCGCATGCGCCAGTTGATGGATCAGGCGCGGGCCGGGCGATGATTCTGGGTCTGGGCAACGATCTGGTGGATATCCGCCGCATCGAGAAAAGCCTGGAGCGCTTCGGCGCGCGCTTTCTGGACCGCGTCTTCACACCGGACGAACAGGCGCTTGGCGAGCGCCGCACCGCCTCGGCGCAGGCGCGGGCGGCCTTTTTCGCCAAGCGTTTCGCCGCCAAGGAGGCCGCCGCCAAGGCTTTGGGCACCGGCCTCGGCGAACATGCCTGGTTCACCGAGCTCGAGGTGCGCTCCCTGGCCAGCGGACAGCCGGTTCTGGCCTTTCACGGCCGGGCCGCCCGCACCCTGGCGGCCCGGGTGCCCGCCGGCCATCGGCCGGTGATTCATCTGTCCATGAGCGACGACTATCCCCTGGCCCAGGCGGTGGTGATTCTCTCGGCCGAACCTGCAAGCCTTGACAGCGGCGCCCGCCCTGGGGCTTCATCCCCCGGACCCTAGATTTTAAAACGCCTCCCCAGGGCGGCATGCCAGAAAAGCGAGACATGGCCCATTCAAAGACTTCATCCGGCGGCATTCTGGATACGGTGAAAACCATCGTTTACGCGGTGGTCATCGCCCTGTTTGTGCGCACCGTCGCCTTCGAGCCGTTCAATATTCCCTCGGGCTCGATGATTCCCACGCTGCTGGTGGGGGACTATCTGTTCGTCTCCAAATACAGCTACGGCTACAGCCGCCACTCTCTGCCCTTGAGCCTGCCGCTGATTCCCGGCCGCATCCTGTTCCATCCGCCCCAGCGCGGCGATGTGGTGGTGTTCAAGCTGCCCACGGACAACCGCACCGATTACATCAAGCGGGTGATCGGCCTGCCGGGCGACCACATCCAGATGGTGCATGGCCGCCTGATGATCAACGGCGTCATCTGCCCGCGCCAGCAGATCGAGGATTATGTCGGTCATGACCGCAACGGCAGCCTGATCCGCGCGCCGCAATATCTGGAAACCCTGCCCAACGGCAAGGTGCACCCCGTTCAGGAACTGGATGGCGATACCGGCCCCATGGACAACACCATGGAGTATGTGGTGCCGCCCGATCACTACTTCATGATGGGTGATAACCGCGACGATTCCGAGGACAGCCGCTTCCTGGCCGAGGTGGGCTACGTGCCCAAGGAAAATCTGGTGGGCAAGGCCCAGGTGATTTTCTTCTCCACCAACGGCGCCGCCGCCCTGTGGGAGCTGTGGAAATGGCCGTGGGCCATCCGCTGGAACCGTCTTTTCACCAGGATCGAGTAGGCCCGCGATGGAGGACCGTCTTGCCCATGTCTGCCGGGCTCTGGACTACGACTTTCAGCGCATCGAGCTTCTGAACGACGCGCTGACCCATCCGGGTGCGTCCAACAGCCGCGCCGCCAAGCGCCGCGCCGCCTACGAACGCCTGGAATTCCTGGGCGACCGTGTGCTGGGACTGGTGGTGGCCGATATGCTGTTCCATCGCTTTCCCCACGAGAAGGAGGGCGATCTGGCCCGCCGTCACGCCGCCCTGGTCAAGGGGGAAACCGTGGCCCGCGTCGCCCATGATCTGGGGCTCGATCACGCCCTCCTGATCGCCCGCGAGGCCGGGGGCGCCATGGCCACCCCCACCATGCTGGCCGATGCCTGCGAGGCGGTGCTGGGGGCGGTGTTCGCCGATAGCGGCCTGGTGCCGGCCGAGCGCATCGTGCGCCGCCACTGGACGCCCCTGATGGCCGAGGACGTGGCCCCGCCCAAGGACGCCAAGACCGCTTTGCAGGAATGGGCGCAAGGGCAGGGCAAGCCTCTGCCGGTCTATACCACCCTGGGCACCGAAGGCCCGCCCCACGATCCCCGCTTTCTGGTGGAGGTGCGCGTCGAGGGCGTGGCGCCGGTCACCGCCGGCGGCACCTCGAAGCGGGCGGCGGAAAAAGCCGCCGCTACCGCCATGTTGGATTTGGTGAAATGAGCGAAAATACCCGTTGCGGCTTTGTCGCCGTCGTTGGCGCCCCCAATGCCGGTAAATCCACCCTGGTCAACCGCCTGGTCGGCACCAAGGTGTCCATCGTCTCGCCCAAGGTGCAGACCACCCGCGCCCGCGTGCTGGGCATCGCCCTGGTGGAAGAGGCGGGGGCCCAGGTCATCTTCGTCGATACCCCCGGCATCTTCCAGCCCAAGCGCCGCCTGGAACGGGCCATGGTGCATGCCGCCTGGGCCGGTGCCGCCGATGCCGATCTGGTGGCCCTGGTGGTGGACGCCGAACGCGGCCTGACCGACGAGGTGCGATCCATCCTCACCACCCTGAAGGACAGCGGCCGCCGCGCCGTGCTGGTGCTGAACAAGGTGGATCTGGTGCGGCGCGACAGCCTGCTGGGCCTGGCCGCCGAACTGGACGGCGCCGGGCTGTTCGACCGCGTCTTCATGGTCAGCGCCGAAAAGGGCGACGGCACCGCCGATCTGCTGCGCCATTTCGCCGCCGGGGTGCCGGAAGGGCCGTGGCATTTCCCGGAAGATCAGGTCTCCGACATGCCCATGCGGCTGCTGGCGGCGGAAATCACCCGCGAACAGGTGTTCCGCCAGCTGCACCAGGAGCTGCCCTATTCCATCAATGTGGAAACCGAGCAGTGGGAAGAGCGCGACGACGGCAGCGTGCGCATCGACCAGACCATCTATGTGCAGCGCGATAGCCAGAAAGCCATCGTGCTGGGCAAGGGCGGGCGGCAGGTGAAGGGCATCGGCGCATTTGCCCGCACGGAACTGGAAGAGATTCTGGAGCGCCGGGTGCATCTGTTCCTGCATGTCAAGGTGCGGGAGAACTGGCTGGAGGAACGCCAGCATTACCGCGACATGGGACTGGAGTTCGATGTCTAGGGGCTGAGATATGGAATGGACCGACCGCGCCGTGGTGTTGTCGGCCCGGCGGCATGGGGATCATGCCGGGGTCCTGGTGGTGTTCAGCCGCGAGCACGGCAAGGCGGCGGGGCTGGCGCGGGGCGGTCAGGGCCGGGCCGGACGCGGCGCCCTGCAGCCGGGAAATCAGCTGCAGGTCACATGGTCGGCGCGGCTGGCCGAGCATTTGGGGCGTTTCTCCTGGGAACCCCTGGCGGCCAGCGGCGCGCTCTGGCTGGATGATCCCTTGCGCCTGGCGCTGCTGGGCGCGGCGTGCGCCCTGGTGGAGGCGGTGCTTCCCGAACACGCCCCCCATGCGGCCCTCTATGACGGACTGGTCGGCCTGCTGAGCGCCTTGGGCGAGGCGGCGGCGGCCACCCTCTATGTGCATTGGGAAATCGCCCTGCTGGCCGAGGTGGGCTACGGCCTGGACCTGACGGCCTGCGCCGCCACCGGCAGCACCGAGGATCTGATCTATGTTTCGCCGAAGAGCGGCCGGGCGGTGTGCCGCGCGGCGGGAGAGCCGCTGCGCGACCGCCTGCTGCCGCTGCCGGCTTTTCTGGCCGAGCGCCGGGCCGGGCAGGGGGGGGAAGTGGGGCAAGCCCTGGAGATGACCGGGCATTTCCTGCGCCGTTGTTTGCAGGCGCAAGGGGGGCGGGCCCTGCCGCCGGCCCGTTTGCGCCTGGCCGAGATGCTGCGGGCTATATGATGTCGCGGAGGGTTTTACGGTCGAACACCGCCAGGAAGGCGCGCAGGCCCTCGTTGACCGCCATGGGCAGCTTGCAGCCGCTGATGGCGCAGGCGGTGCAATCGAGCAGTTTCAGGTTTTCCTGATGGCGGATCAGTTCACCCAAATTGATCTCTTCGGGCGTTTTGTTCAAGGTGATGCCGCCATGCTTGCCGCGCACGGTGCGGATGTATTTGTGTGATGATAAGCTGGTGACCACCTTTTTCAGATGCGGCGCGGAAATATCGTAATGCGAGGCGATTTCTGAAATAGTGACAAGCCGGTCCCGGGCCCCCGAGAGATAGATCAGGAGCCTTAAGGAGTAGTCGGTGAACTGTGAGAGCTTCATTTTTGGTCACCGTTTCAGCGGCCCGCGGCGGCTGGAGGCGAGAGGGAAAACGGATTGCGAAATGTTTATTCGGGTTATTTTACTATAAAAATGGTCACATTTACTAGTCTTTTGAGTTGGTAGAGTAAACAGGGGTTTATGACTATGGTTCGGTTTGGAGTGGGGAAAGGGGCCTTGCATGACTGATATCGCAGCCGCGGGGGAAACCTCCATCGGCTTGTCCGAAGCCCTGAGCGAACGGTATCTCGCCTATGCCATGTCCACCATCGTTTCCCGGTCGCTGCCCGATGTGCGCGACGGACTGAAACCGGTGCACCGGCGGCTGCTGTTCGCCATGCAGCAATTGAAGCTGGATCCGGCGGGCGGTTTCAAGAAATGCGCCCGCGTGGTGGGCGACGTCATCGGTAAATATCACCCGCATGGCGACGTGGCGGTCTACGACGCCATGGTGCGCTTGGCCCAGGATTTCGCCGTGCGTTATCCGCTGGTGGAAGGGCAGGGAAATTTCGGCAATATCGACGGCGATAACGCCGCCGCCATGCGTTATACCGAGGCGAAACTGACCGAGGTGGCCGCCACCCTGCTGCAGGGGCTGGACGAGGACGCCGTGGATTTCCGCCCCACCTACGACGGCTCGGAAGAGGAGCCGGTGGTGATGCCCTCGGCCTTTCCCAATCTTCTCGCCAATGGCGCCGCCGGCATCGCCGTGGGCATGGCCACCAGCATCCCCCCCCATAATGCCGGCGAGATCTGCGATGCCCTGACCTACCTGATCCAACACCCCGATTGCGGCGTGGAGGATCTGGTGGCGCGACTGCCCGGACCCGATTTCCCCACCGGCGGCGTGCTGGTGGAAGGCCGCGCCGCCATTCTCGAGGCCTATCGCACCGGGCGCGGCAGTTTCCGCCTGCGCGCCCGCTGGGAGGTGGAGAAACTGTCGCACGGGCTTTACCAGATCGTGGTGACGGAAATCCCCTATCAGGTGCAGAAATCCAAGCTGATCGAAAAGATCGCCGAGCTGCTGGAAGCCAAGAAACTGCCGCTGCTGGCCGATGTGCGCGACGAATCCACCCATGAGGTGCGGATGGTGCTGGAGCCGAAGAACCGCACGGTGGATGCCGATATGCTGATGGAACAGCTGTTTCGCCAGACCGACCTGGAAAGCCGTGTGCCCTTGAATATGAATGTGCTGGATGCCGATTCGGTGCCGCGCGTCATGAGTTTGAAGGAGGTGCTGCGCGAATTTCTCGATCACCGTCATGTGGTGCTGCGGCGCCGGTCGCGGCATCGCCTGGGCAAGATCGAAAAACGCCTGGAGGTGCTGGAAGGCTATTTGAAGGCCTATCTCAATCTCGACGAGGTCATCCGCATCATCCGCGAGGAGGACGAGCCCAAGGCCGAGCTGATGAGAACCTTCTCGCTCACGGAAAATCAGGCCGAGGCCATTCTCAATATGCGGCTGCGCTCGCTGCGCCGCCTCGAGGAAATGGAGATCAAGGGCGAGCACGGCAAGCTGTCGGAGGAACGGCGCGGCCTGTTGGCGCTTCTGGATGACGAGCCCTTGCGCTGGCGCACCGTGGCCGGTGAAATCGCCGAGGTGAAGGCCAAATTCGGCGCCGATGACGATCTGGGCCGCCGCCGCACCCTGCTGGGCGAGGCGCCTTCGGCGGTGGTGGTGCCCATCGAGGCCTTCATCGAACGCGAGGATATCACGGTGATCCTGTCGGAAAAGGGCTGGATCCGCGCCGTGAAGGGCCATTCCGACAGTGCCGAGGACTTCAAGTTCAAGGATGGCGACGGACTGAAACTGTCTTTGCACGCCAGTACGGTGGACAAGCTGCTGTTCTTCGCCAGCAATGGCCGCTTCTACACCCTGGGCGGCGACAAGCTGCCGCGCGGGCGCGGCCATGGCGAGCCGCTGCGCCTGATGGTGGACCTGCCCAACGATGCCGAGATCGTGACCGTGCTGCCGTTCCGGGCCGGCACGCCGCTGCTGGTGGCCAGTGATGCCGGGCGCGGCTTCCTGGTGAAAAGCGACGAGGTGGTGGCGCAGACCCGGGCCGGCAAGCAGATCCTCAATACCGGCGAGGGCGAACAGGCGGCCTTCTGCCTGCCCGCCGAGGGCGACGCGGTGGCGGTGATCGGCCAGAACCGCAAGCTGGTGATCTTCAAGTTGGAGGAGATCCCGGACATGACCCGCGGCCGTGGCGTGATCTTGCAGAAATACCGCGATGGCGGCGCCGCCGACATCAAGGTCTTCACCTTGAACGACGGCCTCACCTTCCGCACCAACAGCGGTGACAAAACCCGCACCGAGCCGAATCTGGCGCTGTGGCTGGGCAAGCGCGCCACCGTGGGACGGACGCCGCCCCAGGGGTTCCGCCGCGACAATAAGTTCTGAGGACCGGCGGGCAGGGGGCTGATATGTTTGATTTTTCAGATCATCATGCCCGCCTGTCCGCCCTGGCCGGGCGGCCCTTGTTCTTTATCGGCGGCACCGCCAAATCGGGCACCACCTGGCTGCAGCTGCTGCTGGACGCCCATCCCGAGATCAGCTGCCGGGGCGAGGGGCATTTCTTCGATGCCCTGGGGCCGATGCTGGCCGAGGCGGTGGACCAGTACAGCGCCCGCATCACCTGGAAAAACGAAACGATTTTCAAGGAGATGCAAGGCTATCCGCGTTTTCCGGTGGAGGGCGGCCTCTATCTGCTGACCAGCGCCGCCCTGCTGATGCTGGAGGCGCAAGGGGCGGGCCGCGATGCGGCCATTCTGGGGGAACGCACCCCGGACAACATCCGCTGCCTGCCGCTGATCGGCTTGGTGCTGCCCCGCGCCAAGATCATCCATATGGTGCGCGACGGCCGCGATTGCGCCGTTTCGGCGTGGTTTCACAATCAGCGCGTGACCCCCGACTGGACCCGCCGGGAATTTCCCACCCTGGACAGCCATCTGGAAAAATATGCCGCCGCCTGGGCGCAGGAGAACGCCGAGGCCCTGGCCTTCGCCGCGCAGCGGCCCGAGGCCTATTGCCGGGTGCGCTACGAGGATCTGCTGGCCGATACGGCGGGCGAGTTGGCGCGGCTGTGCCGTTTTCTCGGAGCGTCGGACGCGGCGGCGACGCTGGACGAGGCCTGCCGCCGCGCCGCCTTCGAGACCATGAGCCGGGGGCGGCCGCCGGGGCAGGAGGATCGCGCCTCGTTCTTCCGCAAAGGCCAGGCCGGGGATTGGAAAAACCATCTGTCGCCGGCGCAGGAGGCGCTGTTTCTGGAGAAGACCGGCGGCGTGATGGCGCGCCTCGGTTATCTGGGCAGCGGCGCCCAGCCGCCGGGGCCGTAGGCCTCCAGCGGCGAGAAGCGGATCTTGTAGGCCATCTTGCCGCTGTCGCTCACCCAGTAGCCGAGATAGACATAGGGCAGGTTCTGACGGCGCGCCTCTTCCACCAGCCACAGCACCATGTAGGTGCCGAGCGAGTCCTCGCTCATGGTGGGTTCGTAGAAGCTGTAGACAGCCGACAGGCCGTCATCCATACGGTCGGTGAGCACGGCGGCGCGCAGCATGCCGCCGCTGTCGCGGAATTCCACCACGAAGGTCTGGATCGGGCTGTCCTCGATCATCGAGCGGTAGTCGTAAAAGCCCATCAACGCCATGTCGCCGCCGCTATGGCGGGATTCCTGGTAGCGGGCGAACAGCCGGTACTGCTCGGCGCTGGCGTGGGGAGCGGTGAAGCGGGCCTCCAGCCCCCCGTTGCGGCGCAGGATCTTGCGCATGGTGCGGTCGGGTTCGAAATCCTTGACCACGATGCGGACGGCGACGCAGGCGTTGCAGCCCTGACAGGCCGGAGTGTAGGCAATGGAATGGCTGCGACGGAACCCGGCGCGCGACAGGGTTTCATGCAGGCTTTCGGCATCGGGGCCGCTCAATTCCGTCACGATTTTGCGTTCCATCCGCCCGGCCAGATAGGGGCAGGGCAGAGGCGCGGTCGTGAAGAAAAAATGCGGCCGTTTCAGCGCGACGTGGTCCATAGGCTCCTCGCCAGAGAGGATGCGGCAGTGAGGCTTTTCCCAGATATGGCGGGAAAGCCATCATTGCAATGGTATTAAGGCATAAGAGGGGGGAAAGCTCAATCCGGCAGGGCAATCGGGCGAAGCCGATTGCCCTGGTTTTCACATGTCCGCTCAGGCGCCAGGCGCTGGCGTGCCGCCAGCTTGGCTTTCACGCAAACGATCGCGCGTTCACACGATGACCCTGCAATCCGCCCCGGATCGGGGCCGGTTTATTGCAGCTGCGCCGGCAACTGGCCGCTTTTCACCGCCCCCGAGGTCATGGGCACCGCCGTGGGTTCCTTGTTGTTGCGCAACAGCACCACGGTGATGCGACGGTTGCGCGGATCGGCGGGATTGCTTTTCACCAGGGGGTCGGTATCGGCGCGGCCCTCGACGCGGTCGATGCGGCCGCGCGGCACGCCGGCATCCATCAGGGCGCGGCGGGTGGCCAGGGCGCGGTCGGCCGATAGCTCCCAGTTGCCGTAATTGCCCTGGCTGGTGAAAGGGGTGCTGTCGGTATAGCCGGAAATGGCGATTTTTTCCGGCAGCATCTTCACCACCCGGCCCACCAGCTCCAGCAGGGCGCGGGTATGGCCGTACATGTCGGGCGAGCCCTTGGGGAACATGGACAGCCCCTCCTGATCGACGATCTGGATGCGCAGGCCTTCCGGCGTATTGTCCACCATCAGGCTGTTGCCCAGCTTCGACAGCTCGGGAATGGAATTCATGGCCTGATTGAGGGCCTGCTTGGCGCGGTTGAACTGTTCCTGTTCGCGTTCGGCGTTGGCCTTGATGATTTCGGCCTCCGACATCGCCACCGCCTTGCCCTGGCCGCTTTGACCGCCTGCGGCGCTGCCGGGGCCCTGCGCGGAACCGCCACCGCCGGCCCCCTGGGCGGCGGTGGCGCCCTTGATCTGCGAGGCGCCGGGATGCATGCCGGCGCCGATGCCTTCCTTCTTGCCCATGCCGGCGTTGTCGTCGGGCGAAACGCCTTCCCCTTCACCCTGGCCGCCTTCCTTGGGATCGGTCAGGGCATCGCCGCCCTGGCCGATGGTGGGCGGCGGCAGCGACAGGGTGAAGCTGGGGGTGGTGCCGTTGGACGACATGGCGCCTTCGCCCACCACCTTGCCGCCCAGCATGCCGCCGGCGCCGCTGGTGGATTCCGAAACCGAGGTGGGGGCGAAATAATCGGCCACGCCCTGCAACTGTTCCTCGGTCACGGCGTTCAGCAGCCACAACAGCAGGAAGAAGGCCATCATGGCGGTCACGAAATCGGCATAGGCCACCTTCCAGGCGCCGCCGTGATGGCCGCCATGGCCTTTCTTGATCCGCTTGATGATGATGGGTTGTTCGGCCATGTCCCGCTATCGTCGGCTGTTCGGTCTGGGGCGGAGAGGGTAGAGACTATCAGTCCGGCGGCAGGTTGGTCACCACTTCTTCCAGCTCGGCGAAGCTGGGGCGCACGTGATGCGCCAGGGTCTTGCGGCCGAATTCGATGGAAACCTGCGGCGCGTAGCCCATCATATGGGCCAGAAGGCAGGCCTTGATGCAGTTCAGATATTCGCTCTCGGTCTTATAGATCAGATCGAGGATGCGGCCGAACGGCGCGAAAAAGCCATAGGACAGCAGCACGCCCATGAAGGTGCCGCACAAGGCGGCGCCGATGAGGTGGCCCAGCACTTCCGGCGGCTCGGTGATGGAGCCCATGGTGTGGATCACGCCCAGCACGGCGGCAACGATACCGAGGGCGGGCATGGCGTCCGACATGGTGGTGATGGCGTTGGCGATCAGCGAAATATGGTGGTGATGCGCCTCGATCTCGGCATCGATGATGGATTCCACCTCATGGGCGTTGTTGGTGCCCAGGGTCAGCAGGCGCAGATAGTCGCAGAGGAATTCGCGGGTGTGATGATCGGCAGAGAATTTGGGAAACCGCTGGAACAAGGGGCTTTCGTCGGGCTTTTCCACATGGCTTTCCAGGGCCAGATCGCCCTTGGTCTTGGCCAGCTTGAACACCGAATAGAGCATGCTCAGAAGCTCGACATAGGCGGCTTTGTCGAAACGCGAGCCCTTGATCATGGTGCCCATGGCCTTGCCCAGGCCCAGCACCACATCCTTGGGGTTGCCGATGATGAAACTGCCTATGGCGGCGCCCAGAATGATGATCCACTCGAAGGGCTGGATCAGAACACCGATTTCGCCGCCATTGCCGACATAGCCGCCCATGACGGAGCCGATGACGACAATCATGCCGATGATCACGAACATTAAAGATTACCCTTTACCCCAGCCCACGCCAAACACCGGGAAGAATGCAATAAAATGCGCCACTTGTCGCCAATCATGCGCATGGTAGCGTATAAAAATATGGATTCCAGGGAAAAGCTGTGGGAAAGCAATTGAACAGAGTGGGGGTCATCCCAAACTTGAGGGGGTGTTCATGCAAAATAAGGGGACAGGGGTGACGGCGATCGATCAGCGGACTTTCCGCAAGGCCTTGGGATGCTTCGCCACCGGCGTGACAATCGTCACAAGCACGGACGCGGAGGGGCGGCCCGTGGGACTGACGGTGAGCGCTTTCACCTCGCTGTCGTTGGAGCCGCCGCTGGTGCTGGTGTGCCTCGATAAGAAAACGTCGTGCCTGAACGCCTTTCGCGCCGCCGGGCATTTCGCCGTGCATGTGCTGCGCGACAGTCAGCGCGATCTTTCGGGTCGTTTCGCCATTCGTGGCGGCGATAAATGGCAGGGCATCGCCTTCGAGCGGCGGACCACCGGCGCCCCCATTCTGCCAGGCTGCCTGGCGGTGGCCGATTGCCGCATCCAGGAGGTGCTGGAAGGCGGCGATCACCTGATCTTCATCGGCCGTGTCGAGGGACTGGAATTTTCCGAAGCCGGCGGGCCGCTGCTTTACTTCCGCGGCGCCTACGGCGAAATGGGCTGCAGCAATATTCCCTGACAGGGCGGGAGATCACCATCATGCGGCAGGATCATGTGCAGGGATTGGCCTCGCACGGTTTTTACCGGTTGGCCTATCGCGAATGGGGCGATGCCGACAATCCGCGCGTGCTGTTCTGCGTGCATGGGCTGACCCGCAATGCCGCCGATTTCGATCTTCTGGCCGAAACCCTGGCGCCGCGCATGCGGGTGGTGGCGGTGGACCTGCCCGGCCGGGGCGACAGCGACTGGCTGCCGGTGAAAACCGATTATGCCCTGCCCACCTACCTCAATGCCTGCGCCACCCTGCTGGCCCGCCTCAATGTCCGGCAGGTGGACTGGCTGGGCACCTCGCTGGGAGGATTGGTGGGGATGAGCCTGGCGGCCCTGCCGGGATCCCCCATCGCCAGATTGATCCTCAATGATATCGGCCCGGTGATGCCGGCCGCACCGCTGCGCCGCATCGCCGCCGGTGTGGGGCTGGGCGGAAATTTCGCCGATCTGGAGGCGGTGGAGGCCTATCTGCGCCTGGCCATGGCCACTTTCGGCGTGCGCGAGGACGCGCATTGGCGCCATCTGGCCGTCAGCAGCAGCCGCCCGGACGGAAAAGGCGGCCTGCGACTGCATTACGATCCGGGCATCGCCCTGGTGTTCAATGATCCCAAGGTGCTGGAGGGGGCCGAGCTCTGGCCGCTGTGGGAGATGATCCATTGCCCGGTTCTGCTGCTGCGCGGCGCCGAGTCCGATCTGTTGACCGCCGCCGACGCCCAGGCCATGACACGGCGCGGCCCCAAGGCCACCCTGGTGGAATTTCCCGGCTGCGGCCATGCCCCGCCGCTGATGGAGGCCGGGCAGATCGCCGCGTTGGTCGACTGGCTGACATAAAAAAAGCGCCGGCTTTTCCAGGGCCGGCGCTTTTTGATTGTGCCTTTTGGTTTTATACCAAGTCGCGATGAGTTTGACTCATCGCGACGCCGGTTAGGAGCAAGGCGACGCGCGCCTGATGGCGCGAAGCCAAGGGTTTCGGAGAAACCCGCCCGGCGTATGAGGGTGCAGTGATCGGTTC
>JAJXUO010000086.1 GCA_021782815.1 Pseudomonadota bacterium
CGAGATGCGAGGCTAAAAACAGACCCGTCGTAACCGGTCGTCTCGCCGCCTGCGCATCCCTTCCATCGTCTTCACTTGTCAAAGAGCGGAAGAGCGTTTTTCTCTTCGTTTCCGGCGGCGCGGCGCTTGCTGCGTCGTCGGGAGGCCGGACTTATAGCCTTGGGCCGGAGGGTCGTCAACAGCAAAAAATGCGCCTTGTCATTTTTTTGTCGCCGCCCCGGTCCCAAGGCCGGGATCACGCCCCGTAGAAGGCGCGGTACCACTCCACGAAACGCGGTACGCCTACGTCGATGCTGGTGGTGGGCTCGTAGCCGCAATCGGCGCGAATGGCCTCGATATCGGCATAGGTGTCCTTGACGTCGCCGGGCTGCATGGGTTCGAACTGAAGCTCGGCCTTGCGCCCCGTCGCCGCCTCGATCACCGCGATGAAGCGCATCAGCGGTTCGGAGCGGTTGTTGCCGATATTGTAGACGCGGTAAGGCACCCCCGGCCCGGAGGGCGGACGGTCGCTCACCGCCAGCACGCCGCTGACGATATCGTCGATGTAGGTGAAATCACGCCGCATGTCGCCGTGATTGAACACCCGGATGGGCTTGCCGGCCAGAATGGCCGAGGTGAAGAGGAAGGCCGACATATCGGGCCGCCCCCAGGGGCCGTAGACCGTGAAAAAGCGCAGCCCGGTGGTGGGAATCTGGAACAGATGGCTGTAGCAGTGGCTCATCAGTTCGTTGGATTTCTTGGTGGCGGCATAGAGCGACACCGGATTATCGACCCGATCCTCCACCGCGAAGGGCAGTTTTGTATTACCGCCATAGACCGACGAGGAACTGGCATAGGCCAGATGCTCGCAACGCGGCAAGTGCCGCGCCAGCTCCAAGATGGCCAGATGTCCATCAATATTGGAGCGGGTGTAGGCGTAGGGGTTGACCAGCGAATAGCGCACGCCGGGCTGCGCCGCCAGATGGATGATGCGGGTGATGTCGGCATGCCGGGCGGCCAGATCGGCCATGGCCTCGCGCTCGGCCAGGTCGGCCTTGAGGAAGGTGAAGCCGGATTGCCCCTCCAGCCGGGCCAGACGCGCCTGTTTCAGGGCGGGATCGTAGTAATCGTTGATGCAGTCGAGGCCGATCACCCGTTCGCCCCGCTCCAGCAGGCGCTGGCAGGTGTGAAAGCCGATAAAGCCGGCGGCGCCGGTGACGAGATAGGTCATGTGCCTCCCCCAAAAACAGCGGACCCCGCCGGACCGGTCCGGCGGGGTCCGCGTCTGGCCGGTTTATTCCATGCCGATGGCGCGCTTATAAAGATCGAGCAGTTCCTCCTGCTCCTTGCGCTCATGCTCCTCGACACGGCGCAGAGCGATGATCTTGCGCAAAATCTTGGTGTCGAAGCCGGTGGACTTGGCCTCGGAATACACCTGCTTGATATCCTCGGCGAGGGCCTTCTTCTCCTCTTCCAGCTTCTCGATGCGATCGACGTACTGTTGAAGAGCTTCCGCGGCAATGCCGCCAATGGCTTCGCTGGCACCTTCGGCCATGTTTCCGGACCTCTGAATGATGAAAACAGAGGCGGAGGATAGCCAGAGCCCCCCCACCGGCGCAAGTGACGATTAATCCTTGTCCTGGGCAATCGGGCGAAGCCGATTGCCCTTGTTTGATATGTCCACTCAATCGCCGGGCGCTGGCGTGCCGCCAGCTTGGCTTGCGCGCAAACGATTGCGCGGGCCCTCAATGGGCCAACGCGGCGAAAATTCCCTTCGAGCGAACAACCATCGCGCGTTCACACGATTACCCTGAATCCTTGTCAGAGCCCCCTTTCACGGGAGGCATCCACTTTTGCACCGAGACCGGCTTGCCGCTTTGCGAACGCATCACCTTGGGGCGCAGCACCTGGGTCACCGGCGGAGCCCCCACCGCCTCGTTGGCCGGTGAATTCTTCTTGGCGTAGAAGGCGATCATGTCCTTCAAGGGGATTTCGCTGCGCTCGCCCCGGGCCAGGGCCTCTTTGTACGGCGTGTGGCCGCGCACCAGCTGATTCAGATGTTCGGCGGTATGCGAACCGAAACGACGCCAGATGCTGTCGAGGAAATGGCTGACCGCCTCGGGCATGGGCCGGGGATCGATGGGCGGGCGCTGGATGGCGCAGGCGCGGAAGACGTTGGGCTCGATGGGACCGAACTCATCGGCCACGAACAGCGCCGGCATCAGGCGGCGGCCGTGATAGGCCACGGCGAAATAGGCCTGGGAGAGATACATCAGCCGGTGCAGTTTTTGCGGCTGGATATATTCGTTGTCGTTCAGAGCCCGGTCGACGAACCAGTAGGCCACGTCGAAACTGGACTCCACCGCCGCGATCGCCACCTTGGGTACCTCATCCGTCCGTCTTTACTGGTCAGAAGATGGGACGGATCGCGCCACCGCGCAACATCAGGAAAAGCGATTGACCACCGAACCCTGGTTGCGGAACATGCCCGAGCAGATCTTCATATTGATCTCGTAAACCCCCAGGCCGTGCATGACGTCGGCCACCAGAATGGGGGCGGAGGCGCGAAAGTCCTGCATGCTTTCGCTGGCCGGGAACGAGGCCGCGGCCATCTTCACCAGTTGGGTGAACTGGCTTTGCGGATTATCGTCCTCTTGTTTCTTTTTTCTGGGGATGGGGCCGAAGCCGTCGGAGGATTCCTGATCGTAGGCGTGCCGCCAGGGATCCTTCACCGCGAGGAAGGGCGGCATGATCCGTTCCACCGCATCGAACGCGGTCGCGCGCTGCCCCGTGCCGGCGTTGCCCAGGGCAGCGCCAACCGAAGACGCGACGGACGACGTCACCTTCGATGTGGTTGACATGTAACGACACCCTTTCACCCCATGGGTATTGTACCCATCCCGCCAATATGGCGGCAAATATATTTCCGCATGGTTAACGCCTCCCCATCATTTTGTGCCGCGCCGCCTCCCCTGCAACAGGGGGATTCTTTGCAAATCGACAGGAATGCCGCATAGTCGCGGCGACGCCTGGACTGTACCGGAGGATCGTCATGTCGAACGTTCTGGTTTCCATTTTCTCGCCCGACCGCACCGGTCTGGTATCGGCCATCACCGGCCGCCTGTTCGAACTGGGCGCCGACCTGGGCGACACCAGCTTCGCCGTGCTGGGAGCGGGGGCGGAGTTTTCCAGCGTCTGCCGGGTGCCCGACCATTTGTCGAGCCAGGATCTGCAAAACGAACTGGCCGAGCAGCCCGAACTGGACGGCGCCACCATCACCGTGCGCCCCTTCGGCCTGTCGGCCGAGCATGGCCCCAGCGCCGCCATCACCCATACCGTCACCGTCAGCGGCGGTGACCGGCCCGGCCTGATCGCCCGCCTCTCCGAGGCTTTTACCCAATACGGCGCCAATATCGTCCGGCTCGACGCCCAGCGCCTGGCCCTGGCCGAAGGCGGCCGCTACATCACCCGCTTCGCCGTGTCGGTGCCGCCCTCCAGCCGCCCGGCCTGCCTCAACACCGTGGCCAATACCGCCGGCGAACTGGGCCTTGCCTGCAGTTGGGAGCAGCAAGGGTGATCTGCGGCTGGCTGGAGGCGTTTCCCGGCCTGGAACGGCTGGACCCGGAGGCCCGCCGCGCCCTGGCCGAACAGGGCCGGCGCGTGAGCATTCCCCCCGGCAGCGTGCTGTTCCGCGACGGTGATCTCTGTCAAACCTTCCTGCTGGTGCTGGACGGCCAGGTGCGGGTGCAGAAGGTGGCGGAATCGGGGCGCGAAATCGTGCTCTACCGCGTCGAGGCCGGGCAAAGCTGCATCATGACCACCGCCTGCCTGCTGGGCGACCTGCCCTACGGCGCCGAAGGCCTGACCGAAAGCGCGGTCGAGGCCGTGGCCCTGCCCGGCGCCTTGTTCCATCGCCTGCTGGCCCAATCCGATCCCTTCCGCCGCTTCATCTTCACCGCCTACTCCACCCGCCTGGCCGGGCTGCTGTCGCTGATCGAGGAGGTGGCCTTCGGCCGCATCGACCGGCGTCTGGCCGGGCTGCTGCTGGATCAGGCCGAAAACGGCATGGTGCGCGCCACCCATCAGGATCTGGCGGTGGAACTGGGCAGCGCCCGCGAGGTCATCAGCCGCCAGTTGAAGGAGTTCGAGCGCCGGGGCTGGATCGCCCTGGCCCGCGGCCAGCTCAGCCTGCTGAATCCCGCCGCCCTGGAAAATCTGCGCGACGTGTAACTAGGTCACAGACCCGCAACGGGCGCACGGTCAAAATCGCCCTCAGATCACCCGCAACCGCGCTCATTGAAGGACCAAAACCATGCCCAAGAATGTTGGAACCCTGGATCGTATCGCCCGCGCCGTCGTCGGCATCGCCCTCATCGTCTGGGCCCTCACCGGCGGTCCCATCTGGGCCTGGATCGGCGTGGTGCCGCTGGCCACCGCCCTGATTTCCTTCTGCCCGGCCTACACCCTGCTGGGGGTGCGCACCTGCCCGCGCAAGGAATAGCCCGTCCGCCAGACCATGAAAAAGCCGGGTCCGTTCCAACGGGCCCGGCTTTTTTGTCTTAATACCGCCCAGGGCGATCGGGCGAACCCGATGCCCCTGTTACGCCGCCGCAGCAGCCTTGACCGCGCTTTGCAGCTTGACGAAGGCGCGGTTTTCCAACTGACGCACCCGTTCGCGGCTGATGCCGTAGCGCGTGCCCAACTCCTCCAGAGTCATCGGATCGGAGCGCAGGCGGCGCTCGGTCAGGATATCGAGCTCGCGGCGGTCCAGCACCTTCAGCCCCTCCGCCAGCCAGCGGCTTTGCAGGCGGCGTTCCTCGCGCTCGCCCAGCAGGGTTTCCTGATCCGGGGTTTCGTCCACCAGCAGATCCTGGCGCTCCATGGCGATATCGGCGGCCACAGGGGCGTTCAACGAGCTGTCGCGGGCCGCGATGCGCTGGTTCATCAGGCGCACCTCGTTGGCCGGAACCGAAAGCTCGTCGGCGATGCGCTCCACGTCCTGTTCCTTCAAGTCGCCGCTGTCCATGATCTGCAGCTTGGATTTCACCTTGCGCAGATTGAAGAACAGCTTCTTATGGGCCGACAGCGTGCCCAGGCGCACCATCGACCAGCTGCTCAGCACATATTCGTGCAGCGCCGCCTTGATCCACCACATGGCGTAGGTGGCCAGACGGAAGCCCTTGTCGGGATCGAATTTCTTCACGGCCCGCATCAGGCCCAGATTGCCTTCGCTGATCAGGTCGGGCAAGGGCAGTCCGTAATGGCGGAAGCCCAGGGCCATCTTGGCCACCAGACGCAGATGGCTGGTCACCAGCTGGTGCGCGGCCTCCACATCCTCATGCTGCTGCCAGCGCTTGGCCAGCATGTATTCCTGTTCCTGCGACAGAACCGGAAAGGCGCGGATTTCGCGCAGATACTTCACCAGCCCGCCATCGGCGGTCAGAACGGGAACCGTGGCGTTGATCGCCGTCATGGTCACATCCTCCATCTCGAAGCAATATGACGACTGCCCGCCTTACGGCCGGGCATGGGCGCGGCCCCCGTCATCGGGCCACCGCGCTTTCTCCGCTGATATTGTCCGACAACCAGACCCTGGCCGTCAAGGTTTGCGGTGGTTCGCCAAGCGCGGCGAGCTTTAGTGACGTACTGCGGCGTCATACCTCTTATCATCCTGTTTAGAAGGGAAATATGTCTAAAATATGAGGCCATCCGCCTCGTTTTCGCCGTAATACCCGCCCTTCAGACTATGGAACTCTTCCCATCCCCTCCTATATTCTAGGGTTTAGAGTCGCGTGTCCGAACACCGCCCGATCGCTTGAGGAGGATTGCCATGAGCGCCATCACTTTCGATCCCCAGTCCGTGCGCGTTGGAGACCGTTTCCAGAAGACCAGCGACCCTTTGGGCCGCGCCTGGGAAGTGCTGCACACCTTTCACGCCCCCAACGGCCTGCCCCACGCCCATCTGGTCAGCCAAGGCCGCTACGGCGCGCATAAGACCATCGGCGTGCCGGCGCTGCTGGACCGCAAGTTCTACGAACCCTTGCCCTGATCCCATCCCCCTCTTCACAAGTGGGACGACGCTCCCTATGTTTAGGGACGTTTAGACCTATTCCAACCTAACATGAGGTTTTGATTATGGCCCTGGAGCTTCCGCCCCTGCCCTACGACGCCACGGCGCTTGAACCCGTTATCTCGGCCAACACCCTGGCGTTCCATCATGGCAAGCACCATGCCGCCTACGTCACCAACTTCAACAATTTGACCAAGGACAGCCCGCTGGCCGCCAAGCCGCTGGAAGAGGTGATCAAGGAGGTGGCCGGCGACGCCGCCAAGGCCGGCATCTTCAACAACGCCGCCCAGGTGTGGAACCACACCTTCTTCTGGCATTGCCTGACCCCCAACGGCGGCGGCAAGCCCTCGGGCGCCCTGCTGGCCAAGATCGAGGCCGATTTCGGCTCGTTCGACACCTTCGTCAGCGAATTCAAGACCGCCGCCACCACCCAGTTCGGTTCGGGTTGGGCCTGGCTGGTGCTGGACCAGGGCAAGCTGAAGGTGACCAAGACCGCCAACGCCGACACCCCGCTGGCCCATGGCCAGGTGCCGCTGTTCACCGTCGATGTGTGGGAACACGCCTATTACCTGGACTTCCAGAACCGCCGCCCCGATTTCGTGGCCGCCGTGCTGGAAAAGCTGGCCAACTGGGACTTCGTGGCCCAGAACCTGGCCAAGGCCGCTTAAGCGATCCAACGCCATCCATGAAAAACGGGGCCCTTGCGGCCCCGTTTTTTTATGGGTCATACCAAGTCGCGATGAGTTTGACTCATCGCGACGCCGGTTAGGAGCAAGGCGACGCGCGCCTGATGGCGCGAAGCCAAGGGTTTCGGAGAAACCCGCCCGGCGCATGAGGGTGCAGTGATCGGTTCCGATCACTGCAATTTGGTATCAGAACGGCAGCAGCGCCGCCGCCACCCGTCGTTCCTCGGCCAGAAGCACATTGTAGGTGCGGCAGGCGGCGCCGGTGTCCATGGCCTCCAGCACCACGCCCCTCTCGCGGAAATAACGGCGCAGCTCAGGGGAGGGCAGCAGCATGCGCCCCCCCGATCCCAGCAGCAGGAGCTCCACCTTGGGCGCCGCCTCCAGCACCGGGGCCAGACTTTCCGGGGTGATGGCGGCGAAATCGGCCACGCCCCAGGCCAGGGTCTGGCCGGGGAATACCAGCACCGCCCCCTCGTGACGGTTGCCGCTGATGCGGAAGCCGCCATCGCCATAGCCCTGGATCAGTTGCCGGTCGGCGGGAACGAAGGGGGTGATGTCCATGGCCCGGCCCCGCTTACGGCTTGGCCGCTTCCGCCTTGGCGGCATCGGCCTCGGCGCGGATGAAATGTTCGCGGGTGGCGCCCAGCCACAGCACGATGGGCGAGGACACCAGCACCGACGAATAGATGCCGAAGACGATACCGATGGTCAGGGCCAGGGCGAAATAATGCAGGGTTTCGCCGCCGAAGAACAACATGGACAGCACCACCATTTCCGTACAGCCGTGGGTGATGATGGTCCGGCTCATGGTGGCGGTGATGGCGTTGTTGATGATGTCGGGCACGCTCATCTTCTTGTATTTGCGGAAGTTTTCACGAATACGGTCGAAGACCACCACCGATTCGTTCACCGAATAGCCCAGCACCGACAGCACGGCGGCCAGCACGGTGAGCGAGAACTCCCACTGGAAGAAGGCGAAAAAGCCCAGAATGATCACCACGTCGTGCAGGTTGGCGATGATGGCCGCCACCGCGAAGCGCCATTCGAAGCGGAAGGCCAGATAGGCCATGATGCCGAGGCAGACCAGGCCCAGGGCGATGGAGCCGTCGGTCACCAGTTCCTTGCCCACCTGCGGGCCGATGAACTCCACCCGGCGCAGTTCCACCTGGGGATGCGAGGCGCGCAGCGCCGACAGCACCGTTTCCGACAGCTGCGCCGAGGAGACCCCGGTGCGCAGCGGCAGACGGATGATGAGATCGGAGGCGGTGCCGAAATTCTGCACCTCGCTGTTTTCGATATGCGCCTTCAGCAGATCGGCCTGCACCGCGCCGGTATCGGCGGCCTGCTGGTAATGCACCTCGATCACCGTGCCGCCGGTGAACTCCACGCCGAAATTCAAGCCCCGGGTGATCAGGAAGAACACCGACAGCAGGAAGGTCACCAGCGAGATCATCGTGGTGACCCGGGCATAGCTCATAAAGGGAATGTCGCGCTTGAAGCGGAAGAATTCCATGATCGTTAACTCCTGCTTCCGCCGGTCAGATGGAAAGATGGTCGAGCTTGCGCTGACGGCCGTAGGTCAGATTGACCAGGGCGCGCGACACCAGCACGGCGCTGAACATCGAGGTGAGGATGCCGAGACACAGCACCACGGCGAAACCGCGCACCGGGCCGCTGCCGTAGGAGAACAGGGCCACACCGGCGATGAAGTTGGTGACGTTGGAATCGAGAATGGTGGCGAAGGCGCGGGAATAGCCGGCATGGATGGCGGCGTGCGGCGTATGCCCCACCCGCAATTCCTCGCGGATGCGTTCATTGATCAGCACGTTGGCGTCGATGGCCATACCCACGGTCAGCGCGATGGCGGCGATGCCGGGCAGGGTCAGGGTGGCCTGCAGCAGCGACAGCAGCGCCACCAGCATCAACACGTTCACGCCCAGCGCCAGCGCCGAATAAAGGCCCATGCGGCGGTAATAGAAGATCATGAACAGGGTGATGGCCACGAAGCCCCACAGCACCGAATGCACGCCCTTGGCGATGTTCTCGGCGCCCAGGCTGGGGCCGATGGTGCGTTCCTCGATGATTTCCATGGGGGCGGCCAGGGCGCCGGCGCGCAGCAGCAGGGCCACGTCCTGGGCGTCCTTCACCGACATGCGGCCGGAGATCTGCACCTGGCCGCCGGTGATGGGTTCGCGGATCACCGGCGCGGTGATCACCTCGCCCTTGCTCTTTTCCACCAGGATGATGGCCATGCGCCGCCCCACATTGTCGCGGGTGAGTTGGGCGAAGATGCGGGCGCCGCGGGTATCGAGGGTGATATGCACCGCCGGCTCGTTGTTGCGGCTGTCGAAACCGGCCGAGGCGCTGGCGATGTCCTCGCCGGTCAGCACCGAGAGCTTCTTCACCAGCATCGGCTCGTTGTCACGGCCCGACAGGTAGAAATCGTCGCCGGGAGGCACCAGACCCTTGGCGGCTTCCGCCAGGGTGGGGCCGTCCATGTGCTCGTCGTCCACCATGTGGATTTCCAGGCTGGCGGTGCGGCCCAGAATGTCCTTGGCCTTGGCGGTATCCTGCACGCCCGGCAGCTGCACCACCACGCGGTCGGGGCCCTGCTGCTGGATGATGGGTTCGGACACGCCCAGTTCGTTGACGCGGTTGCGCAGGGTGAGCACGTTCTGCTGCACCGCCTGCTCCTGGAACGTCTTCAGGGCCACCGGGGTGGGGGTGAGGGAGAGCCGGGTATCGCCCTGCTCGGCCACGGTCATTTCCTTCATCTCGTGGCGCAGCACCTCCTCGCCGCGGTCGCGGCTGGCGGTATCCTTGAACTTGGCCACCAGGCTGTTGCCGTCGCGGGAGACGCCGGCCAGCGGCACCTTCTCCTCGCGCAGGCGATGGCGGATGTCGTTGATCTGGCGGTCGAACTGCTTGTTCAAGGCCGAGGTCATATCCACCTGCATGAGGAAATGCACGCCGCCGCGCAGATCGAGGCCGAGATACATGGGCAGGGCGCCGATGGACTGCAGCCACTGCGGCGTGGCCGACAGCAGGTTCAGGGCCACGGTGTAGTTCTGTCCCAGGGCCTTTTGCAGGGCGTCCTTGGCTTTGAGCTGCACATCGGTATTGCCGAGGCGCACCTTGACGCCGGTGGGATCGGCCAGCATGCCGTTGAACGGGATCGACGCGGCGTTCAGGACAGTCTGCACCCGGGTCATCAGGGCCTGATCCACCTGGACCACCGACGAGGTCGGCGAAACCTGGACCGCCGGCACCTCGCCGAACAGGTTGGGCAGCGAATACAGCACGCCCAAAAGCAGAATGACGAGAATGGTGATGTATTTCCACCGCGGATAACGGTTCATGCGGACCTCATGCGGGTAACGGCCGGGCCTGGACCCCGGCAGGGAATATCCCCCCTTCTCCGCCGGAAAAGGGAGTGGGGCGGGCCCGAAAGCGGGCCCGCCCCGTCATCGGATCGGCAGCCGGGCGTTACTTGTCGTCTTCGGCGGCGGGCTCGTCCTGAGCCTCCTTGCCGGCCTTGTCCTTGGCGTCCTTCGACGCCGCGGCCACCGGCTCGGTCTTGGAGAGAACCTCGGAAATGGAGGCGCGGGCCACCCGCACCTTCACCTCTTCGGCGATTTCCACCAGAACCACGGCATCGTCCACCACCTTGGTGACGGTGCCGTAGATGCCGCTTTGCAGCAGGACCTTGTCGCCCCGGCGCAGCGCCGACACCATTTCACGGTGCTGCTTGGCCTTCTTGGCCTGCGGGCGCCACATCAGGAAATAGAAGACCACCAGGATCAGGGCGAAGGGGAGGAACTGCTCCACCCCGGCGGCGGGGCTGGCGGCGGAACCGGCGGTCTGCGCCAGCGCCTGGGAAATGAACATAGGAAACTCCTGCTTTAGCGAAAGACCGTTCAAAGCTGGCGAAATATAGCCTTGTTGCTCCGCCTTGCAAAGGAATAGGGCGTGAAATCCTTGCCATGAAACGCCGACGCCCCCCGGCCGGGCGGCCGGAGGGCGCAATTTCGCCTGTTTTCCGAGAGGATTAGGCCAGGGCGGCGACCCAGGCCTCGATGGCCTTGCCGGCGCCGTCCATGGCCGGGGCCACGGCATCCGGGCCCATGGCCAGGCTTTCGGCGCGCACGAAGGTGGGCTGAACCAGGCCCATCAGACCGAGAACGGCGCGCAGATGCGGCTCCTGGGCATTGTACGCGGCGGCGGGGCCTTCGCTGTAGAAACCGCCCCGGCTTTCCACCACCAGCACCGGCTTGGAGGGCACCATCCCCTGCGGGCCGTTGGCGGTGTACTGGAAGGTGGCGCCGGCGCGCAGCACATGGTCGAACCAGGTCTTCAGGCCGGAATGGATGCCCAGATTATACATGGGCGAGCCGATGACGATGATGTCGGCATCCATCACCTCGGCGATCAGCTGGTCGGAAAGGGCGCGGGTGGCCTTTTCCGCCGGGCTGGCGTCGGCGGCGTCGCGGCGCAGCGCGCCCACGGTTTCGCCGGTCAAATGCGGCAGCGGCGCCGCCCCCACATCGCGCTCCACCACCTGGAGGCCCGGCAGCTTGGCCCGCAAACCCGCCAGCGCCTGGGCCACCAGGGCGCGGGACGCGGACATGTCGCCCAGAATGGAGCTGTTGATCACCAGAACCTTCGTCATCGTCATAACCCTTTCAACACGGGAGAAACCGTTGCCTGGAAAGATAACCCTTTCCCGCCGCCGCACTAGCCGCCCCGTCGGCAATACACTGTTGCGCATATTGACCCGGCCCCGGACCGTGCTACCGTCAGGACATCATGACGACCGATACCGCCGTTCTGGCCCTGCTGGGCCGCATCGCCGACGCGCTGGACCGCCTGGCCCCGCCCGCCGCCCGCCCCCTGGACCTGCATCAGGCCGACGCCTTCATCTGGCACGCCGACCCCGACGGCCTGGAGGCCGTGCCCAAGGTCAACCGGGTGGATGTGTCGCTGTTGCAGGGCGTGGAACGCCAGCGCGACCAGCTTTTGGACAATACCCGCCGTTTCGCGCAAGGCCTGCCCGCCAACAACGCCCTGCTGTGGGGGGCGCGCGGCACCGGCAAATCCTCGCTGATCAAGGCGGTGCACGCCGCCGTCAACGCCGAACATCCCGGCCTGCTGGCCCTGGTGGAAATCCACCGCGAGGATATTCCCAGCCTGCCCCGGCTGCTGACCCGGCTGCGCGACGGCGAGCGCCGCTGCCTGCTGTTCTGCGACGATCTGTCGTTCGAGGGCGCCGACGAGAGCTACAAATCGCTGAAGGCGGTGTTGGACGGCGGCATCGAGGGCCGGCCCGAGAACGTGCTGTTCTACGCCACCTCCAACCGCCGCCACCTGCTGTCGCGGGATATGATCGAGAACGAGCGCTCCACCGCCATCAATCCCAGCGAAGCCACCGAGGAGAAGGTGTCCCTCTCCGACCGCTTCGGCCTGTGGCTGGGCTTCCACAATCTGGATCAGGCCACCTATTTCGCCATCATCGAAGGCTATGCCGCCGCCTTCGATCTGGTTCTGCCGCCGGAACAGCTCAAGGCCGAGGCGGTGGAATGGAGCATGACGCGCGGCTCGCGCTCGGGCCGCGTGGCCTGGCAATTCATCCAGGATCTGGCCGGACGGCTGGGGCGGCGTATCGGCTGATCCTCGGGATCAGTCTTTCAGCATGGTTTCGGGATTGACGGCGCGGGTGCCGTGGCGGATCTCGAAATGCAGCTGCGGCTCGGTCACCCCGCCCGACTCGCCCGACAGCGCCACCTCCTGGCCGCGCCGCACGCTTTCGCCGCGCTTGACCATCAGCCGATCGTTGTGAGCGTAGGCGGTGGTCCAGCCGTTGGCATGCTTGATCAACAAAAGATTGCCGAAGCCGCGCAGCTCGTTGCCGGCATAAACCACCACGCCGTCCTGGGCGGCCCGCACCGGAGTATCCTTGGGCACGGCGATATTGATGCCGTCGTTATGCACGCCCTTGCCGGCGGCGCCGAAGGGATCGATCACCCGCCCCTTCACCGGCCACAGGAAGCCATGGCCGCTTTCCGGCGGCGGCGGCGGGGCCGCCGGTTCGGGCGCGGCGGATGCCGTCT
>JAJXUO010000087.1 GCA_021782815.1 Pseudomonadota bacterium
GATGGCGCGGTGAGGCAAAGCGCGCCATCAGGCACGACGCCAAGGGTTTCGGAGAAACCCGCCCGGCGCATGAGGGTGCAGTGATCGGTTCCGATCACTGCAATTTGGTATTAGGCCGCGCGGCCGTAGCGATCCAGGGTCAAACCGCCCATGTCGATCTCCGGCGTCCGGCCCGAGATCAGATCCGCCACCACCCGGGCCGAGCCGCAAGCCATGGTCCAGCCCAGGGTGCCGTGCCCGGTATTGAGGTAAAGGCCGCGAATGCCGGTGGGGCCGACGATGGGGGTGCCGTCGGGGGTCATGGGGCGCAGGCCGCACCAGAAGTCGGCCTGGGCCAGATCGCCGCCGCCGGGATAAAGATCGTTCACCACATATTCCACGGTTTCGCGGCGGGCCTGCGGCAGATCCAGGTTATAGCCGTTGAGCTCGGCCATGCCGGCCACGCGGATGCGATCGCCCAGGCGGGTCACCGCCACCTTGTGGGTTTCGTCGAGAATGGTGGAGACCGGGGCCCGGGACTCGTCGATGATGGGCAGGGTGATGGAATAGCCCTTCACAGGATAAACCGGGATGGAAAAGCCCAAGGGCTCCAGCAGGAAGCGGGAATAGCTGCCCAGGGCCACCACCACGGCGTCGGCCCGGGCCTCGCCCTTGTCGGTCAGGGCCCCCACCACCTGGCCGCCGGCATGCACCAGGCCCTTGATGGTGGTGTTGAAGCGGAACTCCACCCCGAGGGCGGCGGCCTGTTCGGCCAGGGCGTTGGTGAATTTGAAACAGTCGCCGGTTTCATCGCCGGGCAGCAAAAGCCCGCCGACGATGCGGCTTTTTTCCAGGCCGGGCTCGAACCGCAGGCAGCCCTCCACGTCCAGCGCCTGATAGGGCACGCCGAACTGGTCGAGCACCGCCATGTCGGCGGCCGAGGCCTCCACCTGCTGCGGCTTGCGGAAAAGCTGCAAGGTGCCCTGGCTGCGTTCGTCATAGGCGATGCCGGTGTCGGCCCGCAGGGTGCGCAGCACGTCGCGGCTGTATTCGGCCAGCCGCACCATGCGGCCCTTGTTCAGGGCATAGCGGGCGCTGGTGCAGTTGCGCAGCATGGAGGCCATCCACTTCCACTGGAAGGGATCGAGATGCGGGCGCAGGATCAGCGGCGCATGGCGCATGAACATCCATTTCACCGCCTTGACCGGCACGCCGGGCGCCGCCCACGGCGCCGAATAGCCGGGCGAGACCTCGCCGGCATTGGCGAAGCTGGTTTCCTGGGCCGGGCTGGGCTGGCGGTCGATCACCACCACCTCATGACCGGCCTTGGCCAGGAAATAGGCGGTGGTGGTGCCCAGCACCCCGCTGCCGAGAACGATGATTTTCACGATGGGTCTCCCTGTTCGTGGCTGGCCGCGGCCTCGCCGCCCTGGTAGGCGCGGTGATAGCGCCCCCCCAGAAGGGTGAGGATCTCGTAGCCGATGGTGTTGGCCTGGGCGGCGATGGCGTCGGGCGAGGCGGCATCGCCGCCGATCAGATCCACCCGTTCGCCCGGAGCGATCTCGCCGCGCACCGCCGAAACATCGAGGGTGATCAGATCCATGGACACGGCGCCGATCACCGGCACCTCGTAGCCGCGCAGACTGGCGGTGGCCTTGTTGCCCAGGCAGCGCAGAAAGCCGTCGGCATAGCCCACGCCCACGGTGGCGATGCGGCATTCGGTATGGGCCACGAAGCGGCCGTTATACCCCACCGGGGTGCCGGCGGGCACGCTGCGGGTCTGGATCACCTTGCCTTGCAGGGTGACCACCGGCCGCATGGGATTCTTGCGCCCGGCCTGGGGAGCCAGGCCGTAGAGGGCGGCGCCGGGGCGCAACAGATCGAAATGATAATCGGGCCCCAGGAAGATCCCCGAGGAATTGGCGAAGCTGGCCGGCGCGGCGGGCAGACGGGCGCGCAGGGCGCGGAAGCGCTGCAGGGCGTCGACATTGGCCGGGTGTTCGGGGATTTCCGCCCAGGAGAGATGGCTCAGCACCAGCGACACCGAAATGCCGAACAACCGCTCGGGCGCATCGTCCAGCACCGTCAGCTCGGCCGGCGACAGGCCGAGGCGGGCCATGCCGCTATCCACCTGCAGGGCGGCGGGCAGGGCCATATCGGCCTTGCGCGACAGGGCGCGCCAGGCGTCGATCTGCTCCAGGCCGTTCAGCACCGGACGCAGGCCATGGGCGGTGAACTCCGCCTCGGCCCCCGGCATGGGGCCGTGCAGCACATAGATCAGGCAGGCGGGCGGCAGCACCCGGCGCAGGGCGATGCCCTCGTCCAGATGCGCCACGAAGAAATGGCGGCAGCCGGCGGCGGCCAGGGCCGGCCCCACCCGCGCCGCGCCCAGGCCGTAGGCGTCGGCCTTCAGCACGGCGGCGCAGGCGGCCCGCGCCGATTTCAGACGCAGCAGCCGGTAATTCTCGACGATGGCGTCCAGATCCACGCTCAACACCGCGCCGCTGCGGGCCTCGGCCGGATCGATCCCTGCCTTTTTCGGCAGGCGGATGGGATGGACGTTGTTCATGGCACCTCCGGAACTTGCTGCCCGTCTCTTCAGCAAACCTCGTGCCACCCCTTAAAATTGTTTATTATCAATAAGATAAATTTTCACGTCCGGCGACTGTATCAAAAACGGTACGGCCAGGACACCCCCCATGCCCGAAAGAATGGCGGTTTTCCCAGGCCCGCCGCTTTTTTAGACATGTATCAAAATCAAGACGCTGTATTTATTTCGATACAGCGTTAGCCCAACCCGTAGCGGCGCAGCTTGGTGGCGATGCGGCTGTGCGAGGTTTTCAGCCGCGCCGCCAGCTTGCGGCTGGAGGGATAGAGGGGATAGAGCCGGGCCAGCAGGGCCCGCTCCAGGGCGGCGACGGCGCCGTCCCAATCCTCGGGCAGGTCGGGCGGCAGCAGGGCCTCACCGGGGGACGAGGCCTCGGCGCCCGCCTGCTCCAGGCCGAAATCGGCGGCGTCCAGCAGCGGGCGGTCGCTCATGGTCACGGCGCGGAAGATGACGTTCTCCAACTGGCGCACATTGCCCGGCCAGGCATGGGCGCGCAAGGCGCGGCAGGCGGCCTCGGTCAGCTGCGGCTGGGCCCGCCGCCCCTGGGCGCTGGCCCGGGCCACGAAATGGCGGGCCAGGGCCAGGATATCGTCGCCGCGCGCCCGCAGCGGCGGCAGGGTCAGATGCAGCACATTGAGGCGGTAATAAAGATCCTCGCGGAAGGCGCGGCTGTCCACCATCTGCGCCAGATCGCGGTGGGTGGCGCTGATGATGCGCACATCCACCTTGAGCTCGCGGTCGCCGCCGACGCGGCGGAAGGTGCCGTCGTTCAGGAAACGCAGCAGCTTGGCCTGCAGATAGGGCGACATTTCGCCGATCTCGTCCAGGAACACCGTGCCCTTGTCGGCCATTTCCAGCAGGCCGGGCTTGCCGCCGCGCTGGGCGCCGCTGAAGGCGCCGTGGGCATAGCCGAACAGCTCGCTTTCCGCCAGATTTTCCGGCACGGCGGCGCAGTTCAGCGCCAGAAAGGGCGCGGCGCGGCGGGAACTGGCCTGATGGCAGGCCTGGGCCACCAGCTCCTTGCCGGTGCCGGTTTCCCCCAGGATCAGCAGCGGCGCATCCACCCCGGCCACCCTGAGGGCCCGGGCCTTGAGATCGCGCAGGGGCGGCGAATCGCCGATCAGGCCGTCGAAACTGCCCACCTGCTGCAGGCCGTGCATGCGCTCGCCCAGGCGCACCGGGGCGTAAAGGGTGAGCACGCCGCCGGCGGCGCGGCCATCGTCGGACACCGGCGAACTGTCGAGCTGGAAGGGGCGGCCGCGCAGCAGCACCTCGCGCGCCGGGGAAACGAAGCCGCTATCCACCAGTTCCCGCTGCAAAACCGCATCGCCGAAGAGGCGGGCCAGCGACTGCCCGGCCAGGGCCTTATCGGTCACCACCCCCGCCGCCAGGGCCGCCGCCTTGTTGCCCACCAGCACCTGGCCCTGATCGTCCACCAGCAGCACCGGATCGGCCATGGCCGCCATCAGCGCGTCCAGATGCAGGCGCTGGCGGGCGCCGGGCAGAATATCCACGCTCCGCGCCGCGATCACCCCCTGCAGCCCCAGCAGGGCGGCGCAAAGATCGCGCCAGGAGTCCGCCGTCAGCGCCGGGGCATCGACGAAAATGTGCGGCGGCGTCACCTCCACCGCGGTGACGTTGAAGCGCCGCCCGGCCAGCAGGGCCAAAACCTCCTGGGCGATGCCGACCCGATCCTCGAACTCCACATCGATCCGCATGAGCGCCCGCCGCCGTCAACTCCGTCTGTTTGTTCTATACCGGCCCCCTCCCCCGCGCCAAGGCTTGATTTTGTGATCACATTATGCGAGCATTCTCGACAGAATTTGCAAAATTCCATGAAATCAGGCCTGTTTTTCGCATTATTTTGATCACACAAAGCCCCGGAGCCGCGCCATGAGCCTTGTTCTGTTCCCCACCCCCGCCCAATGCCGGGATCAGCAGAGCCAGCCGCTGGCGCATGCCCCCTCCTATTACGCCGCCACCATGACGCCCACGCCGGAACGCCCGGCCCTGGCGGGGGCGGTCAGCGCCGATGTCTGCGTGGTCGGGGCCGGCTTCACCGGGCTGTCGGCGGCGCTGCATCTGGCCGAGGCCGGATTTTCGGTGGCGGTGCTGGAGGCGGCCCGCGTCGGCTGGGGGGCCTCGGGGCGCAACGGCGGCCAGATCGTCAACGGCTACAGCCGTTCCCTGGAGCATATCCGCGCCCGCTACGGCGCCGAGGCCGAACGGGCCCTGGGCGCCATGTCGCTGGAAGGGGCCGCCATCATCCGCCAGCGGGTGGCCCGCTACGGCATCGCCTGCGACCTGCGCGAGGGCGGCTTCGTGGCCGCCTTCACCCCGAAGCAGATGCGCGACCTGGAACGGGAACAGCGCCATTGGCAACGGCACGGCCATACGCAGCTGGAGATGGTGGATCAGGCCGGTTTGGGCGCCATCGTCAAGAGCGAGCGCTATATCGGCGGGCGGCTGGACCGGGCCGGCGGCCATCTGCACCCTCTCAATCTGGCCCTGGGCGAGGCCCGCGCCCTGGAGGGCCTGGGTGGCGTCATCCACGAAAACAGCCCGGCCCTGCGCATCGAGGCCGGACCGCGCCCCTTGGTGCACACCCCGCGCGGCACGGTCACGGCCCGCTTCGTGCTGGTGTGCGGCAACGCCTATCTGGCCCGCCAGGTGGCCCCGGCCATCCATGCCGACATCATGCCGGTCTCGACCCAGGTCATCGCCACGGCGCCGCTGCCGCCCGATCTTTTGGCCGAACTGCTGCCCGCCAACCATTGCGTCGAGGATCACAACTATATCCTGGATTATTACCGCCGCACCGCCGACAACCGGCTGCTCTACGGCGGCGGCTCGGTCTATGGCGGCAGCGATCCCGCCAGCGTGCCCGCCAAGATCCTGCCGCTGGTGGAAAAAACCTTCCCCGAACTGCGCGGCGTGGCGGTGGACTATGCCTGGAGCGGCAATTTCGCCCTGACCCTGAGCCGCATCCCGGCCATCGGCCGCCTGTCCGACAGCCTTTACTATAGCCACGGCGACAGCGGCCACGGCGTGACCACCACCCACCTTCTGGGCAAATTGCTGGCCGAAGCCCTTCAGGGCCAGGCCGAACGCTTCGACAGCTTCGCCGCCCTGCCCGCCCTGCCCTTCCCCGGCGGCCACGCCCTGCGCGTGCCCTTCAGCATGATCGGCGCCTGGTATTACGGCCTGCGCGACAAACTGGGGGTGTGAAACCGGTCAGGCGGCGTGGGGATGGGGCGTGATGGCGGCGATCTCGTCGGCGATCTGCCGCCGCCGTTCCATAAGATCGTAGTCGGCCTGCACCCCCAGCCAGAAACCGTCGGACAGCCCAAAATAACGGGCCAGCCGCAAATCGCTGTCGGCGGTGATGCCGCGCTTGCCCAGCACGATCTCGTTGATGCGGCGCGGCGGCACGCCGATCGCCCGGGCCAAGCCGTTCTGACTGAGCCCCATGGGCTTCAGAAAATCCTCCAGCAACATCTCGCCCGGCGTCGGATTGGCAATCCGTTCAATGGTAATCGACGATTTCGACATGAGCCGGACCTCCTTCCGTCCACAGGAAACAAACGCGCCATTGATCATTGATGCGGATGCTATGCTGCCCGACCCGATCCCGACGCAACGCCTCCAGATGATTGTTCGGCGGGCATCTCAGATCGTTCAGGCATTTGGCGTTATTGAGCATCCGCAGTTTGCGCAATGCCGTTTTCTGGATATCCCACGGCAACCTGCGGCTGGCGATGCCTTGCCAGACCAGGGCGGTGTCCTTATCGGCAAAATCCACGATCATGCGCAACCGTAACGCAACGCGTTATGAAACGCAAGCCGCCCTTCAGGCCGGCGCCTGGCCCAGGAAGAAGCGGCGCACCCAGCGGGCCACCAGGGGGGCGTCGGTTTCGGTGCCGGGGGTCAGGCCGCTCAAGGCCTCCTGGCCCAGATCGGGCGGCACGGTTTTGCCGCTGTTGGCCTTGAGGAGGGCGCGCTCGAACTCCACCGAGAATTCCGGATGGGCCTGCAGGCTGAAGGCCTTGTCGCCATAGGCCAGCCCGGCCACCGGGCAGGCCAGGGCGGTGGCGATGATCTCGGCGCCCTCGGGGATTTCCTGCACCTGATCCTGGTGAAAGGCGTTGAGCACGATGCTGTCCGGGGCCGGGTCCATCCAGGCGGGATGTTTGGCCAGGTGGTAGCGTTTCAGTCCCAGCTGCCAGCCCTGCCCGGCCTTTTTCACCACGCCGCCCATGGCCTTGGCCAAGATCTGGTGGCCGAAGCAGATGCCGAAGATCGGGCGTTCCGCCGCCATGGCCTGACGCAGGAAGCTTTCCAGCCGCAGCATCCAAGGGCTTTCCTCCATCACCGCGAAGCGCGAGCCGGTCACCACATAGCCGTCGCAATCCTCGACGCTGGCGGGCAGTTCGTCCTCCAGCACCGCGAAGCGGGCGAATTCCAGCTGGCCGTCGCCGGCGGCCAGCAGGGTAGCCACCATATCGGGATAGGAGCCGTATTCCGCCCCCAGCGAGGGCGCCGGACGCCCGGTTTCCAGAATGCCAATGCGCATCATATCGACCCCAGATAGGTAGCATATTCCACGTCGGTGACCCGCTTGCCCAGTTCGGCCCGCTCCTGCGCCTTGCAGGTGGCGAAGGCGCGGGTGAACACCGGCCCCAGAAACGGGCTGAGCAGCGGCTCCGCCGCCTCGAAGGCGGCGATGGCCGCCCCCCAATCGGTGGGCAGGGGCGCCGAGACCGCCGCGCCGCCGCCGTACCCGTCGCCGGCCAGGGCGGGGGGCGGCTCCCGCCGCTGCTCCAGCCCATGAAGGGCGCCGGCCAGGATGGCCGCCATCACCAGATAGGGATTGGCGTCGGCTCCGGCCACCCGGTGCTCGAAGCGCCGCGCCTTGGGCGAACTGGTGGGAATGCGCAGCGCCGTGGTGCGGTTCTCATAGCCCCAGTTGGCCGCCACCGGGGCATGACAGCCCGGCAGGAAGCGACGGTAGGAGTTCTGATGCGGGGCGAAGATCAGCATGCAGGCGGGCATCAGCGCGATCATGCCGGCCACGGCATGGCGCAGGGCGTCGCTGCCCGAGGCGCCGCCGTCGTCGAAGATATTGCGCCCCTGGGCGTCCAGCAGGCTGGCATGCAGATGGAAGCCGCTGCCCGCCGCCTCGCCATAGGGCTTGGCCATGAAGGTGGCGTGCAGGCCGTGCCGGCGCGCCACCGCCCGCACCGTGCGCTTCAGCAGCACGGCGTGATCGGCGGCCAGCAGGGGATCGGCCACATGGTTGAGGTTGACCTCGAACTGGCCGGGGCCGAATTCCACGATGATGGTGTCGGTGGGCAGGCCCTGGGCGCGGCAGGCGTCGCGGATGGCGGTGAGCACATCGTTGAACTCGTCCAGCTCCTCCATGGAGTAAACGCGCGGCCCGTCCAGTTCGTAGCCGCTTTTGGGAGCGGCGGGCGGACGCGGGCGGCCGCCGCCGGCGGCGTCGCCGGCCATCAGGTAGAATTCCAGCTCGGTGGCCACCACCGGGGTCAGGCCCAGGGCGGCGAAGCGCTGCACCACCCCCTTCAGGATCTGGCGCGGATCACCGCCGAAGGGGCGGCCGTCCACCTCCTCCATCATGGTCAGCATCTGCAGGCGCGGCCGTTCGCTCCACGGCATGGCCAGCAGGCCGGGGCCGCAGGGCTTGCACACCCCGTCGCCGTCGCCGCTTTCCCACACCAGGCCGTTGGCCAGCACGTCGTGCCCCCAGATATCCAGGCACAGCACCGAGCGCGGAAACTTCATGCCGTCGGAAAAGACCTTGTCGAGGCTGGCGGCGGGCACGCGTTTGCCGCGCAGGATGCCGTTGAGGTCCGCGGCCAGGAGATCGATCTCCTCCACCTCGGGATTGGCCGCCAGGGCGGCCCGGGCCATCTCAAGCGTCACGTCGTTGACCATTTACCCTCGACCTTCTTTCCGGGTTGCTATAACCCTTGCAGTTTAGCCTGGACTGCGTTCCGGCTTTCACTAAAATGTGATCACGTTTAACCCGCCCCGTCAAGTCTCCCTCGTTCGCCGGAGTTTTCGCCGATGGCCCCCACACCGCCGCTGTCCCTGCCCGTTTCCCCGCGCCACCCCAAGGAAACGGTCAATCAGTGGGCCTATCGTTCGTTGCGCCAGGCGGTGATGGTGGGGCTGATCCCGCCCGGACGCTCGCTGACCATCCGCGACGTGGCCGCCGCCCTGGCCGTCAGCACCATGCCGGTGCGCGAGGCCTTGCGCCGCCTGGCCAGCGAACAGGCGCTGGAGGTGCAGGACAACCGCCGCATCCAGGTGCCGCAGATGACGGTATCGAAATTCCGCGAGCTGTGCGAACTGCGCATCGCCCTGGAATGCCACGCGGCGGAGCGGGCCCTGCCCTATGTCGGCGCCGCCCGCATCGAGCAGCTGACCCTGATCGACCGCCGCATCGACGAGGCCCATGCCGCCGGCGACCGCGAGGGCGTGACCATCCACAACCAGGATTTTCACCGCCATCTCTACGAATCCAACCCCAATCAGGTGATCATGCCGCTGGTGGAAAGCGTGTGGCTGCAACTGGGGCCCTTCACCCGGCTGGCCCTGTCGAAGCTGAACGACTTCTACCATGTGGACCGCCATTCCGAGGCCTTGGCCGCCCTGAAAAAGCAGGATCCCCTAGCCCTGCGCATCGCCCTCGAGGCCGATATCCGCGACGGCATCACCCATGTGGGCACCGCCGAACTCCTGAGCGCCTACGTGGAAAACGCCGGCATGGTGGGGTAAGCCACCCCGCTTCTGTGATCTCTCTTCTTGACAGGGGTAAGGCCTTGCGCTCACACTCGCCCCATAAAGTGATCACATTTTTGCGAGGCCCGCCATGCCCCCCTCTTCCGCCGATGGTTTCGCGCAGTGGTGCCAGCGCGCCGAGGCCTTGAGCATCCGCGCCCAGGCCTTTATCGACGGCCGCTTCGTCGATGCCGCCGACGGCAAACGCTTCGATTGCGTCAGCCCCATCGACGGCCGGGTTCTGGCCCAGGTGGCCGAGGGCGCCGCCGCCGATATCGACCGCGCCGTGGCCGCCGCCCGCCAGGCCTTCGAGGACCGCCGCTGGGCCGGCCTCGCCCCCGCCCGCCGCAAGGCGGTGCTGCTGGCCTTCGCCGAGCGGATCGCCCTCCATGCCGAGGAACTGGCCCTGCTGGAAAGCCTGGACATGGGCAAGCCCATCTCCGACGCCCTCGCGGTCGACAGCCCGGCCACCGCCCGCTGCCTGCGCTGGTACGGCGAGGCGGTGGACAAGCTCTACGACGAGATCGCCCCCACCGCCGACGACACCATCGCCACCATCACCCGCGAGCCCCTGGGGGTGGTGGGCGTGGTGGTGCCGTGGAACTTCCCCATGATCATGGCGGCCTGGAAGATCGCCCCGGCCCTGGCCGCCGGCAATTCGGTGGTGCTGAAACCGGCGGAACAGAGCCCGCTCACGGCGCTGCGCCTGGCCGAGCTGGCCGCCGAGGCCGGCCTGCCCGCCGGGGTGTTCAACGTGGTGCCGGGCTTCGGGCCGGTGGCCGGCAAGGCCCTGGGCCTGCATCCCGACGTGGACGGCGCCTTCTTCACCGGCTCCACCGAGGTGGGCAAGCTGTTTCTGCACTATTCCAGCCAGTCCAACATGAAGCGCATCGGCCTCGAATGCGGCGGCAAGAGCGCGCATATCGTCATGGACCGCTGCGGCGACCTGGATGCCGCCGCCCGCGCCGCCGCCGGGGCCATCTTCTTCAACCAGGGCGAAATGTGCACCGCCGGCTCGCGGCTGGTGCTGCACAGGGCGGTGAAGGAACAGGTGCTGGACCGCCTGGTGGCCCTGGCCGCCGATTACAGCCCCGGCCATCCCCTGCATCCCGCCACCACCATGGGCGCCCTGGTGGACCACCGCCATGCCGAACGCGTGCTGGGCTATGTGAACAAGGGCCGCGCCGAGGGGGCGCGTCTGGTCAGCGGCGGCGAACGGGCCGAACCGGTGCCGGGCGGCGCCTATGTGCAGCCCACCATCTTCGATCAGGTGACCCCGGCCATGACCATCGCCCGCGAGGAGATCTTCGGCCCGGTGCTGGCGGTGCTCACCGTGGACAGCGAGGACGAGGCCATCCGGGTGGCCAACGACAGCGACTACGGCCTGGCCGCCGCCGTGTGGTCCGACGACGTCAACCAGTTGCACCGCATGACCAAAAGGCTGCGCGCCGGCGTGGTCTACGCCAACTGCTACGACGCCGACGATCTCACCGTGCCGTTCGGCGGCTTCAAGCAATCGGGCATCGGCCGCGACAAGTCGCTGCACGCCTTCGACAAATATACCGAACTGAAAAGCACCTGGCTGCGGCTGCGCTGACGCCGCCCCTTCCGACGTACTGGAGCTTCTGAAACGATGAACAAGGTCAACAAGGGCACCGCCTATTGGCAGGATCTGGACCGCCAGCACCACTGGCATCCCTTCACCGACAGCCAGGCCCTCAACGCCAAGGGCGCGCGCGTCATCACCCGCGCCGAGGGCGTGTGGCTGTGGGATTCCGAGGGCCGGCGCATCCTCGACGGCATGGCCGGGCTGTGGTGCGTCAATCTCGGCTATGGCCGCGCCGAGCTGATCGAGGCCGCCAGCGCCCAGATGCGCGAACTGCCCTATTACAACTGCTTCTTCCAGACCACCACCCCGGCGGCCACGGAACTGGCCGCCGCCGTGGCCTCGGTGACGCCGCTGGGCCTGGACCGGGTCTTCTTCGCCGGGTCGGGCTCGGAAGCCATCGATACCGCCATCCGCATGGTGCGCACCTATTGGGCCACGGCGGAAAAGAAGCCCTATAAGAACTGGATCATCGCCCGCAAGAACGCCTATCACGGCTCGTCCATCGGCGGCGCCTCCATCGGCGGCATGGGGGTGATGCATGCCCAGGGCGCCCCCATGGTGCCTCATGTCGCCCATGTGGAGCAGCCCTACTGGTACGGCGAGGCCCCCGAGGGCATGAGCCCCGAGGACTTCGGCCTGGCCCGCGCCCGCCTGATCGAGGACAAGATCCTGGAACTGGGCCCCGACAACGTGGCCGCGGTGTTCGGCGAGCCGATCCAGGGCGCCGGCGGCGTCATCGTGCCCCCCGCCACCTACTGGCCGGAAGTGCAGCGCATCTGCCGCAAGTACGATGTGCTGCTGGTGGCCGACGAGGTGATCTGCGGCTATGGCCGCACCGGCGCCTGGTTCGGCAGCCAGACCTTCGGCATCGAACCCGATCTGATGACCATGGCCAAGGGCATGAGCTCGGGCTATCTGCCCATCTCGGCGGTGGCGGTGGGCCGGCGCGTGGCCGACGGCCTCATCGCCCACGCCGGCGAGTTCTATCACGGCTACACCTATTCCGGCCATCCGGTGGCCGCCGCCGTGGCCCTGCGCACCATCGAGATCCTGAAAACGGAAAAGCTGGTGGAGCGGGTGCAAACCGATATCGGCCCCTATTTCCAGGAGCGCCTGGCCACCCTGCTCGATCATCCGCTGGTGGGCCATATCGACGGCACCGGCCTGGTGGCCGGCATCGCCCTGGTGGAGAGCAAGGACCCCAAGCGCTTCTTCGCGGATGGCGGCAGGATCGGCACGCTCTGCCGCGACCACTGCTTCCGCGAGGGGCTGATCATGCGCGCCGTGGGATCACGCATGGTGCTGTCGCCGCCGCTGGTCATCAGCCGCGACGAGGTGGACCAGCTGGTGGCCCTGGCCCAGCGCTGCCTGGACCTCACCGCCCGCGACCTCGGGCGCTGACCCCCTTTGCAACCGGCGCCGGGAGGGGTCCCGGCGCCGGTTACGGGCTTATAGCAAATTGCAGTGATCGGACCCGATCACTGCCCTCTCATGCGCCGCGCGGGCTTATACCAAATTGCAGTGATCGGAACCGATCACTGCACCCTCATGCGCCGGGCGGGTTTCTCCGAAACCCTTGGCTTCGCGCCATCAGGCGCGCGT
>JAJXUO010000017.1 GCA_021782815.1 Pseudomonadota bacterium
CCTCGACGGCGATCTCGTCGAAGGGGTTCATCGAAAATTTCACATTGGCCGTTTCCACACCGCTGTTATCCGCCTTCACGCGGATTTTCACGTTGTAGTCCACGACCCGTTTCACGGCGACAAGGGCTTTCATGGATCCTCGGTGTCCTGATCTGGGGCCGGTCGTTACCGGCCGGGATGAGACTGCGGACGGCGAACGGGCGAAGCCGCCCGCCGTCCGTTTCTATTGCAGCGCAGCATAGGGGATGAGACATAATATTGTCAACGCCGGCCCGGCTTTGAACAAAACCTTCAAAACCCCTGATACGCTTCAGGGGTATTAACGGGTGGCGCCGGGCTTCCACAACACGTCGTGGGCGCCGTTGCCGTTGACCTTGCGGGCCATGACGAACAGATGATCCGACAGGCGGTTGAGATAGGCGATCACCTGGGGGTTGATCACTTCCGCCTCGGCCAGGGCGCAGACCAGCCGTTCGGCGCGCCGGGCGATGGCGCGGGCCTGGTGCAGATGGGCGGCGGCCGGGGTGCCGCCGGGCAGAACGAAGCTTTCCAGCGGCTCCAGGTCGTCGTTCATGGCGTCGATCTCCGCCTCCAGGCGGACCACCTGGGCGGGGATGATGCGCAGATTGCCTTCCTGGCCGTCGGCCTCGGGAATGCAAAGATCGGCGCCGAGGTCGAAGAGGTCGTGCTGGATGCGCACCAGCATGGCGTCCACCTCGGGATCCTGGTTGGCGTGGCGGGCCACTCCCAGCGCGGCGTTCAATTCATCCACCGTGCCATAGGCCTCAACGCGCAGGTCATGCTTGGGAACTCGGCTGCCGTCGCCCAGCGAGGTTTGCCCCTTGTCACCGCCGCGGGTGTAGATGCGGGTCAGTCGAACCATGTGCTCTCCTTAAAATTCGGGTGTGCTGTTTGCGCCTATGGTAGTACCTTCCCGCCCGGCATGGTATAGCCTGTTGACGGCGGCAAACCCACATTCGGCCGGGGGAGACGCCGCACCGGGTTTCCGTTTCTCGTTTTCGCAAGGCTCCATGCGCTTTTCGCCCGTTCTCAGCGTTTATATCGCCCGCAAGTTCCTGGCCGCCTTTTTCGGCGCTTTGGGCTTGATCATGGGGCTGATCTACCTGTTCGACGTGATTGAGCTTCTGCGCCGCGCCGCCACCCACGGCAATGCCGGGCTGCTGGTGATCCTGGAAATGGCCTTGATGAAACTGCCGCAGATGGTGCAGACCATTCTGCCCTTCGCGGTGATGATCGGCGCCATGAGCTGCTTTTGGGCCATGACCCGCAGCCGGGAACTGGTGGTGTCGCGCTCGGCCGGCATTTCGGTGTGGCAGTTTCTGGCGCCGGTGCTGGGGGTGGTGGCCCTGATCGGTCTTTTCGACGTCACCGCCTTCGATCCGCTGTCGGCCCGCATGTATCGCCTCTACGAACGGCTGGAGGACCAGCAGGCCTTGCGCAGCGGCTCGCCGCTGCAGGTCAACGAGGACGGCCTGTGGCTGCGCGAAACCCATGGCGACGAGGTGGTGGTGGTGCATGCCGACCATGTGTGGCAGCGCGGCCTGACCCTGCGCCTGCGCACCGTCAGCGTTTTCGTCACCGACACGCACATGAATTTCGACTATCGCCTGGAGGCCAAGACCGGGGTTCTGGGCCACAACAGCTTCCATCTGGAGGATGTGGCGCTTTACCGCCGCGAGCGGCCGGTGGTGCTGATGCCGGCCTACGATTTCGATACCGATCTGACCATGGCCCGGGTGATGGACAGTTTCGCCACGCCGGAAACCGTCTCGTTCTGGGAACTCCCCGGCTTCATCCGTTTTTTTGAAAGCTCCGGGTTCTCGGCCAGCCGCCAGAAGCTTTATTTCCAGTCCATGCTGGCCTCGCCGTTGCTGCTGTGCGCCATGGTGCTGCTGGCGGCGGCCTTCTCGGTCAATCCCGACATGCGCTCGGGCGGCGTGGCCAAACGGTTGGCCGGCGGCGTGGTGGCGGGGTTCCTGTTCTATTTCTTTTCCAAGGTGATCTATGCCCTGGGTCTGTCGGCGACCCTGCCGGTGCTGATGGCGGCCTGGATCCCCTCGCTGGTGGCGGGATTGATCGGGGTGGCGGCGCTGTTCCATCTCGAGGATGGCTAGGGTGTTGCGCCTGGACCGGCTGATGCCGCTGTTTCCGAAGAGGCTGTTGCTGGCCGCCTGCGCCGTCATGCTGCCGCTGACCGTGAGCCCCTGGCCCGATCTTGTGGTGTCGGGCTGGTTCTACCGGCCGGGCGCGGGCTTTTACTGGCGCGATCTGCCGCTGTTCCGCTTCATTCTGCATGATATGCCGCCGCTGCTGCTGGGCGGGGTGGCGCTGCTGACGCTGTGGAGCCTGCTGCGGCCCCGCCTGGGCGCCGCCGTTGCCCGGTTGCCGGGCCTGTCCCGCCGCGCCGTGGCCTATCTGCTGCTCAGCCTGGGGCTGGGGCCGGGGCTTTTGGTCAACGCCCTGCTGAAGGCGCATTGGGGCCGGGCCCGTCCGGTGCAGATCACCGCCTTCGGCGGCCATGCCCACTACACCCCGCCGCTGCTGCCCGCCGATCAGTGCGTCAGCAATTGCTCCTTTTCCTCGGGCCATGGCGCCCTGGGCTTCTGGGTTCTGGCCCTGGCCCTGCTGGCGCCGCCGCGCCTTCGGCGGGTCATGGTGGCCCTGGCCCTGATGTTCGGCCTGCTGGTGGGAGCCACCCGGGTGATCCAGGGCGGGCATTTCCTCTCGGACACGGTGTTCTCGGCCTTCGCCGTCAGCCTCATCGATCTGTGGCTATGGCGCTGGATGCTGGCCGATCCGGAGGGTTGACCTTGAACCATACGGCGTAGAGGGCGGGCAGGAACAATAGGATCAGCACCGTGCCCGCCGCCGTGCCACCGATCAGGGTATAGGCCATGGAGCCGAAGAACACCGATTGGGTCAGGGGAATGAAGGCCAGCACGGCGGCCAGGGCGGTGAGCACCACCGGACGGGCCCGCTGCACCGTGGCCTCGATCACCGCCTCGTACTGCGACAGCCCGGCCTTGCGGTTGGTGTCGATCTGGCCGATGAGAATCAGGGTGTTGCGCATGAGGATGCCCGACAGCCCGATCAGCCCGAGAATGGCGTTGAAGCCGAAGGGCTGGCCGAACAGCAGCAGGGTGGGGACGGTGCCCACCAGCCCCAGCGGCGCGGTGAGAAACACCATGACCATGGCCGGCAGCGAGCGCACCTGCACCACGATCACCAGCAGGATCAGCCCCGCCATGATGGGATAGATGGGCACCAGGGCGCGGTTGGCGATGGCGGAATCCTCGATATTGCCGCCCGCCGTGATGTGATAGCCCTCGGGCAGGGCGGCCTCCACGGGGGCCAGGGCGGTTTCGATCTGGCGCGAGATGTCGGGGGGCTCGACGGCGTCGTCGGTGTCGCACTGCACGGTGATGGTGGGCACGCGGTCGCGGCGGCGCAGAATGGGGTATTCGTCGCGGATGTCCAGATGGCCGATCTGGCTCAGGGGCACGGCGCGGCCGTCGCGGGTGGTCAGGGTGAGATCGGTCAGGCGGGCGGGATCGAGGCGGGCCGGGCGGTCGGGCCCCAGGGCGGCGGCGCGGGCCACGATCTCCACGGTGCGGATATCCTCGCGCAATTGCGCCACCGGCACCCCGTCCAGCAGGAACTGCATCTGGCGCGCCACCTCCTGCGGCGACAGGCCGATCTGCTCCAGGCGCGCCCGATCGAGGGTGAAATGCAGGGTGGGGGTTTTTTCGCCCCAATCCAGGGTGGTCTGGCGGGTATGGGGATTGGCGGCCATGATGGCGCGCACCCGCTCGGCCAGGGGGAACAATGTGGCGGGATCGGGGCCGGAAACGCGGAAATTCACCTGGAAACGCACCGCCGGGCCGAACACCAGCTGGGTGGCGCGGATATAGGCTTCGGGGGCCAGGCCGTCGGCCACGGCGCGGCGCAGCCGCAGCTTCAGGGCGTCGCGCGCCTTGGGGCTCGGGGTCTGCACCAGGATCTTGGCGAAGGCCGGATCGGGCAATTCCGGATTGTAGGACAGGAAGAAGCGCGGCGCGCCCTGGCCGATATAGGCGGTGACCAGCCGCGCCTCGGGCTGGCGGCGCAGCCAGCCTTCCACCTTGGCGCTGGTGGCGGCGGTGGCGGCGAGGCCGGTGCCTTCCGGCATCTGCACCTCCACCATCAGTTCCGGGCGGTCGGACACCGGGAAGAACTGGTTCTTCACCAGCCCCATCAGGGCCAGGGCCAGCAGAAATGCGGCGGCCACGGCGGCCACCACGGTCAGGCGATGCCCCACCACCCAGGCGACCAGGGCGCGGAAACGGCGGTAGCGCGGGGTGTCGTAGATGGCGGCCAGCCCGCCCGGCACCGGTTGGATGGCGGGCAGCAGCTTGACGCCGAGATAGGGGGTGAACACCACCGCCACCACCCATGAGGTGATGAGGGCGAAGCCGACGATCCAGAAGACGTTGCCGGCATATTCCCCGGCCGCGGAGCGGGCGAAGCCCACCGGGGTGAAGCCGATGATGGTGACCAGGGTGCCCGACAGCATGGGGGCGGCGGTATGGCTCCAGGCGTAGGCGGCGGCCTTGATGCGGTCGTAGCCCTCTTCCAGCCGCACCACCATGATTTCGATGGCGATGATGGCGTCGTCCACCAGCAGGCCCAGCGAGATGATGAGGGCGCCCAGGGTGACGCGGTCGAACACCCGGCCGCTGATCAGCATGATGACGAAGACGGCGGCCAGGGTCAGCGGCACGGCGGCGGCCACCACCACGCCCACCCGCCAGCCCAGGCTGACCAGCCCTACCAGCATGACCACGCCGAGGGCGGCGAAGAATTTCAGCATGAATTCGTCGATGGCGCCGCGGATGTTGACGGCCTGATCGGTGACCCGGGTCAGATGCACGCCCAGGGGCAGGCTGGCCGAAAGCCGCGTCTGCTCGGCTTTCAGCGCCTTGCCCAGGGTCAGGCCGTTCCAGCCCTGCTGCATCACCACCGCCAGAACCATGGCCGGCTGGCCGTTGAGGCGGATCAGGAAGCTGGCCGGATCCTCGGTGCCGCGGGCAACGGTGGCGATATCGCCCAGACGGAAGCCGCGGGCCGGCTGTCCGGCCCGGGCCGGGGCGGCGATGGGGGTGTCGGCGATGTCGGCCAGGCTGTGATAGGCGCCGTCGAGGCGGACGAACAGGTCGGGGCCCCGGGTTTGCACCGAACCGGCGGCGGTCATGCGGTTCTGGCGGGCCAGAGCCTGAAACACCGCCTGGGCGGGAATGCCCAGGGTGGCCAGACGGGCCGGCGACAGGTCCACATAGACGCGCTCCGCCTGTTCGCCGAGGAGATCCACCTTCTTGACGCCGGGCACCCCCAAAAGGCTTTGGCGGACCGTTTCGGCCTGGCGGGTGAGGTCGCGCGGGGCCATGCCGGGGGCGGTCACGGCGTAGAGGGCGAAATCCACATCGGCATATTCGTCATTGACGAAGGGGCCCAGCACGCCCTGCGGCAGGTCGTGGGCACTGTCGCCCAGCTTCTTGCGGGCCTGATAAAACTGATCGGCCACCGCCGAGGCCGGGGTATCGTCCTTCAGCACCAGGGTCATCAGGGCCATGCCGGGACGGGTGAAGGTTTCCACCCGGTCGTACCAGGCCAGTTCCTGCAGGCGCTTTTCCAGGGGATCGGCCACCTCGTCCTGCATTTCCCGCGCCGTGGCGCCGGGCCAGACGGCGCTGACCGTCAGCACCTTGATGGTGAAGGAGGGATCCTCGGCCCGGCCCAGATGCCAGAAGGCGTAGACCCCCGACAGACTGATGGCCAGCAGCAGGAACAGGGTGACGGCGCGCTCGCGCACCGCCAGGGCCGACAGGTTGAAGCGGCTCATCGCAGCGAAATCTCCCGGCCCAGGCGGATTTTCTCGCCCGGGCGGAGGAAATGGCCGCCCGCCGCCACCAGGGTCTGGCCGTCGGCGAGGTCGGCGCCATCGATCTCGGCGCTGTCGCTGTCGAGGCGGCGCACCTGCACCGGATGGAAGGACACCGTCTGGTCGGCGGCGATCAGCCAGACGCCGCTGCCCCGGCCCTCGTCGTCGAGGGCGGTGAGCGGCACCAGCAGGCCGCCATCGGGCGGGCGCGGCAGCAGCAGGGTGACGGTGGCCCCCAGCGGCGCGGCGGCGGCGCGGCCGCTCAGCACATAACGGGCTTCATAGGTGCGGGTGGCGGGATCGGCGGTGTCGGACAACTGGCGCAAGCGGGCCGGGGCGGCGGCGCCGTCGTAAATCCGCGCCAGGGCGGGGCTGCCCAGAGCCGGACGCAGCCCCTCCGGCAGGGCGATCACCGCCTCGCGCGGGCCGTCATGGGCCAGACGCAGCACCCCCTGTCCCGCGGCCACCACCTGACCCGGTTCGGCTTCGGTGTCCATCACCGTGCCGTCGGCGTCGGCGCGCAAGGCGGTGTAGCGGCGGTTGTCCTCGGCGGCGTGGAGCTGGGCCAGGGCGGCGGCGGCCTCGGCGTGGGCGGCCTGGGCGGCGGCCCTGGCCTGATCATAGGCTGATTGCGATACGGCGCCGCTTTGCACCAGACCGTCGAAGCGGGCGAAATCGGCGCCGGCCTGGCGGTCGCGCGCCGCCGCCGCCGCCGCCTGTCCCGCCGCCGCCGCCACGGCATGGGCGTAATCGGCGGCGTCGAGGCGCATCAGCACCTGTCCGGCCCGCACCCGCTGTCCCGCCTCCACCAGACGGACCGCCACCTTGCCGGCCACCCGGAAACCCAGGGCGCTTTGTACCCGGGAGGCCACCACCCCGGTAAAGGCGCGGCTGGTGGCGGGGGCGGGCAGGGCCTTGGCGTAATCCACCACCGGCGCCAGGGTGCGCGGGTCCTCGGGGGCCTTGCCGCAGGCGCTTAAGACCAGAACGGCCAGAAGAGACAGGGAAACGAGAGGCGGCCGCATGATCGGGCATCCTTGCTGCAAGGGATGATACTAGCCTAGATACGGGTGACGAAATTGTCAATTCGTCACAAATCATTTTTGTGCCGGCCGCTCTTATGGCGCCAGACTGCGCAGTACCAGCCGGGCCAGCAGGGCGGCGTCGTTCAGGGCCTGGTCGCGCCGTTCCTCAAGGATCAGCGGGTGCAGGAACGAGGCCATGGCCAGGGTGATGGCCAGGCTGGTTTCCGCCAGCGGCGTGCGGTTTTCGAATGTGCCGTCGGCGCGGCCTTCGCCGATGAGGGTGCTCAAGATGGCCTGCAGGTGCTGATCGTAGTCGGCCACGCTTTGCCAGCGGTCGGTGCAGGCGGTGACCGCCATGTCGTGCAGGCGGCGTTCCTGGAAATACTGCTCCAGGCTGATCTCGGCCATGGCGATGAACAGGCGTTGCAGGCGGTCGGCGGCGGAGCCGGGTTCGGCGGCGATGGCCCGGGCCCGCTCCAGCACCCGGTTCAGCACCAGGCTGCACACCGCCTCGCCGATGGCGCGCTTGGAATCGAAGAATTTGTAGATATAGGCGGTGGAAAGGCCGATGGCGCGGGCCAGATCGGCCACCGTGGTCTTGCCGAAGCCGTAATGGCGGAAATGCGCCTCGGCGGCCTGGATGATCTGCTGGCGGCGTTCATGGTCGGGGGGGCCGCGATGGCCGGGAGGGGGGAGGGAGGTGTCGGTCATGCCTGGGCCGGAAACGAAGGGGGAACTTGGCATGCAGTATGCCGTAGGACGCCGCCGGGGAAAAGCGTCATGTGTAACGAATTGACAAATTCATCACTTGTTGAATAATGAACCACGCTTTGGAGAGTCTCCCATGCCGGTTTCCCCTGTCCGCTCCGCCCTGACCCTCGTGCTGCTGGCCGCCAGTCTGGCGGCCTGCGCGGTGGGGCCGGACTACCGCCGTCCCGCCGACGGGCTGACGGCACTCTCCGTTCCCGCCGCCTTGCAGGGCGATCCCCGTCCGGCGCCGCCGCTGGCGCGCTGGTGGCTGGGCTTCGACGATGCCGAGCTGACCCGTCTGATCGCCCGCGGCGAGGCGCAGAATCTCGATCTGGCGGCGGTGCTGGCCCGGGTGGAGCAGGCCCGCGCCGCCGCCCGCGCCGCTGGAGCCCGGCTGCTGCCCAGTCTGGATATGTCCAATCAGGTGGCGCGGGAGCATCAATCCCTGGAAAGCCCGCTGGGCGAGCTGGCCAGCCAGTTTCCCGGCTATAGCCGCGATGCCACCCAGACCGATCTCGACCTTGCCGCCAGTTGGGAGCTGGATCTGTTCGGCGGCCTGGCCCGCCAGCGCGAGGCGGCCCTGGCCGAGGCCGAGGCGGCGGTGGCGGCGGGGCTGGGCCAGCGGCTGACCCTGGCCGGCGAGATCGCCGAATCCTATCTGGCCCTGCGCACCGACCAGACCCGTCTGGGCCTGCTGGACCGTCAGGTGGCGGCGCTTTCGGAGGTGCTGGCGCTGGTGCGGCAGCGTTACCAGCGCGGCCTGTCGGCCCGCCGTGAGGTGGAGGAGACCGAGGCCGCCCTGATCGAGGCCCGCGCCGCCCGGCCGTTGCTGGAGATGGACCGCGCCGCGCAGATGAACCGGCTGGCGGTGCTGGTGGGGGTGCAGCCCGGCCAACTGACCGCCGAACTGTCGGCGCCGGCGCCGCTGCCGCACCCGCCGGCGGTCAAGGCCGAGGTCCGTCCGGCCGATCTCCTGGCCCGCCGTCCCGACATCATCGTCGCCGAGCGGCGGCTGGAGGCGGCCGCCGCCGGGATCGGCGCGGCGCTTTCCGACTATTATCCCAAATTCACCCTGCAGGGGGTGGCCGGTTACGAAAGCCTGCACGGGCGCGATCTGATCAAGGCCAGCACCTTCCAGCCGCTGCTGGCGGCGGGGATGAACTGGCGTCTGTTCGATTTCGGCGCCGTGGATGCCGAGGTGGCGGCGGCCAAGGGGGCGCGGGCCGAGGCCCTGGCCCGCTACCGGCAAAGCCTGCTGCGCGCCGCCGAGGATGTGGAAAACGCCCTGACGGCGGTGGCGGCGCTGCGCCGGCGCCAGGAGGATCTGACCCGCCGCGCCGCCGATCTGGCGCAAAGCCGCGACAGCGTGCGCGCCGCCCAGGTGCGGGGCCTGGCCTCGCTGGCCGATCTGCGCCTGGCCGACAGCCGCAGCCTGCGGGCCGAGGACGATCTGGCCGAGGCCCGGGGCCGCGAGGCCCGCGCCGTGGTGGCCGCCTTCCGCGCCATGGGCGGCGGCTGGGGCGGAGCATCAGCGTATTGACGCGTGGAAAAAGGGCATGAAAAAGCCCGGAAGGATGCCGCCTTCCGGGCTTTTCGCCATCGGGGTGGGGGATAAGACCAAGTCGTGATGAGCGTCGCTCATCACGACGCCGGTTAGGAGCAAGGCGACGCGCGCCTGATGGCGCGAAGCCAAGGGTTTCGGAGAAACCCGCCCGGCGCATGAGGGTGCGGTGATCGGGTCCGATCACCGCAATTCGGTATTAGCGGGTCAGCAGACCGCGCGCCACCACCTGGGCCTGGATTTCCGCCGCGCCCTCGAACACGTTGAGGATGCGGGCGTCGCACAGGATGCGGCTGATGGGATATTCCTCGGCATAGCCGTTGCCGCCGTGGATCTGCAGGGCGTTGTCGGCGTTGGCCCAGGCCACGCGGGCGCCCAGCAGCTTGGCCATGCCGGCCTCGATGTCGCAGCGCAGATCGCTGTCCTTCTCGCGGGCCGAGAAGTAGGTGAGCTGGCGGGCGATCATGGTTTCCACCGCCATCCAGGCGATCTTGCCGAACACGCGGGGGAAGGCGTAGAGCGGCTTGCCGAACTGGATGCGCTCCTGGGCGTAGCGCATGCCGGTTTCCAGGGCCGACTGGGCCACGCCCACGGCGCGGGCGGCGGTCTGGATGCGGGCCGATTCGAAGGTGGCCATCAGCTGCTTGAAGCCCTGGCCCTCCTCGCCGCCCAGAAGGTTGCCTTCCGGCACGGTGAAGCCGTCGAAGCCCAGCTCGTATTCCTTCATGCCGCGATAGCCCAGCACCTTGATCTCGCCGCCGGTCATGCCTTCGGCGGGGAAGGGGTTGTCTTCGGTGCCGCGCGGCTTTTCCGCCAGCAGCATGGACAGGCCCTTCCAGTCCTTGGTGTCGGGGTTGGTGCGCACCAGCAGCGCCATCAGGTCGGAGCGGCTGGCATGGGTGATCCAGGTCTTGTTGCCGGTCACCACATAGGCGCCGTCCTGCTTCACGGCGCGGGTGCGCAAGGAGCCCAGGTCCGAGCCGGTATTGGGTTCGGTGAAGACGGCGGTGGGCAGGATCTCGCCCGAGGCGATCAGCGGCAGATAATGCCGTTTCTGCGCCTCGGTGCCGCCCAGGCGGATCAGTTCGCCGGCGATTTCCGAGCGGGTGCCCAGCGAGCCGACGCCGATATAGCCGCGCGACAGTTCCTCGGTGACCACGCACATGGCGGTCTTGCCCATGCCCAGCCCGCCGTATTCCTCGGGCAGGGTCAGGCCGAACACCCCCAGCTCGGCCACCTGATTGACCACCTCGATGGGGATCAGCTCATCCTTCAGGTGCCATTCATGGGCGTAGGGGATGACCTGTTCGTCGGCGAAGCGGCGGAACTGGTCGCGGATCATCTCCAGGGTTTCGTCGCCCAGGGCGGCCTCGCCCCAGTTGTGGCCGTCGGCGATGAGGCGGGCGATGCGGGCGCGCACCGGCTCGGTATTGCCCTGGCGGCGCAAAAGGCCGATCTCGGCGCTGTGCAGCTTGTGGCGGGTGACGCTGTCGATGCCGAAATCGGCGGGGCGCACGATTTCGGTCTGGCTCATGGCGATGCCGCCGAAGATCTGTCCCAGATATTCGCCGAAAGCGCATTGCAGGATCAGCTGTTCCAGCTCGCCCAGTTTGCCGTCGTCCCGCAGGCGTTCCGCCCAGCCCGCCATCTGGGTCAGGGCCTCCACATAGGTGGAGAGCCAGGCGAAACCGTGGGCGGCGAACTGATGGGTTTCGAACAGGGCGCCGTCCACCTTGCCGGTGGGGGCCACCAGGGCCATCACGCCCTGGCGGGCGGCGTCCTGAACGGCGCGGGCGTCCTGCGCGGCCTTGGCGCAGACGGACAACAGGTCGGGGAGGATGAGGTCCTGATCCGGAACGACGGTCATGAAAAGCTCCTGGGACGGGTCCAAAGGGGCAGGATCGCTCCGGCCCCTTTGGGAAACAAGGAAAGACGTGACGGGGGATAAGGGCGGTATTATCCGTCGATGCAGTCTTCCAGGGTGCGGCGGCCCGGCTTCTTGGCCTGGACCAGAACCGCCATGTTGCCGGGCTTGTGCTGGTTGGCCAACATCTTCATGTGGGCGGCGGGAATGTCCTCCCACGCGAACACTTCCGACATGCAGGGGTCGAGGCGGCGTTCCACCATCAGCTGGTTGGCCTGGGCCGACTGCAGCAGGTTGGCGAAGTGGCTGCCCTGGATGCGCTTCTGGCGCATCCACACGAAGCGGGCGTCGAAGGTCAGGTTGAAGCCGGTGGTGCCGGCGCAGAACACCACCATGCCGCCGCGCTTGACCACGTTGCACGACACCGGGAAGGTGGATTCGCCGGGATGCTCGAAGACGAAATCGACGTCGTTGCCCTTGCCGGTGATGTCCCAGATGGCCTTGCCGAACTCGCGCACCTTCTTCATGTAGTCCTTGAAGACGCCCTGATCGCCGTCCACGTCGGGCAGCTGGCCCCAGCAGTCGAAGTTCTTGCGGTTGATCACGCCCTTGGCGCCGAGATTCATCACGAAGTCGCGCTTGTCCTCTTCCGAGATCACGCCGATGGCGTTGGCGCCCGACACCGAGATCAGCTGAATGGCCATGGAGCCCAGGCCGCCCGAGGCGCCCCACACCAGCACGTTATGGCCGGGGCGCAGGATGTGCGGACGATGGCCGAACAACATGCGGTAGGCGGTGGCCAGGGTCAGCACGTAGCAGCCGGATTCCTCCCAGGTCAGGTGCTTGGGGCGTTCCATCAGCTGCTGGGCCTGCACGCGGGTGAACTGGGCGAAGGAGCCGTCGGGGGTCTCATAGCCCCAGATGCGCTGGCTGGGCGAGAACATGGGATCGCCGCCGTTGCATTCCTCGTCGTCGCCGTCGGTCTGGTTGCAATGCACCACCACCTCGTCGCCGACCTTCCAGCGCTTGACCTTGCTGCCCACCTTCCAGACGATGCCCGAGGCGTCGGAACCGGCGATGTGATAGTCGGCCTTGTGATAGTCGAACGGGGTCACCGGCTTGCCGAGGGCGGCCCACACGCCGTTGTAGTTGACGCCGGCGGCCATCACCATGACCAGCACTTCGTGGGAGTCGATCTCGGGGGTGTCCACCACCTCGCACTGCATGGCGGTATCGGGCTTGCCGTGACGCTCCTTGCGGATCGCCCAGGCGTACATCTTGCCCGGCACATGACCCAGCGGCGGAATTTCGCCGATCTCGTAGAGGTCCTTGACGGTCTGGCCGGTGGCCTGGCTCGCTTCGCTCATTCTGCTCTCGCTCCTCGACTGCCTTTATGCGGAAAGCCTGCCGTTTCGCTTAAAGCCGCGACTTCCCGATATGTTGTTGCGATTGACGCGCCCGCCCTTGCCCGACATGGCCGCCTTGGTGTCCACTCATAGCGTTTTGTTTCTTTCTTCGCAATGCACAAAATGATAGTTTGTTTCGTAAATTTAGGAAGACGGGTAATTTTAATGCGCATAAAGCGCGGAAAAGTCCCGTTTCGCCGTCAGAACGCAGTCGTGAAGTGGAGCCAGCGATGACCAGCAAGCCCGAAACCGCCCCGCGCCAGGAGGCCCCCGCCCGTGAAAAACCGTGGCTTTTCAGGACCTATTCGGGCCATTCCTCGGCGGTGGAGACCAACCGGCTGTTCCGCACGAATCTTTCGCGCGGCCAGACCGGGCTTTCGGTGGCCTTCGATCTGCCCACCCAGACCGGTTACGATTCCGATCATCCCCTGGCCCGGGGCGAGGTGGGCAAGGTGGGGGTGCCCATCTGCCATCTGGGCGATATGAGCGCGCTGTTCGACGGCATTCCGCTGGAGCGGATGAACACCTCCATGACCATCAACGCGCCGGCGCCCTGGCTGCTGTCGCTTTACATCGCCGCCGCCGAGAAGCAGGGCGCGGCGCGGGCGGCGCTGTCGGGCACCACCCAGAACGACGTCATCAAGGAATATCTGTCGCGCGGCACCTACATCTTCCCGCCGGAACCCTCGCTGAAGCTGACCACCGACGTCATCGCCTTCACCTACCGCGAGGTGCCGAAGTGGAACCCGATGAACGTCTGCTCCTACCATCTGCAGGAGGCCGGGGCCACGCCCGAGCAGGAGCTGGCCTACGCCCTGGCCACCGCCATCGCCGTTCTGGACCGGGTCAAGGCCTCGGGCCAGGTGCCCACCGCCGCCGAGTTCGAACAGGTGGTGGGGCGCATCAGCTTCTTCGTCAATGCCGGCATCCGTTTCGTTACCGAGCTTTGCAAGATGCGCGCCTTCTGCGAGCTGTGGGACGAGATCTGCCGCGAGCGTTACGGCGTGCAGGACGAGAAGATGCGCCGCTTCCGCTACGGCGTGCAGGTGAACAGCCTGGGCCTGACCGAGCAGCAGCCGGAAAACAACGTCTACCGCATCCTTTTGGAAATGCTGGCGGTGGTGCTGTCGAAGAACGCCCGGGCGCGGGCCGTGCAGTTGCCGGCCTGGAACGAGGCCTTGGGCCTGCCGCGCCCCTGGGATCAGCAATGGTCGCTGCGCCTGCAGCAGATCGTGGCCTATGAAACCGATCTTCTGGATTATGGCGACATCTTCGACGGCTCGGCCGAGATCACCCGCAAGGTGGAGGCGCTGAAGGCGCAGGCCCGCGCCGAACTGGCCCGCCTCGACGAAATGGGCGGGGCCGTGGCCGCCGTGGACTCCAGCTACATGAAACAGAAGCTGGTGGAGGCCAACAGCCGCCGGCTGGCCGCCATCGAGGCCGGCGAGCAGACCGTGGTGGGCGTCAACAAGTTCACCGAGGGCGCGCCCAGCCCGCTCACCGCCGGCGACGGCGCCATCATGACGGTGGACCCCAAGGCCGAGGCCGAACAGATCGAAAAGCTGAAAGCCTGGCGCGAACAGCGCGACGGCAAGGCGGCGGAGGCCGCCATCGAACGGCTGCGCACGGCGGCGCGCGAAGGGCGCAACATCATGGAGGACAGCATCGCCTGCGCCCATGCCGGGGTGACCGGCGGCGAATGGGCCGGGGCCTTGCGCGAGGTCTACGGCGAATACCGCGCTCCCACCGGCGTCGGCCGCAGCGCCAGCAGCGGCGCCACCGAGAAGATCAAGGCGGTGCGCGGCAAGGTGGAGGAGGTCAGCAAGACCCTGGGGCGGCGCGTCAAGATCCTGGTGGGCAAGCCTGGCCTCGACGGTCATTCCAACGGCGCCGAACAGATCGCCGTGCGGGCCCGCGACGCCGGCATGGAAGTGGTCTACGAGGGCATCCGCCTGACCCCGGCCCAGATCGTCAACGCCGCCGTCGAGGAAGGCGTGCATGTGGTCGGCCTCTCCATCCTTTCGGGCAGCCATATCCCGCTGGTGACGGAAGTGCTGGAGCGCATGAAGGCGGCGGGTCTCGGCGATATTCCGGTGGTGGCCGGCGGCATCATCCCGCCCGACGACGAACAGCGCCTGCTGGCCGCCGGCTGCGCCCGCATCTATACCCCCAAGGACTACGATATCACCGCCATCATGGACGATATCGTCGCCATCGTCGCCGCGCGGGCGGCGTAAATGCGGAGAGCGGCGCAGTCCGGGGGCGGTGTCCCCTGGATGCGCCGCCTATCCCAGGATCAGGCAGTCCTCGGGCAGCCAGCCCCGGGAGCTTTCGAGATCCACCACCCAGAGGTCGCCGTCCCGCGCCACCTGGCGGGCGATGAGGGCGTCGGCCTCGGCCTCGGGCACCGGGGCGGGGCCGGTGGCGCGGCGCCAGGCCGGGCGGCCGTCGGGGCCGCGCAGCTGGCTCAGCACCGTGCAGGTGCCGTCAAGGAAGCTTTGCTTCAGCAGAATGGCGCCGGCATCGGCGTCGCCCTTGCGGGCGACGACGGCATAGGCGTCGTGGCGCTGGGCGGTGCGCACCAGGGCCTGCACCCACAGGCCGCTTTTCAGGCGGGCTTCGCTCATGGGGCGGTTACGCCGCGCCGCCGGCCGCCGGCAGCGGCGGCAGAGACGGATGGCGGGCCAGGGCCTCGGCCTCCAGGGCGCGGGTGGCGTTCTCGATGCGCTGTTCCAGCTCGGGCATCAGCAGTTTGCGATTGAGGCCGGGGGGGATGGCGGGGAGGAATTCCAGGGTGATGACCCCGGCATGGCGCAGAAAGGCGTTGCGGCCCCAGAACAGCCCGGAATTGAGGGCCACCGGCACCAGCGGCAGCGCCAGCCCGGCATAAAGGGCGGCGACGCCGGAATGATAGTCGCCGGTTTGCCCGGCCGGAGCGCGGTGGCCCTCGGGAAAGATCACCACCTGGCGGCCTTCGGCGGCGGCGGCCTGCGCCCCCTCCACCATCCATTTCAGGGCCTTGATCCCGGCCTTGCGGTCGATGGCCACCATGCCGGCCTTGCGCAGATACCAGCCGATGAAGGGCAGGCGCAGCAGCTCCTGCTTCAGCACATAGGCCGGATCGTCCAGAAGCTGGTGGAAGATCATGGTGTCCCAGGCCGATTGATGCTTGGCGGCGATCAGCGCCGCCCCCCGGGGCAGATGTTCGCGGCCCCGCACCTCGTAGCGCAGGCCCAGCACGACGGCCTGGAGGGCCAGGGCGCCTTTCAGCCAGAAGGCGGCGGCGCGTTGCATCAGCCGGCGCGGTCCCAGCAGCAGCGGCAGGTAAAGCAGGCTGAGGCCCAGGGTCCAGGGCAGGAACAGCAGCTGATAGGCCAGGGAACGCAGGGCGGTCACGGATTGTCCTCCAGGATTTCCATCCAGTGGCGCAGATGCGCCGCCAGGAATTTGCTGTATTCGGCGGTGATGAGATGGGCGCTGCCCGGCCACAGCCACCATTCCCCCTTCACGCTCTGCGGAAAGACCGGATTGGGGATGATGGCGATATCGGGCATGGCGTAGCGGAACTCCAGCAGGCTGCGCTGCATATGGTAGTTCGAGGTGACCAGCCGGAGGGAGTGGAAGCCTTCCGCCCGCATCCAGGCGGCGGTTTCCACGGCATTGCCCACGGTATTGTCGGCGGCGTGGCCCAGCATCAGGCAGCAGGCCAGCTCGTCGGGTTTCTGTCGGGCCAGACGCAGCAGCGCCGCCACGTCGACGCTGTGATAAACCCCGGAGACGAACAGCTTGCGCCCCATCTTGCGGCGCAAGAGCCCAAGGCCGGTGTCCAGCCGTTCGGTGCCGCCGGTCAGCACCACGATGGCGTCGGTGGGGGTGGTGGCGTCGGCCACGGCATGGGGGATATGGGCGGAAAACCAGGCCAGGCCGCCCAGCCAGGCGGCCAAGGCCAGCAGCGGCGGCGCCAGCAGGCGCGGCAGGCGGCGGCGGGGCGGCGAACGGCGGAAGGGGCGCATGCTACACCATGCGCGCCAGGGTGGCGTGCACCGTCAGGCGGGCGGTAAGCATGGCCAGGGCGGCGGCGGCCACCGGCAGCACCACCACGCCGATCCAGCCGAAGAAGGGCAGCGACAGATCGCCCAGGAAGCCGCCCTGCAGGCGGTGCAGCCCGAAGAAGCCCAGTCCGCCCAGGATGGGAATGTTCAACAGCAGGCCCAGCACGCCGCCCTTGAGCCCCAGGGTGAAGGCGCGGTCGGCGAACTGGCGGGCGATGTAATCGTCGGTGGCGCCGATCAGATGCAACACGTCGATGACCTCGCGATGCACCGCCATGCCGGTGCGGGTGGCGTAGATCACCGTGGCCGAGGTGGCGCCGGCGATGATCACCACCACCGCCACCGCCAGGCCGGCGATGGCCCGCGACAGCCCGATGAGGCGCGACAGCCAGACGCGGTGGTCATCGATGGAGGCGCCCTGCACCGCCTTGTCGAGCTGGGCGGCGAGGGCGTCGAGATCGGGGCCGTGCTCGGGGCGGATGGTAACGTCGATGAGGGCGGGCAGGGGCATTTCGCGCAACAGGTCGGTATTGCCCAGCCAGGGCGCCAGCAGCGCCGAGAGCTGGTCCTGGCTGAGGGCGCGGGCCTGGATCACGCCGGGGGTGTCCGAGAGGATCTTGATGGCCGCCTCCACCTTGGCGCGGGTGCGCTCCGCCGAGGTTTGGGCATCGCCGGGGGCGGCGGCGATCTCCACCGTCAGGGTGCCGGAGACGTCGCGGTCCCAGCGGCCGATCATGCCGTGCAGGATGATGGTGCCGGCCAGGGCGATGGAGCAGAGGAACACCATGGGGGCGATCAGCCAGGGCAGAAACCGGCTGGTGGCGTCGTTCTTCAGCGGCAGGTCGGAGCGGGCGCCGAACAGGATCATGGCTCGGGCCCCAGCAGGGCGCCGTTCTCCAGATGCAGGCGGGGATGCTGCAGGCGGGAGATCAGGCTGTGATTGTGGGTGGCCACCAGCACCGTGGTGCCCAGCTTGTTCAATTCCTCGAACAGATACATCAGGCGCATGGCGATGTCGTCGTCCACATTGCCGGTGGGCTCGTCGGCCAGCAGAAGATCGGGGCGGGCGATGACGGCGCGGGCGATGGCCACCCGCTGCTTCTGGCCGCCCGACAGGGTGGGCGGTTTGGCGTGGATATGCTCGCTCAACCCCACCCAGTCCAGAAGGTCGGGGACGAACTTCTGCACCTCGGCCTCGCCGGCTCCGGCCACGCGCAGGGGCAGGGCCACGTTGTCGAGGGTGGACAGATGGTCGAGAAGCTTGAATTCCTGAAACACCACGCCCACGCGGCGGCGCAGGGCGGGCAGTTCGTAGCGCCGCGCCAGCAGGGTGTCGCGGCCGAACAGGGTCACCCGCCCGCGCGACGGCTTTTGCGCCAGATAGATCAGGCGCAGCAACGAGGATTTTCCCGCTCCCGAGGGGCCGGTCAGAAAATGGAACGATCCGGCGGGCAGAGCGAAATTGATGTCCTGCAATATTTCCGGCCCATGATCATAGCGCAGCCCGACGCTGTCGAACTGCACGACGTTTCCATGGCGAGGCGTCTTGCGTCCCAATGCTTTCCCTCTGTGATAACGGCGGCAGGATGGCATGCCCGAAGCCCATCCGTCCAGCGCGGGCTTGTGCGGCGGGGGAAAGGCGATCCGGAGAGGGAGGCGTTTAGGGCGCGCCCCCTTCCCCAAGGGCGTCTGGGAAGAGGAAGGGGGCGCTTCCATCGTCCCTGAAGAGGTCAGGGACGGTGGCTTCGTGGCCTGAGGGCTTCAGGCCGGTGTCGCCGATCAGGCAAACTCGATGACAGGCATTCAAACAGCCTTTTGTTTCACGCAAATGTCGGGGGAGGGGGAAAGGTGTAACAGTGTGTTACCGAGGCCCCTTGCCGTAACCGCCCGGTTACCCCGAAATCGCTGCGTTCGCCACGCCGCCGCGTTATACTTTCCCCCATGAACGACACTTCCTCCCCCCATATCCTGGTGGTCGACGACGACCGGGAAATCCGTGATCTGCTATCGCGGTTTCTGGTCAAGCACGGCCTGAGGGTCAGCGCCGCCCGCGACGGCGTGGACATGATGCGCACCCTGGACGGCGCCGCCATCGATCTGGTGGTGCTGGATCTGATGATGCCGGGCGAGGACGGGCTGTCGTTGTGCCGCCGCCTGCGCGCCAAATCGATGCTGCCGGTGATCATGCTGACGGCCATGGGCGAGGATACCGACCGCATCGTCGGGCTGGAGATGGGCGCCGACGATTACCTGGCCAAACCCTTCAATCCGCGCGAACTGCTGGCCCGTATCAAGGCGGTGCTGCGCCGCGCGCAGGCGGCGGCGGCGGCGGCGCCCGTCGGCACGCTTCTGCGCTTTTGCGGCTGGACCCTGGATGCCGGGGCCCGTTCTCTGACCAACGCGGCGGGCGAGGAGGTGATCTTGTCCACCGGCGAATGGGAGCTTTTGCACGCCTTCGTCACCCATCCGCGCCGGGTGCTGTCGCGCGATCAGCTTCTGGACCTGGCGCGGGGCCGCGCCGCCGTGCCGTTCGACCGCAGCATCGATATCCAGGTCATGCGCCTGCGCCGCAAGATCGAGGCCGATCCCGCCGATCCGCAACTGATCAAGACGGTGCGCGGCGGCGGCTATGTCTTTGCCGTCGAAGTGAGCGGCTGATGCGTCTCGTGCCCGAAACCCTGGTGGGGCGCACCGTGCTGATCCTGCTGGTGGGGCTGGTGCTGTCGCAGGTGGCGGCGGTGGTGGTGTTCGGTCTCAACCACCACGCCTTTTTTCTGCGCATGACCAGCCAGCGCCGGGCCGAACGCATCGCCGCGGCGGTGCAGGTGATGAACGGCACCCTGGCGGCGCATCGCGCCGAAACGGAACGGGCCCTGGACGGCCCCGGGTTCCGGGTGCGCTGGCGGGCGGGCGACCACCCGCCGCCCGCGGCCTTTTTCGCCGTGTCGGGCGAGGCGCGGGATCTGGAACAGGCGTTGCACCGCCTGATGCCGGGCCGGGTGGTGCGGGTGCGCCAGGGCTTCCATCCGCCTCCGGACATGCGTCCGCCGCCCGGTTTCGAGCCCGGCGCGCCGCCCGGCGCCTTCGCGCCGCATTCGTCGGACGGCGCCGTCGCGCCGCATTCGTCAGATGGCGCCTTCGCGCCGCATTCGTCAGATGGCGCCGTCGCGCCGGGCCCGCCGGATCGTTTCGAGGGCCCCGATGGCGATGGGCCGCCCCCCGACGACATGGATCATCCCCATCCGCCGCTGGTGATCTGGGTGCGCCTGGACGACGGCTCGTGGCTGCGCATGGTGGCGCGCGCGGCGCAGGGCGAGGGGTTTCTGCATCCCGGTTTTTATGGGCCGCTGCTCACCAGCATGGTGGTGGTGCTGCTGTTCTCGCTGTTGGCGGCGCGGCGGGCGGCGCGGCCGCTGGCGCTGATGGAGGCGGCGGCCTATCGCCTGGGCCGCGACGTCAACGCGCCGCCGGTGGCGGTAAGCGGCCCGCGCGAGGTGCGGGCGGCGGCCACGGCCTTCAACGAGATGCAGGCCCGGCTGCGCCGTTTCATCGATGACCGCACCCAGATGGTGGCGGCCATCAGCCACGATCTGCGTACCCCCATCACCCGCCTGAAACTGCGGGCCGAGTTCATCGACGACGACGAGCAGCGCGGCAAGGTGCTGTCGGATCTGGCCGAGATGGAGGCCATGATCGCCTCCACCCTGGCCTTCGCCCGCGACGACGCGGCGCGGGAAATGCGCGAGCCCTTGGATCTGGCCCAGATGCTGGCCGATCTCGCCGACGACTTCGGCGGCACCTACAGCGGTCCCGACGGGCTGGTGATCACCGCCGGCCCCCTGGGGCTGAAGCGCACCTTCGCCAATCTCATCGGCAACGCCGTCAAATATGGCGGCACCGCCCGCGTCACCCTGGAGGGCAAGGGCGGCGGTCCCGTGCGGGTGGTGATCGACGACGACGGCCCCGGCATTCCCGAGACCGAACTGGAGCGGGTGTTCGCGCCCTTCTACCGGGTCGAGGCCTCGCGCAACCGCGAAACCGGCGGCACCGGCCTGGGGCTGGCGGTGGCCCGTTCGGCGGTGCGGGCCCATGGCGGCGACATCACCCTGAAAAACCGCGCCGACGGCGGCCTGCGGGTCACGGTGGTGCTGCCGGTGTGAGGGGCTGAACGAAAAAAGCCGGTCCCTGGGGACCGGCTTTTTTCAAAGGCTCCCGCGGCGTCCCAAAGGGACGCCGGAGATCAATTCTCGGCGGCGACACCCACGGAGGTGAAGGCCAGAATGACCAGGAACAGCACCACGGTCAGGCCCAGGCCCAGATACACGGCCATGCCGGTGATGGCCAGCTTGAACATGGCGGTGCCGATGAAGATGCCGAGATAAACCAGCAGGCCAACCAGGGCCACAACGAGCGAACCAAGAGTCTTCGCGGTAGCGGACATGTGATCTTCCTCCTAATCGGCCCTGATGAGACCGGAATAATCGTCGGGTCTTTCTAGCCCATCCCGACAGGCTTGTCCACAGCATGCCGTGAAAAATCTGGGAATTCCTTGATTCAAATCAAAGGGTCAGCGTCCTTTTCTCATCACATATCACCGTCTAGTGGGGACAGTCGTTCCGGTTTATGATGGCTGTTCAGAAAATTGGGGTGTGCCGTCCTGAAAAAACGGGCGGATCAAGGAGAGTGTGGTGGCAAAGCCGGGCAGGAAGACGCAAGCATCCGCGCAACAGCGCGCCCTCGAGGCCGAGATCGACGCCGTCCTGGCGGCGCGGCACGATAATCCCTTCGCCTTTCTCGGCATGCATGCCGTGTCCGGCGGGCTGGCGGTGCGGGTGGTGCAGCCGCGCGCGGCGCGGGTGTGGCTGCTGGAGGCCGGGACCGACCGCGCGGTGGCCGAACTGCCTCGCGTGCGCCCCGAAGGCTTTTTCGCCCTTACCCTGGAGGGCGCGCAGCCCTTCGCCTACCGCCTGCGCCTGGAGTACGGCGACGGCGAGACCGCGGTGATCGACGACGCCTATCGCTTCGGGCCGGTGCTGGGGGAGCTTGATCTGCATCTGTTGGGCGAGGGGCGGCATCTGCATCTCTATCGCCGCATGGGCGCCCATGTTGTCACCCACGAAGGGGTGGCGGGGGTGGCCTTCGCGGTGTGGGCCCCCAACGCCCGGCGGGTGGCCCTGGTGGCCGACGTCAATCACTGGGACGGCCGCGTGCATCCCATGCGCCGCCGTCATGGCGTCGGGGTGTGGGAGATCTTCATCCCCGGCGCCGGCGCCGGGATGAACTACAAATATGAAATCCACGGCCCCGACGGACGGCTGCTGCCGCACAAGGCCGATCCTTACGGTTTTTACGCCGAACGGCCGCCGCTCACCGCCTCGGTGGTTTACGATCTGCAGGGCTACGACTGGGCGGATGGCGATTGGATGGCCCGCCGCGCCGCCGCCGCCGGGCGCGATGCCCCCATCAGCATCTACGAAGTGCATCTGGGCTCGTGGAAGCGGGTGCCGGAAGAGGGCTTCCGTCCTTTAAGCTACCGCGAGCTGGCCGAGGATCTGGGCGGCTATTGCCGGGAGATGGGCTTCACCCATGTGGAGCTGCTGCCGGTGCACGAGCATCCCTTTTCCGGCTCCTGGGGCTATCAGCCCATCGGGCTTTACGCCCCCACCAGCCGGTTCGGCAGCCCCGACGATTTCCGTTTTTTCGTCGACCGTCTGCATCAGCTGGGCATCGGCGTCATCATCGATTGGGTGGCCGGGCATTTCCCCACCGACGCGCACGGTCTGGCCCGCTTCGACGGCACCTGTCTTTACGAGCATGCGGATCCCCGCCAGGGCATGCACAAGGACTGGAACACCCTGATCTTCAATTACGGCCGCAACGAGGTGTGCAACTACCTCTATTCCAACGCCCTCTACTGGCTGGACGAGTTCCATGTCGACGGCCTCAGGGTGGATGCGGTGGCCTCCATGCTCTATCTGGATTACTCGCGCCAGCCCGGCGAATGGGTGCCCAACCGCCATGGCGGCAACGAGAATCTGGAGGCCATCGACTTTTTGCGCCGCATGAACGAGGTGGTGTACGGCGAGCATCCCGGCGTCATGACCATCGCCGAGGAATCCACCGCCTGGCCCATGGTGTCGCGGCCGGTGCATCTGGGCGGGCTGGGCTTCGGCTATAAATGGAACATGGGCTGGATGCACGATACCCTGCGCTATATGCAAAAGGAGCCGATCCACCGCCGTTATCATCACGACGATCTCACCTTCGGCCTGCTCTACGCCTTCCAGGAAAATTTCGTGCTGCCGCTGTCGCACGACGAGGTGGTGCACGGCAAGGGCTCGCTGATGGGGCGGATGCGCGGCGACCGCTGGCAGCGTTTCGCCAATCTGCGCGCCTATTTCGCCTTCATGTTCGCCCATCCCGGCAAGAAGCTGCTGTTCATGGGCCAGGAGTTCGGCCAGGAGCGGGAATGGGACGTGGAGGCCAGCCTCGACTGGCATCTTCTGGACGAGCCCCTGCATGCCGGCGCGCGCCGCTGCCTGCAGGATCTCAACACCGCCTACCGCGCGGTGCCCGCCCTGCACCAGTACGATTGCGAGGCGCGCGGCTTTTCCTGGATCGATTGCAACGACCGCGACAATTCGGTGATTTCCTGGATCCGCTGGGGCGACGATCCCGCCGATCCCCTGGTGGTGGTGGTCAATCTGACGCCGGTGGTGCGCCAGGGCTACCGGCTGGGGGTGCCGCGGGCCGGCTGGTACGAGGAGGTGATGAACACCGATTCCACCTTCTATGGCGGCAGCGATGTGGGGCTGAAGGGCGGCGCCGTGGCCGAAACCCTGCCCTGGCACGGCCAGCCCTGTTCGCTGCGCCTTACCCTGCCGCCGCTGGCGGCGCTCTATCTGCGGCCCGGACGGGAGTAGGGCATGGTCGGGCGTCATCGCGTCTGGGCCGGATCGCCTTACCCCCTGGGGGCGCGGTGGGACGGCAAGGGGGTCAACTTCGCCCTGTTCTCGGCCCATGCCGACAAGGTGGAGCTGTGCCTGTTCGACGAGGCCGGGGTGAAGGAGATCGAACGCGTCGTCCTGCCGGACTATACCGACGAGGTGTGGCACGGCTACCTGCCCGATATCCGTCCCGGCCAGCTTTACGGCTACCGCGTGCACGGGCCTTACGATCCGGCGGCGGGGCATCGCTTCAATCCGCACAAGCTCTTGATCGATCCTTACGCCCGGGAGCTGTCGGGGCTGCTGCAATGGTCCGATACCCATTTCGGCTATCGCACCGATCACGGCCGCGCCGACCTGTCGTACGACCGCCGCGACAATGCCCGTTTCATGCCCAAATGCCGGGTGGTGGATACCGCCTTCACCTGGGGCGACGACCGCCGCCCCCAGGTGCCCTGGGCCGATACCGTGCTCTACGAGGCGCATCTGCGCGGCCTGACCATGCGCCACCCCCTGGTGCCCGAAACGGCGCGCGGCACCTTTCTCGGGCTGTCGCAGCCGGCGGTGATCGAGCATCTGACCCGCCTGGGGGTGACCAGCCTGGAACTTCTTCCGGTGCACGCCATCGTCGATGAGCGCAATCTGGTGGAACGGGGCCTGCGCAATTACTGGGGTTACAACCCCATCGCCTTCTTCGCCCCCGATCCCCGCTATTATCTGACCTCGGCGCACGGCGATTTCAAAACCATGGTGCATCGCCTGCACGAGGCCGGCATCGAGGTCATCCTCGACGTGGTCTACAACCACACCGCCGAAGGCAACCATATGGGGCCGACCCTGTCGCTGAAGGGGATCGACAACGCCTCCTATTACCGGCTGTGCCAGGGTAACGAACGCTTCTACGAAAACTATTCCGGCTGCGGCAATACCCTCAATCTGCGCCATCCCCGCGTTTTGCAGCTGGTGATGGACAGCCTGCGCTACTGGGCCGAGGAGATGCATGTGGACGGCTTCCGCTTCGATCTGGCCGCCAGTCTGGCGCGCGAGAAGGCGGGCTTCGACGGCGGTTCGGGCTTCCTCGACGCCGTGCGCCAGGATCCGGTGCTGTCGCGGGTCAAGCTTATCGCCGAACCCTGGGATCTGGGCGGCGACGGCTACCGTCTGGGGGCCTTCCCGCCCGGCTGGTCGGAATGGAACGGCCGCTACCGCGACACCGTGCGCAAATTCTGGAAAGGCGAGGGCGGGCTGATCGGCGATCTGGCCTCGCGCCTCACCGGCTCCTCCGATCTGTTCGGCTGGGGCGGGCGCCGTCCCTCGGCCAGCATCAATTTCATCACCGCCCACGACGGCTTCACCCTGCGCGATCTGGTCTCTTACGAGCGCAAGCACAACGAGGCCAATTTCGAGCAGAACCAGGACGGCACCGAGGCCAACTATTCCTGGAACTGCGGCGTGGAAGGGCCCAGCGACGACGCGGAGATCGAGCGTCTGCGCACCCGGCAGGTGCGCAATCTGCTGGTGACCCTGCTGCTGTCGCAAGGGGTGCCCATGCTGGTGGCCGGCGACGAGATGGGGCGCAGCCAGCGCGGCAACAACAACGCCTATTGTCAGGACAACGAGATCGGCTGGATCGACTGGGCCACGGTGGACGAGGAGCTGATCGCCTTCACCCGCAAGCTTCTGAAGCTGCGGCGCAAGCATCCGGTGCTGCGGCGCCTGCGCTTCTTTTCCGGCCGGCGCATTCCCGGATCGGCGGCCAAGGACATCACCTGGATCACCCCGGCCGGCGAGGAAATGACCGAGGCCGACTGGACGGCGCCCTATGCCCGCTCGCTGGGTTTCATGATCGCCGGCGAGGCCGGACAGGGCGACGGCGCCCGGCCCGGCTCCACCTTCCTGATCCTGCTGAACGCCTATCACGAGGCCATCACCTACGTGCTGCCGCACCCGGCCCGCGGCCATAGCTGGGAACTGGTGATCGATACCGCCGAACCCGCCGGGTTCATTCCGCGCGGTCTGCGTTGCCTCGACCGTGAACATCATGCCGTGGCGGCGCGCTCGGTCTCGGTGCTGGTGCGCAAGGCGGCGCCGCCCGGCGTCGACAGCCCCCGCCCGGCGCAATAACCCGAAAGAGGACCCGGCCCATGTCTTCCCCCGCACAGGATCTGTTGGATCAATTGGCCGCCCGGGCCGGCATCGAGGAGGGCTGGTGGGACTTTTTCGGACAGTACCGTCCGGTGCCGCCCGACACCAAGCGGGCCTTCCTCGAAGCCATGGGTTTTGCCGTGGGCAATGAGGCCGAACTGGCCGACAGCCTCTATGACCTGGAGATGCGGCCCTGGCGGCGCTGGCTGGAGCCCTGCCGGGTGTGGCCGGAAATGCGGGGCGAGCCGGTATTGGAGCTTGCCATCCCCGAAGGGCTGGAACATCAGACCTTCGCCTGGCGGCTGGACGAGGATTGGGGGGCGGTGCATCAGGGCGCGCTCAAACCCTTCGACCTGCCCATGACCGCCGAGCGCGAGGTGGACGGGGTGTGGACCCGCCGCCACGATTTCCGCCTGCCGGGCTGCCCGCTGCCCGGCCGGCATCGGCTGACCCTGACCGCCCCCGACGGCCGCCGTCAGACCGCCACCCTGATGGTGACGCCGGCCAAGGCCTGGCTGCCCGAGGCCCTGGCCGGCGAGACCGGCCGGGCCTGGGGCGTGGCCACTCAGCTTTACGCCCTGCGCGGCGGCGACAACTGGGGGATCGGCGATTTTTCCGATCTGGCCCGGTTGGGGCAAGGCGCGGCGGCCCTGGGGGCGGCGGCGGTGGGCATCAACCCGCTGCATGCGCTGTTCCCCCAGTGTCCCGAGCGCTTCAGCCCCTATTCCCCCTCGGCCCGCGCCTTCCTGAACATTGTTTATATCGATGTGGAGGCGGTGCCCGACTTCGCCGAAAGCCGCGAGGCGCGCCGCCTGTACGCCTCGCCCGGCTTCCAGGCCCGCATCGCCGCCGCCCAGAACGCCCGGCTGGTGGACTACGATACCGTGCTGCCGCTGAAGCTGTCGGCGCTGGAGCTGTGCTGGAAACAGTTCCAGGCCGGGCATCTGGACAGCGGCGACGACCGCGACGCCGCCTTCGCCGCCTTCCGCCGCCATGGCGGCGAGGCGGGGGAACGCTTCGCCCGCTTCCAGGCCCTGCAGGAGTATTTCCTGCGCCAGGATGCCGCCCTGGGCTACTGGCGGCACTGGCCCGAGGCCTACCGGCACCCCGACAGTGCGGCGGTGGCGGCCTTCGCCGCCGAACAGGCCGGGCGGGTGGGGTTCTACTGGTATCTGCAATGGCTGGCCGACGGCCAGCTGGCCCAGGCCCAGGCGGCCTGCCGGGCGGCGGGCATGGCGGTGGGGCTTTACCGCGATCTCGGCGTCGGCATCGGCGATGATGGCGCCGAGGCCTGGGGCAATCAGGATCTGCTGTGCCTGGGGGTGTCGGTGGGGGCGCCGCCCGATCCCCTCAATCTGGCCGGGCAGGATTGGGGGCTGGTGCCGTTCAATCCCCTGGCCCTGAAAGAGGCGGCCTATGCGCCGCTGCTGGCGGTGCTGGAGGCCAACATGACCCATGCCGGGGCCATGCGCCTGGATCACGCCATGTGCCTGCAGCGGCTCTATTGGGTGCCGCGCGGGGCGAAGGCCGATCAGGGCGCCTATGTGCGCATGCCGGCCGAGGATCTGTTCGGGCTGATGGCCCTGGTCAGCCAGCGCCGCCGCTGCCTGGTGATCGGCGAGGATCTGGGCACGGTGCCCGAGGGCTTCCGCGAGCGCATGGCGGCGCACGGCCTCTTGGGCTACCGGCTGATGGTGTTCGAGAAAACCGCCGACGGCGCCTACAAGGCGCCGGAGGATCTGACCCGCGACGCCCTGCTGGCGGTGGGCACCCACGATCTGCCCAGCCTGGCCGGCTGGTGGACGGGCATCGATCTTGCGGCCCGGGAACAGCTGGCGCTTTATCCCGATCCGGCCATGAGCCTGGGGGAACGCCAGGGCCGCGAGGCCGACCGCGCCGCCCTGCGCGCCGCCCTGGTGGCGGCGGGGCTGCTGCCGAAAACCTTCCCGCAGGGGCCGGCGCTGTCCGAGGCAGAGGCCCGCGCCCTGGCGGCGGCGCTTTACGCTTATCTGCGCCGGGCGCCGTCGCGCCTCCTGATGGCGCAGATGGAGGATGTGCTGGGACTGTCCCTTCAGATGAACCTGCCCGGCACCACCACCCAGCATCCCAACTGGCGGCGGCGCTATCCCGACGAGACCGGCGCCATGCTGGCCGACAAGGCCATGCGGGCCCTGGCGGAAAGTCTTGGGTCTTAGATCTGTCCCCCTCCGGGTTGCTTGGCCGCGGCCTCAATGGCCGCGGGTCGCGCCGAGCGTCACATGTAACGCTCGGCGCCCTAGATCCCGATGAAACGGGTGGGAGCGCCGTAGAAGGCACTGGCCATGGCGCCCACCCGCTGCGGTTCGCCGCTGGTGAGGAAGGTGACGCCGCCGCCGCCGGGGCGGTCCAGTTCGGGATGGCGTTCGAGATAGGCGGCCAGACTGTCGGCGGTGGGGGCGGGCTGGGACAAAAGGCGCACGCCGGGCGGCAGGGCGGCGCGGAACAGATCCTCGGCCAGGGGGTAATGGGTGCAGCCCAGCAGGGCGGCGTCGGGCGGACGGCCGCCGTTGGCCGCCAGCATCTCGGCCACATAGCGGCGGATGAAATGATCCCACTCGGGGCGGGGCGCGCCCTGTTCGATGAGGGCGGCCAGCTTGGGGCAGGGCTGCTCCAGCACCCGCACCCCCGGCGCCCGCTTGCCGATCTCCTGGGCATACATGCGGCTGTCCACGGTGCGGCGGGTGGCGAACACGGCGATGCTGCGGGCGCTGCCGGCATAGGGCGTGGTGGCGGGATCGGCCAGCCAGGGCATGCCGGTGACCTCCTCCACCATGGGCACCAGCACCCCCAGCACGCGGTGCTGCGGGTAATGATGCGGCAGCCAGGTCTGCTGCAGGCGGCGCAGGGCCACGGCGGCGGTGTTGCAGGCCAGGATCACCAGCCGGCAGCCCCGGCCGAACAGGCGTTCCACGGCGGCGATGGTGAGCTGGTAGATCTCCTCGGCGTCGCGGTCGCCGTAAGGCGCGTGGCCGTGATCGCCCAGATAGAGAAAATCCCGCGCGGGCAGCCGGCGGGTGAGGGACTGGAGAATGGTCAGGCCGCCATGGCCCGAATCGAAAACACCGATCATGATCGGCCAGCATAGGCCGGAAGATCGGGCGCTGCCAAGGGTCTGCCGATATGAGGAAATCATTAAATCAGGCAGGGGCTTTTCCGTCCGGCGCAGTTTGGTCTTGACGGCACTGCGGCAAAGAGGTCGAGTCGGGCCGATGGCATCAATCCGCGAAAGGGGCTGAGCAGGGTCATGGCGAAAAGCGAACAGACGTCGGCACCGGCGACGCGGGCCGAGGCCAATGATGCCGCCGGCATCAAGCAGAGCCTGATGGATCATCTGCTCTATTCGGTGGGCAAGGATGCGCTGCTGGCCACCTCGCGCGATTGGTTCCTGGCGGCGGCCTTCACGGTGCGCGACCGGCTGATCGCCCGCTGGATGGAAACCATGCGCGGCTATTACGATAACGACGTCAAGCGCGTCTATTACCTGTCGATGGAGTTCCTCATCGGCCGGGCGCTGACCAACGCCATGATCAATCTCGACATTTATGAGCCCTTCAAGGAGGCGGTGGCCGATCTCGGCTACGATCTGGAGGAGTTGCAAAGCTGGGAGGTGGAACCGGCCCTGGGCAATGGCGGCCTCGGCCGTCTGGCCGCCTGCCTGATCGACAGCCTGGCCACCCTGGCCATGCCCGGCTTCGGCTACGGCATCCGCTACGAATTCGGCATGTTCACCCAGCATGTGGAACAGGGCTGGCAGGTGGAAAGCCCGGAAAACTGGCTGCGCTACGGCAATCCCTGGGAGTTTCAGCGTCCCGGCGTCATCTATCCGGTGCGCTTCGGCGGCCGCGTGGTGCGCTACCGCGACGGCGAGGGCCGCTGGTGTCATCAGTGGATCGACGCCGAGGAAGTGATGGCCATGGCCTTCGACATTCCGGTACCGGGCTACGGCGCCCAGTCGGTGAACAATCTGCGCCTGTGGGCGGCGAAGTCGACGCGGGAATTCAATCTGCGCTACTTCAATCAGGGCAACTATATCGAGGCGGTGCGCGACAAGAACGACACCGAGAACCTCTCCAAGGTGCTCTACCCCTCGGATTCCACCATCAGCGGCAAGGAACTGCGTTTCCGCCAGGAATATTTCTTTGTCTGCGCCTCGTTGCAGGACATCATCGCCCGTTTCCGCAAGGGGCACAGCAATTTCGACCTGATGCCCGATTATGTGGCCATCCAGTTGAACGATACCCACCCGGCCATGACCGTGGCCGAGCTGATGCGGGTGCTGCTGGACGACTATCATCTGGACTGGGACCGCGCCTGGAACATCACCGTCAAGACCTGCGCCTACACCAACCACACCCTGATGTCGGAGGCGCTGGAAACCTGGCCGGTGGATCTGTTCGAACGCCTGCTGCCGCGCCATCTGGAAATCGTCTACGAGATCAACCAGCGCTTCCTGAACGCCGTGCGCTACCGCTGGCCCGGCGACAACGAGGTGTTGCGCCGCATGTCGCTGATCGACGAGAGCGGCGAACGCCGGGTGCGCATGGCCAATCTTTCCATCGTCGGCTCGCACAAGGTCAACGGCGTGGCGGAAATCCATACCGACCTGATGAAAAGCACCATCTTTTCCGATTTCGAGCGCTTCCAGCCCGGCAAGATCACCTGCAAGACCAACGGCATCACCCCGCGCCGCTGGCTGCTGGCGGCCAATCCCGCCCTGGCCGGCCTGATCACCGCGCAGATCGGCGACGGCTGGATCAGCCATCTTGATCAGCTGTCGGAGCTGGCGCCCCTGGCCGAGGATGCCGGGTTCCGCGCCGCCTTCGCCGCCGCCAAGCGGGCCAACAAGCTGCGGCTGGCCCAGGTGGTGGAACAGCGTCTGGGCGTGACCGGCGGCCTCGATTCGCTGTTCGACGTCATGGTCAAGCGCATGCACGAATACAAGCGCCAGCTTTTGAACGTGCTGCACATCATCACCCGCTACAACCGCATCCGCGCCAATCCCACCCTCGACATGGTGCCGCGCACGGTGTTCTTCGCCGGCAAGGCGGCGCCGGGCTACGCCATGGCCAAGCTGATCCTGAAGCTGATCAACGACGTGGCCGACGTGGTCAACCACGACCCCTTGGTGGGCGACCGCCTGAAGGTGGTGTTCGTGCCCAATTACAACGTTTCCACCGCCGAGCTGATCATTCCCGGCGCCGATCTGTCGGAGCAGATCAGCACGGCGGGCACCGAGGCCTCGGGCACCGGCAACATGAAGCTGGCCCTGAACGGCGCCCTGACCATCGGCACCTGGGACGGCGCCAATGTGGAAATCTGCGAGGAGGTGGGCGAGGACAACATGTTCCTGTTCGGCCTCACCGCGCAGGAGGTGGGCAAGATCCGCCGCGACGGGTACGATCCCCGCCAGGCCATCGACGCCCATCCCGAACTGGCCCAGGTGCTGGAGATGATCGGCAACGGCTATTTCTCGCCCGGCGAACCCGAGCGCTTCCGCCCCATCGTCGATCTTTTGACCACCCATGGCGACTACTACCTGCTCACCGCCGATTACGCCGCCTATATCGATACCCAGGAACGGGTGGACGACCTCTACCGCGATCCCGAGGAATGGACCCGCCGCGCCATCCTCAACGTGGCGCGCATGGGCAAGTTCTCGTCGGACCGCACGGTGCGCGAATACGCCGCCGAAATCTGGAATGTGAAGCCCTGGATGTGAACGCCCCAAGTCGCGGTGAGCTTGGCTCATCGCGACGCCGGTGAGGAGCAAGGCGACGCGCGGCTGATGCCGCGTTAGGCAAGGGGTCTGGAAGACCCCGCCCGCCGCGTGAGGGGCTCCGGTGATCGGGTCCGATCAACAGGATTTGGTCTTACGCGCCGCGGTCCGTCGTTTCCGTTCCAAGCCAGGTCAGGATCGCCGGATAGTCGTACTCGGCGCTCAATCGCGCCAATGTGTCGGCGAGGCCGTCGTCGTGGGCCCGGATCCTGTCGATGGCCGCGGCGATGCCGCGGCTGTCCAGGCTTTCCAGGGCGGCTTTGAGGTCCGCGCGCACGGGGGGCGTCAGCGCGGCCAGGGCCGACGGCGTCAGGGCCGACGGCGGCGGTGCCGCCGGGGCGGGGGTGCGATAGGCGTACCGCAGGCCCAGATGGTTCGCCAGGCAGTCGTAGATTTCATAAGTGTGGTACGGCTTTCGGATGAAATCGTCCATCCCGGCATCCCGGAGTTCCTGGCGCTGCTCTTCGAAGGCGGATGCGGTGACCGCCACGATCTTCACCTCCCGTCCGCCGGGCAGGGCGCGGATGCGGCGGGTCGCCTCGATGCCGTCCATCACCGGCATGCGCCGGTCCATCCAGATCAGATGCGGACGCCATTCCTGGAAGAGGGCGACGCAGGCTTCGCCGTTCGCCGCTATTCTGGCGGCGAGCCCGATCTCCGCCATCAGTTTGAGCAGCAGGATCTGATTTTCGCGCTGATCCTCGGCAATGAGGATGCGGAAGGCCGGTTGGCCGGGAGCCAGGCCGCAAATCTCCTCGGCCGGCACGGCGCCGGGCGCTTTCGTGGCGAGCGCGGCGTCGGCGCGTTCGAGCGGCAGGGAAACGCGGAAGATCGATCCCTTGCCGGGAACGCTGGTCACGCTGACGCGCCCTCCCATCACCTCCACGACCTGCCGGGTGATGGCCAGCCCCAGCCCCGTGCCTTCGCGGGCTCCGGGCCCGGCCAATTGCACGAAGGGCTGGAACAGCCGCGCCTGATCCTCGGGCGCGATGCCCACGCCGCTATCCTCGACGTCCAGAAGCAGATATTGGGGGTCGTTCCGGTGTGTTCCCAGCCGCAGGGTCACGCCGCCCCGCTCGGTGAATTTTACCGCGTTGCCGACAAGATTGACCAGGATCTGACGCAACCGGGCCTCGTCCCCGACGATGAAACGGGGAAAGCCGGATGACTGATCGATGCGTAGCGCCAGTCCCTTTTTTTCGGCGCGCAACCGCATCATGTCGGCGACGTCGCGCACCAAGGCGCCAAGGTCGAGGGGGCTATGATCCAGTTGCAGCCGTCCCGCCTCGATCTTGGCCATTTCCAGCACGTCGTTGATCAGAGACAGGAGATGCTCGCCGCTGCGGTTGATGATCTCGAGCTTCTCTTTCTGGCCTTTGGTGATGTCGGCTTCGCGCCGCATCAGATCGCTGAAGCCCAGAATGGCGTTGAGGGGGGTGCGCAGTTCGTGGCTCATGTTGGCGAGGAAAACGCTTTTGGCGTTATTGGCCGCCTCGGCCGCGTCGCGGGCCGCGGCCAATTCCGCCGTGCGCTGCCGGACGCGATGTTCCAGCTCGGCGTTGAGGGTTCGGATCTCCTGTTCGGCGCGATAGCGCTCGGTGATGTCTTGAAAGACCCAGATGCTGCCTTTTTCCTCGTCGCCGGGATCAACGGCCTGTCCCGAGAGATGGACCCAGATCAGGGTGCCGTCCTTCCGGCACATCTGCCGTTCGCTGACGAAGCGCTGACCGGTGGAGAGCACGGGGTAGGCTTCCCGTCCGAACGTCTCGAACGCCTCGCGCGAGGGATAGTATTTGCGGGTGCTGTGTCCGGTCATTTCGGCGGGGGTGAAGCCGAAAATCTCTTCAACGGCGGCATTGCTCCAGATCTGCTTTCGATGTTTGACGAAAGAGATGCCGACGCTGGAGTTGTTGAGGATCGTATCCAGGCGGAGATTGGCGTCCCGCACGTTCGCCTCGGCCTCGATGCGTTCGCTGATGTCGCGTCCCAGCAGCACCCCGAACACGCCATTGTCGCGGCGGGCGACGCGGAAGGTCAGTTCGAGCCATCGCTTTCCGCCGCCGAACGGCACCACCAGGGTATGGCTGGGCGGCGCGGCGGCGTCGGGCGGCGCGGCGGCATCCTGACGCAGCAGAGCCAGGATCCGGTCGGTGCCGTCGAATCCGAGCGACGGGAACGGCCGGCCCACCAGGGACTCGACGGGAAGGCCAAGATGGCGGCCCAGGGCGGCGTTGGCGTCGATCACCTGGCAACTGTCCAGGGACAGCATGACGACGAAATCCTCGGTTTCGTCCAGCAGCGTGCGGAAACGCTCCAGTCGCTCGGTGCTGAAGCGCAGCTGCGGATAATAGTTCTTGCGGAACGACCGCTCTCCCAGACCGATGATGCGGTCGCGGCGCTCGCGCCATTCCTTATCATCGTCAGAGGGCATCGCTGAAAATCGCCTTGATGTCGGCGGCCGAGGCCCGCCGGGGATTGGTGACCAGGCAGGCGTCGGCAATGGCGTGCTTCGTCAGGGGCGAGACGTCGCCCCCGGTCACGCCGCGACCGGACAGGCCGTTGCGGACGCCGACGTCCTGGCGCAGGCGGTCGATGGCGTCGATGATGGCAAGCCGCCGCTGCCGTTCGCTGCGGCCCTGCAGATCCAGGCCCATGGCCTCGCCGATTCTGGTGTAACGGTCGGCGGCCTCCTTCATGTTGAAGTCGAGGACGGGCGCCAGCAGCAGGGCGTTGCATTCACCGTGCGGCAGGTCGAGATAACCGCCGACCGAATGGGCCATGGCATGCACGGCGCCAAGGCTGGCATTGGAAAAGGCGAGGCCGGCCTGCAGGCTGGCCAGCAGCATGTTCTCGCGCGCGGCCAGGACATCCGGCCTGGCGACGGCATCGCGGAGATGGCGGGTCACCAGGCCGACGGCGGCCAGGGCGTGCACATCGGCGATCGGCGAATTGGCGGTGGAGACATAGGCCTCGATGGCATGGGTCAACGCGTCAAGCCCGGTGCACGCCGTCAGATAGGGCGGCATGGTCAGCGTCGTCTCGGGGTCGATCAGGGCGATATCGGGCACCATGGTCTTGCTGATGATGGCCATCTTGTAGCGTTCGGCCGTGTTGACGATGATGCAGAACTGCGAGATGTCGGCCGCGGTCCCCGCCGTGGTGGGAATGGAGATCAGGGGCGGACCGGGCACGTCCACCTGATCCACGCCTTCGAAGCAGGCCACGTCCTTGCGGTTGGTGTGCACGATGCCGATGGCCTTGGCGCAATCGATGACGCTGCCGCCGCCCAGGGCGACGATCACGTCGCAGTCTTGCGCGGCGTAGACGGCGGCGCCGGCCATCACCTCGTGGTCCTTGGGATTGGGGGTCACATCGTGGAACAGGGCGTATTCGATGCCCGACGCCGTCAGATCGTTTTGAACATCCTTCAGCCATCCGGCGGCGATGACGCCGGGATCGCTGACGATCAAAACCCGGCGGGCGCTGAGAAGCCGGGCGTAGTGGCCGACGCGGTGACGGGAGCCGACACCGAAGATGAACTCCGGAGCCACAAACTTGCGCATCTCGTAGAGCGGCATCGGTCCCTCCTGACAGGGTGCGGAAACGAAGGTCGCGTCAGAGACGGAAGCGGGATGCTCCCGGCTGCGGATACCCCGCGCGAGCGTGCGACCGGCATCGGCTTTTTTGGGGGGGCGGGCGTCAGGCCTGGCATGCGACCCGTCTGCCTCCGACGGACACCAGGATAGTCCGATCCCCGTTCCGCCGGAAGGCGGATCTCGCCTGGACCCGTCCGCCCGTCAGCGCTTTTCCCGCGCCAGACGTTCTTCCACATGGCGGATCTGGGCGGCGGTCAGATGACGGCGCAGCAGCTTGAGGGCGATGGCGGGTTGGAATTCCAGATCCTCGTCGGCCAGGGCCACGGGATCGCCCTCCTGGGAGCGGCGATACCAGTAATAGGCCTCCATCCGGTTACTCGGCACGCCCCAGCCGGATTCATAGGCTTCGCCCAGGGTATATTCCGCCGCCACCTGATGGTGGCCGGCGGCGAGGCGCAGCCATTTCAACGCTTCCACCGGATCGCGGGCGGTGCCGCGCCCCTGCAGGATCATCCGGCCCACGGCATATTCGGCATCGGGGCAGGTACCGGTGGCGGCGGCGGCGCGGTAGTCCTGCAGAGCCGTTGCCAGATTTTTCGCTTCCGTTCTGCCCGCCTCGGCGAACTGGCCCAGGGCATAAAGGGCGTCGCCGTTGTTCTTGGCCGCCGCCTTGCCGTAAAAGCCCTTGGCCGCCGAAAGATCGGCGGGGCGGCCCAGGCCGAACTGGGCGAGATAGCCCAGGGAATAAAGGCAGCGGCCGTCCTCGGGGCAACCCTGCCAGAACTTCTGGGCGGCGGCATAGTCGCCGCTCCGCAATGCCGAGACGCCGCTGTCGAACTGGGCCAGTGCAGGCCGTGACGTCAGCAGCAGAAAGGCGATGAGTGTGAGAGTGACTCTGAACATTGCGCGCATTCATGTATTCTAAAGGTGTTTTCCGCCACTGTCACCCTCACCCGCTCGTGGGGGAGACTGACAGCGGGATCGCGACGGGGTATTTTTTTCACCAGGCTGTGAATCAATTCTTGCCATCGGCAATTCGGATCAGCACAATCATCTTTACGAATAAGGTTAACGAATTTGGGGGATGTACGGGTGGCAGTGCGCAGCCGAATCATCACAGTCCTGGCGTTTGGCGCGGTTCTGGCCGCCGCCGCGCCTGCGATGGCGCTGCAATGTGTTCCCTACGCCCGCGAAGCCTCGGGCATCAGCCTGCGCGGCGATGCCTGGACCTGGTGGAGTTCCGCTGCCGGCGTTTATGATCGCGGCCACAGCCCGCGCCTGGGCGCCGTGGTGGTGTTCAAGCGCCACGGCTCCATGCGCCGCGGCCATGTGGCGGTGGTGACCGATATCATCAATTCCCGCGAAGTGCTGGTGGATCACGCCAATTGGGGCTCGCGCCGCATGGGCGGGCGCGGCAAGATCGCCAAGGGCATGGCGGTGGTGGACATCTCCCCCGGCAACGATTGGACCGAGGTGCGGGTGTGGAACCGCCGCACCGACGGCTACGGCACCCGGGTTTATCCCACCTACGGCTTTATCTACGCCCCCGGCAGCCAGGGCGCCCGCTATCAGCAGGCCAGTTTCGTTTCCGATCTGCCGCACGGCCTGAACGCCGATTCGGAGCTCGAGGCCGATGAGGCCCCGGCAAAGGCCGAGGCGCATGCCGCCCGTCACCGTCACGCCCACCCCGTGGTGGCGCGTCACGAGCGCCACCCGCGCCATCATGCCCGCGAACTGGCCACCGTGGCCGTGCCGCCGGTGCCCCCGGCCAAACCCGCGCTGTCGCGGCATATGGCGGCGCAGTTGGTGGCCATGGCCCATCTTCCGGCCAAACCGGAAATCGGCGCCGGCCGCCATCCGGGTGTGGCCGACAAACTGGCCGGGGACAAAAGCGCGGCCGACGCTGCTCCGCAAACGCAGACGGAGTCCGATGATCAGGCTCTGGCCCGCCGTTTCGGCGCCGGTCACTACTGATCCTCCCCCTCTTTATCATTTCCGCACCGTAGACTCCGTCCCGCCATCCGGCACGCTTCCCGCTTTGCCGTGACGGTCGAGTCGCCATGGGTTCACATTTGAGGGCGCGCGCTCTAGAGTGGGAAACGTCTGGAACGGGACCGCTGTCGACCGGCCGCGCCGCCAGACTCTCTTGTGAGTAGTGATCATGGGTTCCGAGCACGGTCTGAAACCTCCCCCATCCGATGGCGGTCCGCCCGACGGCGCGGAGATCTACCGTCATATGGTGGCTTTGGCCCATGACTGCATGTGCATCTGCCAGGGCGACCGCATCGCCTTCATCAATGCCGCCGGGGCGCGGCTTCTGGGGGCGCCCTCGGCCGAGGACCTGACCGGACATTCCCTGGTGGAATTCGCGCACCGCGATTATATCGAGGTGCTGCTGGGCGGCCTGTCCACCCTGGCGGTCGAGGCCGAGCCGGTGCCGTTCAAGGTGGTGTCGTGGTCGGGCCGCATCGTCGACGCGGAAATCGTGGCGCGGCGTTTCGGGCCGCTGGAATTCAACAGCTTCATGGTGGAGATCCGCGACGTTACCGAGGCCCGCAAGGGCCTGGCGGCCCTGCACGACCGCGAGGAGCGCCTGCAGGGCATCCTCGACACCGTGGGCGACGCCATCATCTCCGCCGACGAGACCGGGCGCATTCTCAGCTTCAACCATGCCGCCGAGGTGATTTTCGGTTATGCCGCCCGCGAGGTGGTGGGCAACAACCTCTCCATGCTGATGCCTTCGCCCTACGCCGAGGTGCACGACCGTTATATCGCCGATTATATCGCCACCGGGGTCAGCCGCATCCTGGGGGTGGGCCGCGAGGCGGTGGCCTTGCGCAAGGACGGCACGGTGTTCCCGGTGGATCTCAGCGTCACCGAGCTGCGGCGCGGCCATCACCGCCTGTTCATCGGCGTGGTGCGCGACATCACCGGACGCAAGCAGGCCGAGCGGGCGGTGGCCGAGGCCCGGGCCGAACTGGAGCGCCGGGTCGAGGAGCGCACCCTGGAGTTGCATCATCTGTCGCGCCAGAACGAGCAGATCCTCAATTCCGCCAGCGAGGGCATCCTCGGGCTGGACGAGAGCAATGTCATCATCTTCGCCAACCCGGCGGCGGCGGCCATGACCGGCTGGAGCGTGCAGGAGCTGAGCGGCCGCAAGGCCGAGGATCTCCTGAGCTATCTGCCGCTGGGCGGGCATGATCCGGCCCAGCCGGCCCCCAGTTCGCTGATGACCCCGGCGCCCATGTCGGACATGGTGGATTTCATGTTGCTGCGCCGGGACGGCGGCCGCTTTCCCATCGAGTTCGCCCTTTCGCCCATCGAGGAGGAGGGGGTGCGCGTCGGCGCGGTGATGGTGTTCCACGATGTGACCGAGCGACGCCAGACCGACGAGAAGCTGCGCCTGGCCTCGGCGGTGTTCGAAACCACGGCGGAAGCCATCATCGTGCTGGATTCCGCCTTCAACATCACCACCGCCAATCCGGCCTTCACCACCATCACCGGCTACACGCTGGAGGAAATGATGGGGCAGCCGCCCCGCTTCCTGGCCGATGGCCGCCATCCCACCTTGAAGGAGGAGATCCGCGCCGCCATCGCCCATACCGGGCGCTGGGATCACGAGCAGTGGAGCCTGCGCAAGAGCGGCGACGAATATGCCGAGCGCCTGTCCATCACCGCCGTGACCGATCAGCTGCAGCGGGTGGTGCGCTACATCGTGGTGTTTTCCGATATCACCCAGCGCAAGCTGGACGAGGAGCGCATCCGCTATCAGGCCAATTACGACGCCCTGACCGGCCTGCCCAACCGCGCCCTGTTCATGGACCGCCTGACCCAGTCCATCACCCAGGCCCGCCGCCTGGAGCAGCGGGTGGGGCTGATGTTCATCGATCTCGACGGTTTCAAGCTGGTCAACGACACCCTGGGCCACGACAAGGGCGACGATCTGCTGGTGGAAGCCTCGAAGCGGCTGCTGACCTGCGTGCGCCAGGGGGATACCGTGGCCCGCCTGGGCGGCGACGAATTCACCATCATCATGCCCAATCTCGGCGATGTGCGGAACGCCCCCATGGTGGCGCAGCGCATCCTTTCGGTGCTGGAGGCGCCCTTCCATCTCGATCATCACGAGGCTTTCGTCTCGGGCTCCATCGGCATTTCCACCTATCCCGACGACGCCGGCGATTCCGCCACCCTGCTGCGCAACGCCGATGCCGCCATGTACCGGGCCAAGGAGCAGGGCAAGGCCAACTACCAGTTCTTCACCGCCGAGCTCAATGCCCAGGTTTCGGAGCGCATGATCATCAAGAACGGCCTGTCCAAGGGCATGGAACGGGACGAGTTCATGCTCTATTACCAGCCGAAATGCGATCTGGCCAGCGGCCGGTTCACCGGGGTGGAAGCGCTGCTGCGCTGGCGCAGCGCCGACATGGGCATGGTGTCGCCGGTGAAATTCATTCCGGTGATGGAGGAAACCGGGCTGATCGGCCAGGTGGGGGAATGGGCGCTGGAAACCGCCTGCCGCCAGTACCGCGAATGGTGCAATGCCGGTCATCCCGAGATGCGCATCGCCGTCAATCTGTCGGTGCGACAGCTGCGCCAGAGCAATCTCGACGAGGTGGTGCGGGGCATTCTGGAACGCACCGGCGTCGGTGCCGAGGGGTTGGAGCTGGAAATTACCGAATCCATGATCATGAAGGATTCGGAAAACGCCGTGGCCCTGCTGCGCCGCTTCACCGACATGGGCATTTCCCTGGCCATGGACGATTTCGGCACCGGCTATTCCTCCTTGAGCTACCTGAAGCGCTTCCCCCTCGACACCATCAAGATCGACCGCTCCTTCATCAACGATATCGCCTACGATACCGACGATCTGGAAATCGTGCGCACCATCATCCAGATGGGCCATTCCCTGCGCCGCCGCATCGTGGCCGAGGGGGTGGAAACCGAGGAGCAGCGGCAATTGCTGCGCGAGCTCGGCTGCGACGAGATGCAGGGCTATCTCCTCAGTCCGCCGGTGCCCGCCTTCGAAATCGACCGGATGCTGGCGGAGGCGTCTCATCCGGACGGAGGATAAACCTCTTCCATGGGGGAACACTCATATTCGGCCATTGCCTTGCCGCGCGAATGAGATATTTTTCTCAGATCCGGGAGGCTCCAAGGAATAACAAAGACATGGTGGGCAGACGTCCTATCAATGTCGTCATGGCCGAAAAGAACCCGCTTTTGCAAACGTCCTTGCAAAGGCTGTTCGTTGGCGACGGCAGATTCAACGTGGTGGGCATGGCGGGAGACGGCGAACGCTTCCTGGCGGCGCTAACGCGCCTGCCCTGCGATGTGGGGGTGATCGGCTGGGAACTGCCGGTGATCGACGGGCGCGGCATTTTGCAGTCCCTGCGCCACCAAAGCCGGTCGCCGCGCATCGTGGTCTATACCGGCAGTTCCAATGCCGACGTGCCGCGCCTGGCCCTGGCCCTGGGGGCGGCGGCCTTCTGTTCCAAGAACGAGCCGCCCGCCCGCCTGCTGGAAACGGTGGTGGGGGTGGCCGAGGGGCGGATGATCTTTCCCTTCATCGACGTAACGCGCCTGGTCTCCGACCCGTTGGGCAATCTGACCCCGCGCGAGCGTGAACTGCTGGTGTCGCTCTCGGGCGGCATGACCAATCAGCAGATGGCGGAAAAAGCCGGAATTTCGCTCAATACCGTCAAGTTTCACCTGAAAAATCTTTATGAAAAGCTGGGGGTTAGCAATCGCGCCCAGGCCGTGGCCTTCTACCTGCGCAGCCAGGAAAGCCTTTAGGCATGGCTTTCCTGCGGCAGGTCCCGCTTGAAATTCCGGCGGTTTTGGACCACAAGCCTCGCAATGCGGGCTGCTCCCGGCCCACCCTGACCGAAGACGAGGATTTTCGATGACGAACCAGAGCGCCAGCCATCAGGACATGGCCAATGCCATCCGCTTTCTGGCCGCCGATGCGGTGGAAAAAGCCAAGTCGGGGCATCCCGGCATGCCGTTGGGCATGGCCGACGTGGCGACGGTGCTGTTCACCCGCTTCCTGAAGATCGATCCCGCCGCGCCGCGCTGGTTCGACCGCGACCGTTTCGTGCTGTCGGCCGGTCACGGCTCCATGCTGCTGTACGCCCTGGCCTATCTCTCGGGCTTCGCCGACTGCGACATCGAACAGATCAAGTCTTTCCGCCAGATGGGGGCGCGCACCGCCGGGCACCCCGAGTTCGGCCATATCGCCATCGCCGACACCACCACCGGGCCGCTGGGCCAGGGCATCACCAACGCCGTGGGCTTCGCCCTGGCCGAGCGCATGATGGCGGCGCGCTGGGGCCGGGATCTGTGCGATCACTACACCTACGTCATCGCCGGTGACGGCTGCCTGATGGAAGGCATCTCGCAGGAGGCCATTTCCCTGGCCGGGCACTGGAAGCTTTCCAAGCTGATCGTGCTGTGGGACGACAACCATATCTGCATCGACGGCGACACCGCGCTCTCCACCAGCGAGAACCAGCATCTGCGCTTCCAGGCGGCGGGCTGGAACACCCTGGCGGTGGACGGCCATGATCCGGAAGCGGTGGCCAAGGCCATCGAAACGGCGCGGGCCTCCGACAAGCCCACCATGATCGCCTGCCGCACCACCATCGGCTTCGGCTCGGCCAAGGCCGGCACCGAGAAGGTGCACGGCGCCCCCCTGGGCGCCGACGATCTGAAGGCCATGCGCGAAAAGCTGAACTGGCCCCATGCCCCCTTCGAGGTGCCGGAGGCCGTGCTCGGCGCCTGGCGCGCCGCCATGGGCCGCGGCGCCGCCGTCCGCGCCGCCTGGGAGGGCCGTCTGGCCGTCCATGCCGGGCAGGACGAGATCCGGCGCATCCTGGACGGCCGCCTGCCGTCCGCCCTGGCCGGGGCCCTGGCCGCCTTCAAGGCGAAGATCGCCGCCGAAACCCCCAGCCTGGCCACCCGCAAGGCCAGCCAGGACGTGCTGAATGTTTTGGCCGAAGCGGTGCCGGAACTGGTGGGCGGCTCGGCCGACCTCACCCATTCCAACCTCACCAACACCAAGCTGTCGAAGTCCATCACCCCCGACGACGTCTCGGGCAATTACATCCATTACGGCGTGCGCGAGCATGGCATGGGCGCCATCATGAACGGGCTGGCCCTGCATGGCGGCATGATCCCCTACGGCGGCACCTTCTTCGTGTTCTCCGACTATCTGCGGCCGGCCCTGCGCATGTCGGCGCTGATGGGGCAGCGGGTGCTCTATGTGCTGACCCACGATTCCATCGGTCTTGGGGAAGACGGCCCCACCCATCAGCCGGTGGAGCATCTGGCCTCGCTCCGGGCCATGCCCAATGTGCTGGTGATGCGCCCCTGCGACGCCGTGGAAACCGCCGAATGCTACGAGGCCGCCCTGGAAAACGCCACGGGGCCGGCGGCCTTCGCCCTGTCGCGCCAGAACGTGCCCACCCTGCGCACCGCCGCGGTTGCGGAAAACCTCTCGGCCAAGGGCGCCTATGTGCTGGCCGAGGCCGAAGGGGCCCGCCAGGTGACCTTGCTGGCCACCGGCACCGAGGTGGCCCTGGCCATGGAGGCGCGCAAGGCCCTGGCTGCCAAGGGCATCGCCGCCGCCGTGGTCTCCATGCCCTGTTGGGAGTTGTTCGACCGCCAGCCGGAGGCGTATCGTAAGACGGTGCTGGGCGCGGGCGTGCGCATCGCCGTGGAGGCGGGCAGCACCTTCGGATGGGACCGCTATGTGGGCGATCAGGGCGCGGTGGTCGGCATGACCAGTTTCGGCGCCTCGGCTCCCGCCGACCAGCTTTATCGCTTCTTCAACATCACGGTGGACGCCGTGGTGGAAAACGCCGTGGCCCGCCTGGGCCGCTAACGACAAGGGAGTGAACACCAATGGCTTTGATTTCCCTGCGCCAACTGCTGGATCATGCCGCCGAGTTCGGATACGGCCTGCCCGCCTTCAACATCAACAACATGGAACAGATGTTGGCGGTGATGGCGGCGGCCGATCAGACCGACAGCCCGGTGATCCTGCAGGCCAGCCGCGGCGCCCGCGCCTATGCCAACGATCTGGTGCTGAAGCACCTGATCCAGGCCGCCGTCGAGCTTTATCCCCATATTCCGGTGTGTATGCATCAGGATCACGGCAACAGCCCGGAAACCTGCCTGTCGGCGGTGACCGCCGGTTTCTCCTCGGTGATGATGGACGGCTCGCTGCATGCCGACGGCAAAACCCCCGGCGACTGGGCCTATAATGTGGCCGTCACCGCCAAGGTGGTGGAGATCTCCCACATGGTGGGCGTCTCGGTGGAGGGCGAACTCGGCGTGCTGGGCTCGCTGGAAACCGGCAAGGGCGACAAGGAGGACGGCCACGGCTTCGAGGGCACCCTCGATCATTCGCAGCTCCTGACCGATCCCGATCAGGCGGTGGAGTTCGTCAAGGCCACCAAGGTGGACGCCCTGGCCATCGCCATGGGCACCAGCCACGGCGCCTACAAGTTCAGCCGCAAGCCCACCGGCGACATCCTGGCCATGCATGTGGTCAAGGAGATCAACAAGCGCATGCCCAACCTGCATCTGGTGATGCACGGCTCCTCCTCGGTGCCGCAGGATCTGCAGGACATCATCAACCAGTATGGCGGCCAGATGCCGCAGACCTTCGGGGTGCCGGTGGAGGAAATCCAGGAAGGCATCAAGCACGGCGTGCGCAAGATCAACATCGACACCGATTGCCGCATGGCCATCACCGGCCAGATCCGCAAGGTGCTGACCGAGAAGCCCGCCGAGTTCGATCCGCGCAGCTATCTGAAGCCGGCGGTGGCGGCCATGACCAAGCTGTGCGCCACCCGCTACGAACAGTTCGGCGCCGCCGGCCAGGCCGGCAAGATCAAGGTGCAGCCCTTGACCGAAATGGCCAAGCGCTACAAGGACGGCAGCCTCGATCCCCGGCTGGCCTGAGCGTTTCCGCCTTACTTCGGCCGCCTTCCCCGTGAACGGGAAGGCGGCCTTCCCGTTTCAGAGGCCCCCGATGACCGTGAAAATCGCCCCCTCCATCCTCTCCGCCGATTTCGCCCGCCTGGGGGAAGAGGTGCGCGCCATCGACGCCGCCGGCTGCGATTATGTGCATATCGACGTCATGGACGGGCATTTCGTGCCCAACCTCACCATCGGCCCCATGGTGGTCAAGGCGCTGCGCCCGCACAGCGCCAAAGTGTTCGACACCCATCTGATGATCGATCCGGTAGATCCCTATATCGAGGCCTTCGTCAAGGCGGGCAGCGATATCGTCACCATTCATGCCGAGGCCGGCAAGCATCTCGACCGCAGCCTGCAACTGATCAAAAGCCTGGGCTGCAAAGCCGGGTTGTCGCTCAATCCGGCCACGCCGGAAAGCGTGCTGGACTATGTGCTCGATAAGCTGGATCTGGTCCTGGTGATGTCGGTCAATCCCGGCTTCGGCGGCCAGAGCTTCATCCCCGCCGCCCTGGACAAGGTGAAGCGCATCAAGAGCCTGATCGGCGACCGGCCCATCGAGATCGAGGTGGACGGCGGCGTGGTGCCCGGCATCGCCCAATCCCTGACCGCCGCCGGCGCCGACGTGCTGGTGGCCGGCAGCGCGGTGTTCAAGAGCGGCGATTACGCCGGCAACATCCGAGCGCTGCGTTAGCCCGCGCGGCGCTTGAGCGGCCCCGGGACGGGGCGCGGCACGCAAGCCGTGCGGTGTTCAAGAGCGGCGATTACGCCGGCAACATCCGAGCGCTGCGTTAGCCCGCTAAGGCCTTGAGCGGCCCCGGGACGGGGCGCGGCACGCAAGCCGTGCGGTGTTCAAGAGCGGCGATTACGCGGGAAATATCAGCGCCTTGCGCTGAACAGGGATCAGGCGGCTCCGGAGTCTCTGTCACGGAACTTTAACAGTTCTGTCACAAGGGTGTCTTCGGGGCTGGCTATTGTGGCCGCAGTGCCGTGGCCCATGCGGGGCCGCGGCAGTCGTCCTATCCCTGGAGGATTTTATGTTCAGGAAGACCTTTGCTCTGGCCGCGTTCGCCACCATGGCCTTCGCTACCGCCGCCCAGGCCGGTGATCAGATCCGTATCGTCGGGTCCTCGACCGTCTATCCCTTCGCCACCGCCGTCGCCGAACAGTTCGGCAAGACCTCGGGTTTCAAGACCCCGGTGGTGGAAAGCACCGGCACCGGCGGCGGCCTGAAGCTGTTCTGCGCCGGCAATGGCCCCGACACCCCCAGCATCAGCGACGCCTCGCGCCGCATCACCCAGAGCGAGATCGACAACTGCGCCGCCAACGGCGTCAAGCATGTCGCCGAAGTGGTGATCGGCTATGACGGCATCGTGGTGGCCCAGGCCAAGGGCGGCCCGAAGATGGCCCTGAACCTCGATGAGCTGTATCGCGCCATGGCCAAGACCGTTCCGGTCAACGGCAAGCTGGTGGCCAACCCCTACAAGAAGTGGTCGGATATCAATCCGAAGCTGCCGAAGGAAGACATCGTGGTGTTCGGCCCGGCCTCCAACCACGGGACCCGCGACGCCGTCGTCGATCTGATCATGGACAAGGCCTGCGAGCAGTATCCGGTGATCAAGGCCCTGGCCAAGGGTCCGAAGCAGGTGGCCTGCGACGCCATGCGTGAAGACGGCGCCTTCATCGAAGTGTCCGAGAACTACACCGTCACCCTGCAGAAGCTGCTGGCCATGCCGAGCGCCGTCGGCATCCTGACCTACAGCTATCTGGACCAGAACGGCGACAAGATCCAGGCCGCCACCATCGACGGCCAGATCGCCACCTACGACAACATCGCTTCCGGCAAGTATCCGCTGTCGCGTCCGCTGTTCTTCTATGTGAAGACGTCGCATGTGGGCAAGATCCCCGGCATCAAGGAATACATCGCCGAGTTCACCTCGGAAAAGGCCTGGAGCAAGGATGGTTATCTGGCCGAAAAGGGCCTGATCGCCGCCCCCGACGCCCAGCGCAAGGCCGAGGCCAAGAAGGCCAAGCTCTTGCCCGACGTGAAGCTGTAATCTAAAGGTGATGGCGGCGGCCGGATGTCCGGCCGCCGTTTTCCTGCGGAGCGTTCCGCCCCCCTTTGCAAACGGCCCCACTGAAACGGCGACATCCATGCAAGTTCTTGTTCTGCTGCTCGTCCTGCTGATTCTCAGCATTGTCGGTTTCCGCCTGGGGCGGGGCCGCGCGGTGCGGGTGGCGGGGCCCAAGCCCGGCACGCTGCATTCCCTGCCGGATTATTACGGCTACTATGTCGCCCTGTGGTGCGGCCTGCCCGCCCTGGCCCTGATCGCCCTGTGGCTGAGCCTGGATACCACGCTGTTGCAAATCCTGGTGGAACGGGCCCTGCCGGCCCAGACCCAGGCGCTGCCGGCCTCGCAGCTGGCCCTGGTGATGAACGAGGTGCGCAATCTGGCGCGGTCGGGGATATTCTCCCAGGCCTCGTCGCCGGCCATCGCCAAGGCGGCCATTCAATTCAGCAATCTGCAGGCCATCAGTTTCGCCTCCATGGCGGTGCTGGCCCTGTCGCTCGGCGTGGCCGGCGGCCTTTTGGGCCTGCGCATCATTCATCCGAAGCTGCGCGCCCGTAATCAGGTGGAAACGGTGGTCAAGCTGTTCCTGATCGCCAGTTCCACGATGGCCATCTTCACCACCATCGGCATCGTGCTGTCGCTGCTGTTCGAATCCCTGCGCTTCTTCAGCATGATCCCCATCACCAATTTCCTGTTCGGGCTCGACTGGAGCCCGCAGATGGCCATGCGCGCCGATCAGGTGGGGTCGTCGGGGGCCTTCGGCGCGGTGCCGCTTTTCACCGGCACGCTGCTGATCAGCATCATCGCCATGCTGGTGGCCACCCCCATCGGCCTGATGTCGGCCATTTACATGGCCGAATATGCGCACCCCAAATTCCGCGCCGTGGCCAAGCCGCTGCTGGAGGTTCTGGCCGGCATTCCCACCGTGGTCTACGGCTTCTTCGCGGTGCTGACGGTGGCGCCCTTCCTGCGCGAGCTGGGGGCGGTGCTGCATATCGACATCGCCTCGGAAAGCGCCCTGGCCACCGGCGTGGTCATGGGCATCATGATCATCCCCTTCATTTCCTCGCTGTCCGACGACGTGCTGACGGCGGTGCCCGACAGCCTGCGCCAGGGGGCCTACGGCCTGGGGGCCACGCGCTCGGAAACCATCAAGCAGGTGGTCATGCCGGCGGCGCTGCCCGGCATCGTCGGCGGTCTGCTGCTGGCGGTGTCGCGCGCCATCGGCGAAACCATGATCGTGGTGATGGCCGCCGGCCTGTCGGCCCGCCTCACCGCCAATCCCTTTGAGGCGGTGACCACCGTCACCGTGCAGATCGTCACCCTGCTGGTGGGCGATCAGGAATTCGACAGCCCGAAAACCCTGGCGGCCTTCGCCCTGGGGCTGGTGCTGTTCGTCGTGACCCTGGCCCTCAACGTGGTGGCCCTGCATGTCGTCCGCAAATACCGAGAGAAATATGACTGATACGGATCTCGTCCAGAACATCCCTCTCACGGGGATCGCCGAGAAGGTCGGCGCCCGGCTGAACCGCCGTCATGCCGCCGAGCGCCGCTTCCGGGCCTACGGCATCGCCTCGGTGGGGATGGCGGTGGTCTTTCTGGCGGTGCTGCTCACCAGCATCATCGGCAAGGGCTACAGCGCCTTCTACCAGCACGAGGTGCAGATCTCGGTGGCGCTGGACCCGGCGGTGATCGATCCCGACGGCAAGCGCGACCATCATGCCCTGGCGGTGGCCGACTACCGGGCCCTGGTGCGTACCGCCATGGTCTCCATGTTCCCGGAGGTGGCCGATAACCGCCACGAGCGCCGCGAGCTGATGGATCTGGTCAGCGAGGGCGCCGAGGAGCTGGTGCGCGACAAGGTGCTGGCCAATCCGGCCCTGATCGGCACCACCCAGACCCTGTGGGTGCCGGTGACCGCTAATGTGGACCAGTTGCTGAAGGGCCATATGTCGCGCGATCTCTCCAGGGGCGGCCAGTTCAGCGAACGCCAGCTGGGCTGGATCGACAGCCTGACGGCGCACGGCCTGCTGAAAAGCCACTTCAACACCTGGTTGTGGACCCAGGGCGATTCCCGCCAGCCCGAGCTGGCCGGCCTTTTGGGCGCCATCGTCGGTTCGTTCTACTCGCTGGTGGTGACGCTGCTGCTCAGCTTCCCGCTGGGGGTGGCCACCGCCATCTATCTGGAAGAGTTCGCGCCGCAGAACCGCTGGACCGACCTCATCGAGGTCAACATCAACAATCTGGCGGCGGTGCCCTCCATCGTCTTCGGCCTCCTGGGGCTGGAAATGTTCCTGAACGTCTTCCATCTGCCGCGCTCGGCGCCGCTGGTGGGCGGTCTGGCCCTGACTCTGGTGTCGCTGCCCACCATCATCATCGCCGCCCGCGTCGCCCTGAAGGCGGTGCCGCCGTGGATCCGCGAGGCGGCGCTGGGCCTGGGGGCCTCGCGCTGGCAGATGGTGGTGCATCACGTGCTGCCGTTGGCCATGCCCGGCATCCTGACCGGCACCATCATCGGCATGGCCCGCGCCGTGGGCGAAACCGCGCCGCTGTTGATGATCGGCATGGTGGCCTTCATCGTCGATGTCCCGGCCTCGCCGCTCGATCCCGCCACCGCCTTGCCGGTGCAGGTCTATCTGTGGGCGGCCAGCCCGGAGCGCGCCTTCGTCGAACGCACCTCGGCGGCCATTATCGTGCTGCTGCTGTTCCTCGGCGTGATGAATGCCGGGGCCATCTATCTCCGTAAGAAATTCGAACGCCGGTGGTAAGCCATGAACAGCATCGCTCCTGAAAGCTCCAGCCCGTCGAAATCCCGCGCCGCCCAAAGCGGCTTCAAGGTGTCGGCCGAGGACGTCAACGTGCATTACGGCGACAAGCACGCTCTGAAGCATGTGTCGATCAATGTGCGGGCCAATGAGGTGACGGCGCTGATCGGCCCTTCGGGTTGCGGCAAGTCCACCTTCCTGCGCTGCATGAACCGCATGAACGATCTGGTGGAAGGGGCCAAGGTCAGCGGCACCATCCTGCTGGACGGCGAGGACATCTACGACCGTTCCCTCGACGTGGTGCAGCTGCGGGCCCGGGTGGGGATGGTGTTCCAGAAGCCCAATCCCTTCCCGAAGTCCATCTTCGACAATGTGGCCTATGGTCCGCGCATTCACGGCCTGGCCGGCGCCCATGCCGATCTGGAGGAGATCGTGGTGACCAGCCTGGAAAAGGCCGGTCTGTTCAACGAGGTGAAGGACCGTATGACCGAACCCGGCACCGGTCTTTCGGGCGGGCAGCAGCAGCGGCTGTGCATCGCCCGGGCCATCGCCGTCAGCCCCGAGGTGATCCTGATGGACGAGCCCTGCTCGGCGCTCGATCCCATCGCCACCGCCAAGGTGGAGGAACTGATCGACGAGCTGCGGCAGAACTACACCATCGTCATCGTCACCCATTCCATGCAGCAGGCGGCCCGCGTGTCGCAGCGCACCGCCTTCTTTCATCTGGGCGAGCTGGTGGAATTCGGCGATACCGAACAGATCTTCACCAATCCGCAGCACAAGCTGACGCAGGGCTACATTACCGGCCGGTTCGGCTGATGCGCTCCGGCGACGGGGTGTGGGGAAGGCGGAGATGAAAGAGGAACATACCGTTCGCTCGTACGACGAGGAGCTGTCGCACCTTTCGAACCTGATCGCCCGCATGGGCGGTCTGGCCGAGGCGCAGCTGGAAGGGGCCGTGCAGGCCCTGATGCGGCGCGACAGCGATCTGGCCGGCAAGGTCATCGCCGCCGACGCCAAGGTGGACGAGATCGAGCACGAGGTGCACAGTTTCACCGTGCGCCTTTTGGCCCTGCGCCAGCCGGTGGCCCACGATCTGCGCCAGATCGTCGGGGCCCTGAAGATTTCCGGCGATATCGAGCGCATCGCCGATTACGCCGCCAACGTGGCCAAGCGCGCCCTGGTGCTGAACCAGATTCCGCCGGTCAAGCCCATGGCGGGGGTGCCGCGTCTGGCCCGTCTGGTGCAGGAGGTGGTGAAAGAGGTTCTGGACGCCTATATCGAGCAGGACGAGGGCAAGGCTCTGGCCGTCTGGCGCCAGGACGAGGAGGTGGACGCCCTCTATAACGGGCTGTTCCGCGAGCTGATTACCTATATGATGGAGGATCCGCGCAATATCACGGCCTGCATCCATCTGATGTTCATCGCCAAGAACATCGAGCGCATCGGCGACCATGCCACCAATATCGCCGAGAACATCTATTTCCTGGTGAAGGGCGACGCCATTCCGGATGCGCGTCCCAAGGGAAACACCATCCTGCCCTATCCTTCCGATCTGACCGAGGACGAGTAATGGACCGCGATACGATGAAGCCCCTGGTCATGGTGGTTGAGGACGAAACCGCCCTGGTCACCATGCTGCGCTATAATCTTGAACGGGAAGGCTACCGGGTGTGCGAGGCCACCGACGGCGAAGAGGCGCTGACGGTGCTGGCCGAACGCAATCCCGATCTGGTGGTGCTGGACTGGATGCTGCCGGTGCTGTCGGGCATCGAGGTGTGCCGCCAGATCCGCCGCAAGCCGCGCACCCGCGATCTGCCGGTGATCATGCTGACGGCGCGCGGCGAGGAAGGCGACAAGGTGCGCGGCCTCAATACCGGCGCCGACGATTACATGACCAAGCCGTTCTCGCTGCCCGAGCTGCTGGCCCGCATCAAGGCGCTGCTGCGCCGCGTGCAGCCGGCCCAGGCCAAGGGCGTGCTGCAATATGAAAACATCGCCATGGATCTGACGGCGCACCGGGTGACCCGCAACGGCCGCAACATCCATCTGGGCCCCACCGAATTCCGCCTGCTGCAGTTCCTGCTGCAGCATCCGGGCTGCGTGTTCTCGCGCGAGGAATTGCTGAATGCCGTTTGGGGCCCCGACATCTATGTGGAGCCGCGTACGGTGGATGTGCATATCCGCCGCCTGCGCAAGGCTTTGAACGGCGAGGCCGACGCCGACATCATCCGCACCGTGCGCGCCGCCGGTTACGCCCTCGACGTGGACGGCGGCGAGGCCGACCTGGCCCCGGCCGCGGCGATGTGACGAAAAAACCGGCGGCGGATGGCTCCGCCGCCGGTGTCCCCGTGCAGGGCGTTGATACCGAATTGCGGTGATCGGAGCCGATCATCGCGCCTTGGTCTTATACCAAATTGCAGTGATCGGAACCGATCACTGCACCCTCATGCGCCGGGCGGGTTTCTCCGAAACCCTTGGCGTCGTGCCTGATGGCGCGCTTTGGCGTCGTGCCTGATGGCGCGCTTTGGCGTCGTGCCTGATGGCGCGCGTCGCCTTGCTCCTAACCGGCGTCGCGATGAGTCACACTCATCGCGACTTGGTCTTACTGCGCCGCTTCCGGTTTCTTCAGGCCCAGCATGCGGCCGTTGTGCACGGCCTCGGCCATCAGCACCAGCATTTCCACGGCATCCTCGAAATCGTCCATGCGGTCGGTGTTGATGACCACATCGTACTGATGCACGTCGGTGAGGTGCGAGCCGAACATGTCGTGCACGAAGCGTTCGCGCTGGTGGTTGATCTGGCGGGCCTTGGCCAGTTGCTCCTCGTAGGTGCCGTGTCCCTCGGCGGCCATGCGGGCGGCGCACACGGCGGGGCTGCCGACGATGCGGATGCGCAGGGCGCGGGCATCGGCCAGGATCAGGTGGGCGCCGCGCCCCACGATCACGCCGCCCAGGCGGCCCAGGCTCATGATCAGCTTGATCAGGGTGTCGCGGTAGGCGTCGAAGCCCACTTCCTTGCCGGAGAACAGGCGGTAGAGCCACATATCCTTGGCGCGGCCCAGCCCTTCGTCGAGCTGGCGGACCACGGCGGGATCCTCATCCAGGCGCGAGGCCATGGAGCGCAGGATTTGATCGTCATAGACCGAAAGGCCCAGGCGCTGGGCCAAGCGGGTGGCGATAACGTCGCCGCCCGATCCATAATCGCGCGAGATGGTGACCACGGGCTGCTTCGGGGTCAGCAACGTGCCGTCCGTCGTGCCGGTTGCCACTTCGGCCATGGCCGAGATAACGTTGAGGATGTTGGTCATGAGGTGCCTCCAGATGAAATCCGAGGGCCCTTTGCGCGAAAGGGTCGGGATGATGCTCCCTTGCCGTTCCGGCGTGCCGGGCGGTTTCCCAGCCTGTGGCGCGCCAACGGTTCCATCTACGGATAGAATACCTCGGATGGTGTTTTTTCTCAATGCCGCCAAAGGCTTTTGACGGAAATACTGTGCCGTGGCGCATCCGCCATGTCACCAAATGTTCATCGGACCGCCATAAAAACTCCGCCACCGGCGGATTAAAGTCCCTTAACGCAATTCGAGCCATGTGGGGGCTTCGATGGTCAAGGACGATTTCAGCGCGCTGGATTTTCTGTCGATGGGAGAGTTCGGGGTCGATCTTTCGGGCCCAGCCCGTAAGCGGCGTTTTCGTTTGAAGCCTCCCGGGCGCCGGATCGGGGCGACGCATCCCTTCGGCGGCCTGCTGCCGCTGCTGGGCCGCCGGGGCGGCAAGGCCGCCAAGGCCGAGGCGGCGACGGCACCGATCGCGCGCCAGCTGCAGGGCTGGCCGGTCAGCCTGTCGTGGCCGGAGGCCGAGGTGCGGCAGATCCCCGACTGGAACGACCTGACCCTGGATTGATCCTTTTGGCGCAGATTGAAAAAAAGGCGGACCGCCCCTGACAGGGCGGTCCGCCTTCTGCTACCATGGCGCCCCAATGGATCAAGTCTCTCTGACGGGTTGGACGGATGGGCGCACCCACAATTCTCCTGGTCGAGGATTCCCCCTCGATGTCGGCGCTTTACCAGGAGTATCTGCATGACGAGCCGTGGACCGTGGTCGCGGCGGAAACCGGGGCGCAGGCCCTGGAGATCCTGCGCGGCCGTTCGGTGCAGGCCGTGCTGCTGGATATCCGCCTGCCCGACATGGACGGCCTCGACATTCTGCGCACGGTGATCCAGGACGGCATGGAGTGCGCGGTGGTGGTGATGACGGCGCACGGCTCGGTCAATACCGCCGTCGCCGCCATGCGCGACGGCGCCTTCGATTTCATCGTCAAGCCGTTCCAGCCCGAGCGCCTGGTGATCACCTTGCGCAACGCGCTGGAGCACCAGCGCCTGCACCGCATCGTCGCCACCTTCAAGGAGGATCTCGACCGCCAGCAATATTGCGGCTTTATCGGCGGGTCGCTGGCCATGCAGGCGGTTTACCGCATCATCGATCAGGCGGCCAAAAGCCGGGCCACGGTGTTCGTCACCGGCGAATCCGGCACCGGCAAGGAATTGTGCGCCGAGGCGATCCATCGCCGCTCGCCGCGCGCGAACGGGCCCTTCGTGGCCATCAATTGCGGCGCCATCCCCAAGGATCTGATGGAAAGCGAGATCTTCGGCCATGTGCGCGGCGCCTTCACCGGCGCCACCGCCGACCGCGACGGCGCCGCCAGCCGCGCCGACGGCGGCACGCTGTTCCTGGACGAAGTGTGCGAAATGGATCTGGCCCTGCAGATCAAGCTGCTGCGCTTCATCCAGACCGGCACCTTCCAGCGGGTGGGCGGCAGCCGGCTGGAACAGGTGGATGTGCGCTTCGTCTGCGCCACTAACCGCGATCCCCTGAAGGAGGTGGAGGCCGGGCGCTTCCGCGAGGATCTGTTCTATCGCCTGCATGTCATTCCGGTGCATATGCCGCCGCTGCGCGACCGCGACGACGACGTGCTCACCGTGGCCAACCGCTTCCTGGCCGATTTCTCCAAGGAGGAGGGCAAGGGCTTCCAGCGCTTCTCGCCCGCCGCCGAGGCGGCTTTGCGCGCCTACGACTGGCCCGGCAATATCCGCCAATTGCAGAACGTGGTGCGCAACGTGGTGGTGCTGAACGACGGCGAGGCGGTGGAACCGGCCATGCTGCCGCCGCCGCTGTCGCCCGCGGCGGCGGCGACGATGGCGGTGGCGGCGGTGGCGGCCGGGCCCGGTCCGGCGGCACCGCCCCGCGCCGACGATCTGTCGGCCATCCGGCCGCTGTGGGTGGTGGAAAAGGAAACCATCGAGCGGGCCATCGATCTGT
>JAJXUO010000088.1 GCA_021782815.1 Pseudomonadota bacterium
AATTGCAGTGATCGGAACCGATCACTGCCCCCTCATGCGCCGGGCGGGTTTCTCCGAAACCCTTGGCTTCGCGCCATCAGGCGCGCGTCGCCTTGCTCCTAACCGGCGTCGCGATGAGTCAAACTCATCGCGACTTGGTATTAATTTTGATATGCCCCTCGCCGGGCGCAGCCCTGCGAATTGCCTGGCTGCGGGCCGCGGGTCGCGCCATGCGTCACAGTTAACGCTCGGCGCTAAAGATCCAGTTCGTGCCGGGTCTGGCCGTATTGCAGCACCCGCACCGTTTCCACCGTCACCAGGGTGCTGACCAGAAGGTCGCGCACCGCCTCCAGATAGGCCTCCACCTTGGGGCGGACATCGACGATCTCCAGCACCATCGGCAGATTGTGCGACAGATCGAGAATCTTGGCGCTGTGCAGCTTGCCGGAATGACCGAAGCCCAGGGGGCCGCGCAGCACGGTGGCGCCCGAGACGCCCATGTCGCGGGCTTTGAGCACCAGGGTTTCGAACAAGGGATGCGGGCCGTCATGTTCGGCCTCGCCCAGATAGATACGCAGCAACAGCGCGGTTTTCGGCAACGTCATGGAAGGATCCTTGAAAGAGAGGGTCAAGCGTTCAACACGGCGGCGGACACGGCGCCAAGCCAGGCACCCGTCAGGCAGAGCAGCAGGGACAGCGCGATGTTCAAACCGGCATTCAGCCATTCGCCGCTCTGGGCCAAAGCCAGGGTCTGCATGCTGAAGGAGGAAAAGGTGGTATAGCCGCCGCAGATCCCCACCATGAAGAACTGCCGCCATTCGCCGGGAATGAACAGCCGCGCGTCGGGCGCCGTCAGGGTGGCGAAAAAAACGATGATGAAGGATCCCGTGACATTCACGGTCAGGGTGCCCCAGGGAAAGGTCTGGCCCACCTGATTGGCCACCAGCGCCGACAGCCAGTAGCGGAGAACCGAGCCGATCGCCCCCCCGATGGCGACAAGAAAATAGATCATTCGTGGTCCTCGTCGTGCCTGTCTCATGGACAAAAAAAACGCCCCATCGCATCGGATGGCGGCGGTTCAGGCACGACTTCCCACCGCGCAACGCGACGCAGTAGGAGTCATCAGCCTTGCGGCGGTTACGGGAGACCCCATTCCCAAAGATATGATCGGCGCGCATGCTAGCCCGCTCCAGGGGAACGGTCAATGCCCAGGCGCTGATTTTATTGGCCGGCCATCCAAACCAAGATATAGTTACCCCCTATACGAAATCTCTCTGTTTGGGGGCCCGGTGCAGAAAAGCCGCATTCTCGTGGTGGATGATTCCCGTTTTTTCAACGGCCTCGTCAGCAAGGCGGTGCAGGAACGGGTCAATGTGGACGTGGTCTCCACCTTCACCTTCGCCGAAACCAGGGCCGCCGTCGAAAGCACCACCACCCCCATTTCCCTGGCCCTGGTGGATCTGATGCTGAGCGACGCCCCCCAGGGCGAGGCGGTGGACTGGCTGCTGGAGCGTGGCGTGCCCTCCATCGTCTTCACCAGCATCTTCTCGGAGGATCTGCGCGAACGGCTGCTGGCCCAGAACGCCATCGACTATGTGGTCAAGGATACCCCCTCCAGCCTGGACTATCTGATCAATCTGGTGGAACGGCTGCACCGCAACGGCGAAACCAAGGTGCTGCTGGTGGAGGATTCCAAATCGGCGCGCGACTATGCCGCCGGCCTGCTGAAAAGCTACCAGTTCCAGGTGATCGAGGCCGGCGACGGCGCGCAAGGCCTGGCGGCGCTGGAGGCCAACCCCGATATCCGCCTGGTGATCACCGACCACCATATGCCGCATATGGACGGGGTGGAGATGATCAAGCGCATGCGCGTCACCCACGATCAGGACCGCCTCTCCATCATCGGCCTGTCGGCGGGCGGCGGCGGCGCACTGTCGGCCAAGTTCATCAAGTTCGGCGCCAACGATTTCATCAACAAGCCGTTCCTGCCCGAGGAGTTTTTCTGCCGGGTCATGCAGAACGTGCGCATGTTGGACATGGTGGACCGCCTGACCGACATGGCCACCAAGGACGGCCTGACCGGCATCCATAACCGCCGCTTCTTTTTCGAGGCCGGCGAAGCCCTGTTCGCCAGCGCCCGGCGCGAGCATCTGTCGCTGACCGCCGCCATGATCGACGTGGATTTCTTCAAGCGGGTCAACGACGCGCACGGCCACGACGCCGGCGACGCCGTGCTGCGCCGGGTGGCCTCGATCCTGCGCCGCCAGTGCCGTCAGACCGATGTGGTGGCGCGCATCGGCGGCGAGGAATTCGCCATCCTCGCCGTCAATATGGACGGCGCCGCCGTCGCTCCCTTTTTCGAGAAACTGCGCGCCGCCATCGCGGCGGAGCATGTGGTGATCGGCAACCGGAGCATCACCGTCACCGCCAGCTTCGGCGTGTGCCACGGCGCCGGCACCTCGCTGGAAACCATGCTGAAAATCGCCGACGAAAACCTCTACCGCGCCAAACAGACCGGCCGCGACCGCGTCGAGGTCCGTTGAGCGCCGGCCCCGCCGCGCAACCTGCCGCTTATATCGAACGTATTAAGGCCGCGCTTAGCATATTGGCCCGGCGTGCATATTATATATTCATCACCTTTCATAAACTAAAGAAGGATTGCCCGAAATCGCGGGCCATAAAATACTACTCGCAGAAACTACAAATAAATAAAAACGTTAACAACGTCACAAAATGATGAGAGACCACTCATAATACAGCATATCTGCCCGTAATCACTAAAATCACACTCAATACGAACCTCCGATTCCGCTGATGCTTTCAGGCTTTTGCGGTAAGGCTTCCCTTGCGTTTTCGGAGATGCCCCGCCAGGAAAGGCCCGGACATGGACAACATCAAGATTAAGCACAAGATTTTACTGATCGTCGCCATTCTCGGGCTGGTGATCATCGGCGGCGGCCTTTATGCCGCCCTGTCGATGAACGCCATCGACACCGCCTATTCCAACCTGATCGACCATGAGGAACGCGCCGCCATCGACAGCGGTGAGGCCGGACGGGATTTGCGCGCCATCATGAGCAACGCCTTCAATCTCGCCTTCGAGACCAGCGAGGCCGGCAATGCCCGCCTGCTGCAGGAGACCTTGCAGGCGGAACAGACCTATCTCGCCGATCTGAACACCATCCGCACCCTGTTGCCGTCCCACGCCGCCAGCATCGATGCCCTGGAAGGCAAGGCCAAAGCCGATTTCGCGCGGTGCGACGGCCCCATCCACCACGCCGCGGCGGTGAACGACGCCGCCGCCATCGTCGAGGCCGGGCAGGATCTGCGCCGGCAATGCGAACCGCTGATCCAGGCGCTGGAAGCCGAGCAGCGCGCCTTTACCGACCGGGTGGTGGCCGATGCCGGCAAAACCTCCGACGATTTGACCGCGCAGACCCACGCCACCATCGCCACCACCCTGGGCGTGGAGGGGCTGGGCCTGATCGTGGCGGTGCTGCTGGCCCTGTGGATCAGCGGCGCCAAGATCGTCACCCCCTTGACCCGGCTGGCCGAGGTGATGCGGCGTCTGGCCGACAACGACCTGGCCGTGGAGATTCCCGATCGCGAACGCGGCGACGAGGTGGGGGTGATGGCCCGCACCGTGGAAGTCTTCAAGGACAACGCCCTGGAACGCCGTCGCATGGAGGAGCGCGAGTCCGCCGCTCTGGCCGAACGGGAGGCGCGGGCCCGCGCCATCGAGGCCCTGACCGCCGCCTTCGACCGCAGCATCGGCAGCATGCTGGACACCGTGGCCGGCGCCAGCACCGAACTGGAGGCCACCGCCGCCACCATGGCCAGCGGCGCCGAGCAGACCACCCGGCAGGCCACCACCGTGGCCTCGGCCACCGAACAGGCCTCCAACGCCGTGGAAACCGTGGCCTCGGCCGCCGAGGAACTGTCGGCCTCGATCCGCGAAATCGGCCGCCAGGTGTCGGAGGCCAGCAGCATCGCCAACGCCGCCGCCGAGGACGCCGGACGCACCGATCAGACGGTGCGCGAACTGGAGGCCACCGCCGCCAAGATCGGCGACGTGGTCAATCTCATCACCGATATCGCCAGCCAGACCAACCTTCTGGCCCTGAACGCCACCATCGAGGCGGCCCGGGCCGGAGAGGCCGGCAAGGGCTTTGCCGTGGTGGCCGGCGAGGTGAAAAACCTGGCCAACCAGACGGCGCGGGCCACCGACGAGATCGGCAGCCAGATCGGCATGGTGCAGACGCAAACCCAGAACGTGGTGGAGGCCATCGGCGGCATCGTCAAACGCATCGACGAGATCAGCCATATCTCCACCGCCATCGCCTCGGCGGTGGAGCAACAGTCGGCCGCCACCTCGGAGATCGCCGGTAACGTGGCCCAGGCCTCGCAAGGCACCGGCCTGGTGGCCGGAACCATCAGCGGCGTCAGCGACGCCGCCGCCGGCACCGGCGCCGCCGCGCAACAGGTGCTGTCGTCGGCCCGCTCGCTGTCGGCCGAAGCCGAGCAGCTGAAAAGCGTGGTCACCACCTTCCTGCACGACGTCCGCGCGGCCTGACGGCCGCGCGGGCTTGGAGCGTTTTCTCTCCGCCTCCTTCAGATCGAAAAACGCTCTAAACCAGCCCGGCCAGGCGCAGAAGGTCCGGCCAGGCCTGGTCCCAGCCGGCGCAATGGTCGCAATCGGGGCGTTCGATCAGGCGGGCCGGGGCGCCCTCGGGCAGGCGGCGCAGGAAGGACCGCACCACGTCGGGGCCCACCGCCCGGTCGCGGCCGCCGGCGATATGCAACTGCGGCAGCGCCGCCACCCCATCGGCGACATCGGCGGGATCGAGGGAGCCCGTCAGCGGGATAAGGCCGTCGCGCGTCCCCCAATAGGCCAGATCGAGATTGGCCACCACGGTGACCAGCCCGGCCACATCGCCGCGCCGCGCCGCCAGCAGCACCGCCAGCGCCCCACCGCCGGAATAGCCCACCAGCCGCAGCCGCCGCGCCCCGCAGCGGGCCCGGATCTGGTCGAGGCAGGCCGCCAGGGTATCGACGATCTCCGGAGCGTAGCGCCGGGTGGTCCAGCAGGCGGGGCCGCAGCGCGGCGAGCGCACATACTGGCAGGGCCGGGCCAGCCAGGCCAGATTGCGGGGGGCGCCGCCGGCGATGCCGCCATGGATCAGGGCCAGGCGCAGGGCCAGGGGATCATCGGGGGTGGGATCGGCGGCCGGCAGGCCGGGGCCGGCGTAATCGGCGCCGTCGCCTTCCAGATAGACCACCAGATCGGCGCCGGGCCGCACTGGAGCAAGAGCGGCGGCCACCCTGAAGGCGCCGCCGTCCAAAACCTCCCAGCTCCAGCCGGCGGCGCCGGCCAGAGCGGGGGCAAGGGCCGGATCGCTCATGGCGTCCGGCCCGCCGTCACTTCTTCAGGTCCTTGAGGGCGGCGGCCAGGCCTTGCAGATGCACCGGCAGTTCCAGCGGCTTGCCGGGAGCGGCCATGAAGCGCACCGTCATCGCCTTGCCCTTGAGGAAATGCTCGAGGGCGGCATCGTCCATATCGATGAACGACAGGCAGCCTTCCGGGGTGCACACCTCGAAGGGCGCGGTCAGCGGCTTTTTCTTATCGACGCTGATGGTGATGCCCTCGGTCAGCAGCACGCCCAGCGGCGCCGACAGAATCAGCCGCGGCTTGTGCTTGGGCCCGGTATAGCCGAACTGGGTCAGCAGCACCGGGCGATGCTGCGGCTCGGCCAGCACGAGCTGGCGCACCACGCACACCTCGGTGCCATCGGCTTCCTTGCCGCATTTCTTGACCCATTCCGGGCCCTTGGCGCTTTCCGCCGCCTGCGCCGACAGCGCGCCACAGAGAACACCCACCAGCAACAGCGGCACAACCCGCCCGAAAAAACGCACCATTTTGTCTGTCCCGACAATGATAAGGAGCCGCCATAGTGCGGCAGAGACGGCCACGGTTCAAGAGCGCCGGAAAGCCACCGGCACCTGCACCGTCATCGGCGCCCGCGGCGGCGGCGGCAGCGGCTGCACGGCCCGCACCGCCGCCAGGGCCTCCTGGCGCAGCAGCGGCGCATCGACGCCGCCCACCACCGCCAGCGAGGCGGCGCCGACCCGGCCGTCGGCGGTGATGGTGAAACGCACCACCACCACGCCGCTCAGCCCCAGGCTGCGGGCGGCCTGGGGATAAAGCAGATGCGCCTGCAGCAACCCGTGCACCCGACGCAAATAGTCTTGCAGCACGGCGCGGCCGGGAACAGCCACCGCACCGGCCGTCCGCGCCGGATGGAACGCGCCGCCGCCAGCGGAAGGAGACGACGCGGCCGACACCGGAATGGCGGCGGGAGGCGCGGCGGGAGGCGTGGCGGGAGCGATGGAAACAGCGGGAACGGGCCGGAGCGCCGGACGCGGCACCGGCCGGACGCGGTGGCGGACGGACGGGCGCGGCCTTTCCGGTGGCGGCGCCGGCCGGGGCGGCGGCAAAACGCGGGACGGCGGAACGGCGACCGGAGAAGCGGCAACCGCCGGAGCGGGACGCGGCGGAGAGGGCAAGGCGCGCGCCGCCACCAGGGTCACCGTGATCGCGGGCGGCGACCGGTGCGTGGGGGGCAGCAGCCAGAGGCAGGCCGCCAGCCCCGCGCCGTGCAGCAGCAGCGACACCGCCACCCCGCCCCGGATCAAGCCGGGACGGGGCGGGGCGCCCAGGATCCGCTCGCCGCCGGACCCGGCCATGGCCAGCCCCGCGATCAGAACTTCATGCGCAGGTCGGTGAAGAAATTCCGGCCTTCCGCATTATACCCGTCCTCCACCACGTAGTTCTCGTCGAAGAGGTTGTTGGCGCCCACATCGATGCTCAGGGCGTCGCTCAACTGGTACGACACCTTGAGGTTGGCCAGGGCGCAATCGCCGCTGCGCAGGTAGTAGTAGCTGTTGGCGGCGCTGGTCATCCAGCGCTTGCTGTCCAGCTCGACGCTGGGCACCACCGACAGCTCGGCGATGGGCATCCAGTTCAGATAGGCGAACAGCTTGTGTTTGGGCGTATCGGTGGCCACCGCCACATGGTTGGTGATCTGCCGCTCCAGATAGGCGTAGTTGCCGCCCAGGATCAGGGTGGGGCTCAGCAGGGTTTTGCCTTCCAGTTCGAAGCCGTCATGCTCCTCGGAGCCGACATTCTGGTTCTGGGTGGTGGTGCCGTAGCCGGCGATGGTCACCGGCACCTGATCGATGGCGTTCATGATGCGGCTGTGGAACAGGTTGACGCCCACCTTGCTGTCGCCGAACTGCTGGCTGATGCCGGTTTCAAAATTGTCGGACTTTTCCGGCTGCAGATAGGCATTGCCCACCACGGTGCCGAAGCGGCTGCTGAACATTTCGAACAGGGTGGGAAAGCGGGTGCGCTCCGAAACGCTGGCATGCACGGCGCCGCTGGCGGAATAGTGGTAGACCACCGCCAGTTCCGGATTGACGGCATGATTGTCCGATACCGGATAATGCAGGACATAACCGTAAGGGCCGCTGGCCGGCACGGTGGAATAGGTTTCCCAATCCTCGGCCTGCAGCATCTGGCGGTAATCATAGCTGACGCCGGTGATCACGTCCCAGCTGCGCACGGGATGATAGGTATTTTCGATGGCCGCCGAATAGGTGTTCTCCTCGTCGCGCAGCCAGGGTTGGGAATACCACGGCCCGCCCGACTTGGCGTTGGTGGCCTCCCAGGCGTTATGCTGATCCCAGCGGTAATGCAGGGCGGTCTTCACATCGTCCTGCCCGCCCAGCAGCATCTGGCTGTATTCCACGTTGCCGCCCAGGGCGTAGTCGTTGTAGCGGCTGTCGAAGGATTTCGGCGAGCTTTGCGAGCTGAAATTGGCGTTATCGAAGCTCGAAAGGGCGTTATAGAAACGGTCGCCGTAGGCGCGCACCTTGACGTAGGAGCCGATATCGTCCAGCGCGGTGTTGGACAGCCAGTAAAGGCTCTGCTTGTCCCAGGCCGGCCAGGTCCAATCCTTGGGCGCGCTGGAGCCGCTGGCGGGCACCAGGCTGTCGGGCAGCGGATTATCCTTGTGGCCGATCTGGCTGATGACGTTCAGGCTGTATTCATCCAGGGCGTCGGGCACATAGCCCACCTTGAAATTCAGCTTGTAGTCCTGATGGTAGGAGTTATCGCGGTTGCCGCCGTTTTCGAAGGTGCCGGGCTGGAACCCATCGGCCAGGCGGTAGTGGTTCTGGTAATTCTCGGTCACCGCGCCCTGGAAATACCAGTTCTGCTGGCGGCTGCCGGCGAAGGCGTCGGAGACGAAGCCGTTGAAGGCGCCGTCGGCGTCGAAACTGCTGCCCACGCGCACATCGGCCTCGAACGGCTTGGTCACCTGGCGGCTGACCAGATTGACCGAGCCGCCCATGGCGCCGGGGCCGTCGATCACCGAGGTGAAGCCCTTGGTCACCTGGATCTCGCTGATGTCGCCGGTGGTGAACTGGCTGAAATCGATGCGGTTGTCGGCGGGCAGATAAATGGGGATGCCGTCCTGGCTGAGGCGCAGGCGCCAGCGGTCGAACCCCCGGATCCAGATATCGGTTTCATTGCGCGCCCCCACCGCGCTCAGGCTGGTGCCGGGCACCAGTTGCACCGCTTTATCCAAGGTATCGCGGTGGAACTCCTGCATGTCGTCCTGGGTCACCGTCGAACCGCCGATCTCGGTGCCGCCCGAGGCCGGGGCGGTGGTGGAAACCTCGCCCAGATCGAACACCGTGCCGCTATCGTCGGCGTAAACCGGCAGGCTGTAAAAACAGGTGGCCGCCGTGGCCAGCAGAATTGTCTTGCGCATCATCTCGAACACCCCAACAACGGACTACAAACTGTTCAGAAAGGCCAGCACATCGTCCCTGTCCCCCTTGGGCAGGGCGATAAAGGCGGCCTGGGCCGCGCCGGCCTCGCCGCCGTGCCACAGCACCGCCTCCAGCGGGCTGCGGGCGCGGCCGTCATGCAAAAAACCGGCGGCGGCATTGACGCGGCGGGCCAGTCCCAGCCCCCACAGCGGCGGCGTGCGCCAGTCGCGGCCCGAGGCCTGGAAATCGGGACGGCCATCGGCCAGCCCCGGCCCCATGTCGTGCAGCAACAGATCGCTGTAGGGATGGATGGTCTGGCCGGCCAGGGCCGCCAGGGCCGCCGTTTTGCCGGTTTTCCAGGTGGGGCGGTGGCACTCGGCGCAGCCAAGAGCGCCGAACAGCCGTTCGCCGCGCAGCACCGCCGGCGCCTGGGCGCCGCGCCGGGCCGGCACCGCCAATCCGCGCAGATAGGTGGTCAGGGCCTGTAGCCGCGCCGCCGTCAGATCGGGTTGCGGCCCCCGCCGCGCCCCAAGGCAGGCCGTTTGCGCCGCCCGGCAATTCTTGTCGGGAAACAACGGCGAGGTCAGGCCCATATCGCCATTGGCGGCCCCCGCCGCCTGCTGGGCCAGACTGGGCTGGTTGGCCTTCCAGCCGAAGCGCCCCGGCACGGTGCGGCCCAGGGCGATATCCCACACCTGATTGACGCGGCCCCGCACCGGCCCGCCCTGGGCCCGCTGCCGGGCGGCATAATCCGCCACGGCCTGGGCGGGAATGGCCTCCAGCAGACCGCCGCCGTAAACCGGCTGGGCGATACGCGGCGAAAACAGCGCCTTGGCCCCCAAGGGCCCGAACCCCAGATCGCTCACCTTGAGATGCGGCACCCGCAGGCCGGCCCGCTGCCCGCCCGCCAGCACCACCGTGCGCACGATATAAGACAGACGGGCCTGACCTTCCGCCGTCACGCCGGGCACGGCATGATCGTTCAACTGATCGCCGTAGGCCGGCAGCGGCAGCGGGCCGCCATGCGGCCCCGGCCCCGGCAGGCTGAGACGCACCAGCATGCCGTGCATGGCGATGCCCGGCCCATCGGGAGCGCCGCCGCCGCCGTTGCGCACATGGCAGCCCAGGCAGGAAATATCGTTATAGACCGGCCCCAGCCCCACCAGGGTGGCGGGATCGTGCAGCCGTCCGGCCTTGGGCGCCATCACCCAGGGCCGATCGAACAGGGTCCGCCCCTGGTCGAACAGATCGCGCTCGGCCGGTGAGAGGCCGGACAGCGGTTGCAGGTAGGCGGCGATGCTCTGATCGGCCACGGTGGGAGCGCCCGCCGCCGCCCAGGCGGGCGGCAGCGGCAGGGCCGCCAGTACGGCGGCCAGGATCCATCTCCGCATGGCCCCTACCCCGCCTTTACCGTCAGATCGGCCTGGCGCAGGGCCTCGGCCGCGGTTTTCACCGCCTGATCGACGCGGGCCGCCCACACCGTGGTGACGGCGGTGACGGCCTTGGCGTCCTGGTCCTGCCAGCGGAAGGCCTCGAACAACGGCGCCGCCTCGGCCTCATCCACAGGGGGATGGGTCAGGGCCTGCTCGGCGTTGGCCAGCAGGGGTTTGGCCCCGGCCGGCAAGGGCCGGGCCGACAGAGCGCGGATCTTCGCCCACAAGGGCGCGGTACGGGCCGCCGGATCGGCGATCATGGTGCGGAACAGCGCCATGTCCACCGCCTTGCGCCGGGCATAGACGGCGCTGTCGAAATCCAGGTTGGCGGCGAAGGCCGAGGCCCAGGGATTGAAATAACCGGGCGGCGCCGAATGGTAGACCTCGGGGCGAATGGCCAGGCGGCGCAGATCGGGATTGATGAGCAGGCTTTGCCCCGCCGCCGACAGCACGAAGGCGGCGAACTGCCGCGCCGCCCGGGGATTGGCCGCCGCTTTCAGAACGGCGATATCCGCCGGTTCGAAGGCGTTGGCCGGGGGATAGACGAATTTCAGCGGCACGCCGCGGGCGATGGCCTGATCGGCGAAGAAATCGATGGTGATGCCGATGCTCTTGTCGCCATGCACAAGAAGATCCATCAGATCCTCGCCATGCGCCGTTTCCAGCACGCCGTTGCCGGCGATGCGGGCCAGCAGGCCCCAGCCCGCCGTCCACCCCTTATGCTGCAGCACGATCTCGATCACCGTGGGGCCGAAGCCCAGCACGGACAGATCGGGCATCACCACCTGCCCGGCATAGGCCGGTTTGGCCAGATCGTCCCAGGTGGCCGGTTCCGGCAGACCCGCCGCCTTCAGGCGGGCGGGATTGAAGACGAAGCCGTAGCCGGCCACCTCGGTGGCCAGAAAGCGGCCTTGCGGATCGGAAATCTCCTGCCGCCCCAATCGTGCGGGCAGGCCTTTACGGTCGATCTCCAGCGGGCGAAAATCGCCGCGCCGGGCCAGATCGAGAAAGACCGGCACATTGGGCGCCCAGAACACATCCGCCTTGCCGCGTCCCTCGCCCAGCAGGTAATCGCGGGCATCGTGCCCGCTCAGCCAGACGACATCGACGCGCACCCCGGGATGGCGCGTTTGAAAGGCGTCGACGTAATGGGAAATCATCTCCTGGGGATAGCTGGTCACCACCACCAGCCGCTGTTCCCCGGCCAGGACCGTTCGCCCCGGCAATCCGGCCAGCAGCCCCCCGGCCGCCGCCCCCAGCAACACCGTTCTGCGATTGAGCATCGCCTCCTCCTTGCACCGCATAAACAACAAAAATATACTGTAAATACTGTGAGCACCCCTCCACGCAGGCCGGACCATCCCCGCCCGACATTGGCACGTGATCTGCAAAACCAATGTCGTAACGAGCTGAAATGCTCCGTTACTCAGTAGACCTTATGAAATTTTCTTGAACAAGAACAAAAGGTGTCGGTTTTTTAACAAAATCAATACATTAATGTATGAAACACTACAGTTATTGATATTTGTCATGCGCCGCCGTGACTGCACATTTTTTCACCGTTATACCCCACAACCCATCCGATTATGGCTCGGAAAGCCTACGCTATATGGTTACAGTATATAACGATGCCTGCGGCAAACCTTACCTTTGATCAAGGCGGGACCATGGCGCCGCGTGAAGGCGGCGCGCGATGTATGCGGCAAGACTCTGGAGCAGGGATTATACCAAGTCGCGATGAGTTTGACTGTAAGCGGTGTTTTGCCCCCACATTGAACGCCGTGGCGGATTGGGGCTGACGTGGCGCCGCGCCACTTCGCTGGCCACCGCATTGGGCGCCAGGCTCTCGGCGACGACACGAGCTTTCTGCTCGAACGTCCAGCGGCGCCGCCGTTCAGGGCCGCTCAGCACATCGGCGCGGGTTT
>JAJXUO010000018.1 GCA_021782815.1 Pseudomonadota bacterium
CCGGGCGGGTTTCTCCGAAACCCTTGGCGTCGTGCCTGATGGCGCGCTTTGCCTCACCGCGCCATCAGGCGCGCGTCGCCTTGCTCCTAACCGGCGTCGCGATGAGTCAAGCTCATCGCGACTTGGTGTTATGCCGAGACGGTGAGCCCCGTTCCGGGGCCGGTCGGCGCGTCTTTTGAGCCAAATCAAGTACCGACCGGTATCAGCCGGCCAGGGCGGCCAGGGCGGCGGCATGACCGCTGACGATGGCGCGGCCGTTGCCGGTGCCGCACAGCAGCGAACCGGCCACATGGAGCCCCCGGGCCAGGGGGGCGCCGCCGGTCTCCAGCGGCCGCATCCCGGCATCGGCGCGGCCGGTCCAGCCCGGCAGCAGGGCGGCGGCATGGGGGCCGGCGGCCAGGACCACGGCCCGGGCCAGGAGGTCGCGGGGATGGCCGGGGGTGGCCAGGCGCACGCCGCGGCAGGCGCCCGCCGCCAGAAGCAGGGCGGATACCGGATGGCCGCCCATCACCTCCACCCTGGCCCGGCGCAGCGCCTGCTGCAGCCGCACCGACAGTCTCAGTCCGGCTACCGAGGGCGGCAGGGTGGGCAGCTCGCCCGGAGGGCGGCCGACGGCGGCGGCGAAGGCGGCCAGATCCTCGGCGCCGCTCTGCTGGCCGAGAATGGCCGGCAGCAGGAGCTGTTCCCCCTCGGCGGCCAGCGGCGCCAGCCGTTCGGCCAGCAGGGCGCGAAAGGCGGGATCGCGGTCGAAACGATTGGCCAGGATCAGCGGGGTGTGGGGCTGGCCGTCCTGACGCGGCAGATCGATGTCGCGCGGCAGGTAGCGGCAGTCCAGCCCCTTCTCGGCGGCGCGGTGGCGCAGGCGTTCGGCCAGGAAACGGCTGTCGAAGGCGGAAAGACCGGCAATGCCCGCCACCACCACGTCGAGGCCCGGCCGCACCCGGCCCTCCCACAGGGCGGCGGGGATCAGGGCGGCCTCCTGCACCGTGCCCAGGATGGAATAGAGGCGATGCCGCTGGCCCGGCCCGCCGTGATAGGGGGCGCCGGCGGCGGCGGTCAGGCGGTCGAACAGGGTCAGGGCCTGGGTTTCGGCGGCCTCGGCGGGCGCGGCGAGATCGGCCACGCAGCCGGCGCCGTAGACGAAACTGCCCAGGCCGTCATACACCAGGGCGGTGCTGGCGCCGGCTTCGGCGGCGGCGGCGGCGGCCACCAGACCGGCCATGCCGGCCCCCACCACGATGACGTCGTATTGCGGACGGTCCATGATGGTCAAGCCTCCGGTTGGCCGTGAAAATGATAGGTGGGGCCGAACAGATCGTGGCTGAGGGCCAGTTGCTCGATCTGCTTGCCGTGCGGCACCTGGGCCTGCCCCTTCCAGCGCTCGTCGAGGAAGCGTTTGAACTCGGCGCCGCCCTCCTCGGCGCTCCACAGGCCGTTGCGGTAGCCGGCCAGCATGGCCTTGTAGCCGCAGAAGGTGCCCTGGCAGGAGCCGAAGCCCAGACGGGTGCGCCGTCCCAGGTCGTTGATGGTGCGGGCCGGCACCAGGGCGTCGGGGCGCAAGGCGAGTTCCACCTCGGCGCGGCTCACCTGCTCGCATTCGCACAAGAGTTCCGTCATGTCGGGATCGGCCTCCATGAGGTCGGCCAGACGGGCCAGATCGGAGCCCAAGCGGCGTTCGGCCACGGCCAGGGCCTGGGGCGGCAGGAAACGGGCCAGGCGCTGGCGCAGGGCGGGATCGGTGGCGGGGCGCAAGGGGGTGGTGGCGGTGCGGCAGGGTTCGTCCACCCCCAGCCGCCGGGCCACCAGATCGCTGGCGGCCTCGGCCATCAGGCGGTAGGTGGTCAATTTTCCGCCCACCACCGAGAGCATGCCGGACAGACCGTCGCGGGCGTCGTGGTCCAGCAGGGCGAAGCCGCGGCTGATGTCGCGCCCGGCGGCTTTGCCGGCATCGGGCGGCACATAAAGCGGGCGCACCCCGGAGAACACGCGCAAGACCCGGGCCTCGGCCAGGGCCGGCACCAGTTCGGCGCCCAGGGCCAGCAGACGGGCCAGCTCGTCGGGCTCGGCCTTCAGCCCTTCGGGGCCGGGCACGGTGATGGAACTGGTGCCCAGGATCGACACCGGCCCGGCCGGCACCAGAATATCGGCATCGCCCGGCTTGCGGCAGCGGTTGATCACCCGGCCGACCAGGGCGTGGTTCAGCACCAGCAGCGAGCCCTTGTCGCAGCGCACCGGCACATGCAGCCCGGCCAGGGCCGCCACCTGTTCGGCCCAGCCGCCGGCGGCGTTCACCACCATGTCGCAGGCGATGTGCCCGCGCGCGCCGCTGCGCAGGTCGCGGGTGGTCACGCCGCGCACCCGGCCGTTGCGGCGCTCGATGGCGGTAACCTCGCAATAGGACCGGAAGCGCCCGCCCCGGGCCACGGCGGCGCGCAGGTTCGACAGCGTCAGCAGGAACACGTCCACATGGGCGTCGGGGCAGGTGGTGGCGCCCAGAATATCGGCGGGCAGGGCGGGTTCCAGGGCCAGGGCCGCCTCGGCCGACAGGCGCTCGCCCGGCAGGCCGATGGCCTCGGCGGCGGCGTCCCACGCCGCGAAGAAGGCGGGATCGTCCTGGGGATAGCGCACGAACAGGCCGCCCACATCGTGGATGCAATGGGGGGCGATGGTTTTCAGGATGCGGTTCTCGCTCAGGCATTCGGCGGCGGCGGCGGCATCCTTCACCACGTAGCGGGCGCCCGAATGCAACAGGCCGTGGCAGCGCCCGGTGGCGCCGTTGGCCAGATCGCGCTGTTCCAGCAGAATGGCGTCGATGCCGCGCAGGGTCAGATCCCACAGGATCCCCGCCCCGGTGGCGCCACCGCCGATTATGACGACTTGTGTCCGCTCCATGATGTCCTCGCGCCAAACTGGGGCGCCGCCGTTCAAAGACGGGGCCGGTGAACGGGCCGTTTTCCAGGAGAGCGGCGTGCCCACACGGACGGCGGGCGGACCGGCGCCGGACCGGGGGCGTCGGCGCTGTTTTGTCGTTATGGCGGGGATCGGCCAAGACGGAACGAGAAACGGCGGTGACGGCCGCGATCCGGGAGGCAGGGCCCGCGCAACGGGGGCGTTTCTCCCAAAACGGCGTTATGTCACCCTTTCGCGCTTTCTCATTCAGCTCTTCACGAAGGGGATATTGATCGGGACAAAGTGTGGGCTTCCCAGCGCGCCTTGTCAATGCGGGGCGTTTTTTCAACTTCGTCTCATCCGCAGGGAGGAGGCGCTCCTGCGATGGGAGGAGAAACCACTCTTCTGGGCATCGCCGATCTCTTTGGTGATCTCTGTGTCCATTCCCGGACATGGTAATGACATCGAGGTGTTACGCGCGTGTTTGGAATGACTTCACCTTTCCTGACAAATGGTAAGGAGGCAATCATGGACAACATAAAAATCAAATACAAAGTCCTGACGGTGGTTGCGATCATGGGGGCCGTGGCCATCGCCGGCGCGGCCTATTTCGCCCTGTCGATGAGCGCGACGAACAGCGCCTTTTCGACGCTGATCGCCCAGAAGGAAAAGGCCGCCATCGCCAGCGCGCAGGCGGCGCGGGAACTCCGCTTCTTCATGGAAAGCGCCTTCAGCCTGGCCTTCGAAACCTCCAACGAGGCCAATGCGCGGCTGCTGCAGCAGACCAGGGACAGCCAAACCGCCTATCTGGCCCGCCTGCGCGATCTGGAACCGCTGGTTCCCGGGCATAAAGGGGAAATCGAGACCCTGCTGGCAACGGCGAACACGGCTTTTACTCAATGCGATGCCCCCATCAAGCAGGCCGCCGCCTCGTTCGACGCCAAAACCATTCTGGCCGCCGGGCAGGCGCTGAAGGCCTCGTGCGAGACGGCGGTGCAGCCGCTTTTCCAGAAGCAGGCCGCTCTGACCGCTGCGATTGGCCGCGAGGCGGAGGGTGAGGCCGGAACCCTGGTGGCGCAGGCCGCCACCACGGTGCAAACCGCCTCGGCGCTGGTGGCGGCCGGGGTGATCGTGGGGGCCGTGCTAGCCCTGTGGATCGCCAGCGCGAAGATCGTGACGCCGCTGGTGGCTCTGGCCGGGATTATGGAACGGCTGGCCAGGAACGATCTTTCCGTGGACATTCCCGGCGGCGGTCGCCGCGACGAGGTGGGCGACATGGCCCGCACCGTGGAAATTTTCAAGGATAACGCCGTGGAGCGGACCCGCATGGCTGAGCGGGAGAAGGCCGAACAGGCCCAGCGGGAGGCCCGTGCCCGTGTCATCGAAACGCTGACGACCACCTTCGACCAGGGTGTGGCCAGCATGCTCGACACCGTGGCCGGGGCCAGCACCGAGCTGGAGGCCACCGCCGCCGCCATGTCGGGCAGCGCCGAACAGACCACGCGGCAGGCCACCACCGTGGCCTCGGCCACCGAACAGGCTTCCAACGCCGTGCAGACTGTGGCCTCGGCCGCCGAGGAACTGTCGGCCTCCATTCAGGAGATCGGGCGTCAGGTGACGGAGGCCAGCACCATTGCCAACGCGGCGTCGGACGAAGCCAGCAAGACCAACGCCACCGTGCAAGACCTGGCGAACATGGCCGCGAAAATCGGCGACGTGGTTAATCTCATCAACGATATCGCCAGCCAGACCAACCTTCTGGCCTTGAACGCCACCATCGAGGCGGCGCGGGCCGGCGAGGCCGGCAAGGGGTTCGCCGTGGTGGCGGGCGAGGTGAAGAACCTCGCCAACCAGACGGCGCGGGCCACCGGCGAGATCAGCCAGCAGATCGGCGCGGTGCAGGGGCAGACGCAGACCGTGGTGGCGGCCATCGGCGGCATCGTCAAGCGCATCGGCGAGATCAGCCATATCTCCACCGCCATCGCCTCGGCGGTGGAGGAGCAGTCGGCCGCCACCGCCGAAATCGCCGGCAACATCACCCAGGCGGCCCAGGGCACTGGTCTGGTCTCGGCCAGCATCGGCGGCGTCAACGAAGCCGCCGGCGCCACCGGCGCCGCCGCGCAGCAGGTGCTGAGCTCGGCCAGATCGCTGTCCTCCGGGGCGGAGCAACTGCGGGCCATCGTCGGCACCTTCCTGCGCGACGTGCGGGCGGCGTAAACGGGGCCTCTTTCGTCCCGGTGGCCTCGGCTTCCGGGACGAAAGAGAGGTTAAATCCCCCGTTCCAGCCGCTCGCATGCCTCGTCCAGGCGGGCGCGGCGGGTGGGCTCGTCCCAGCCCAGCTCGGCGGCCATCAGGGCGGCGACGCGGGGGGCGGCGGCGCGGGCGGCGGCGCGGTCCACCAGGGCCAGGGTCAGACGGCGCAGCAGCACGTCGGCCACGGTGACGGCCATTTCCCGGCGCACGGCATGCAGCACCTCGGCCTCCACATGGGGGTGGTCGGGATGCAGGCGGGCGGTGAAGCCCTGCGCCAGCAGCGGCGCCAGCAGGGCGCACTGGTCGCCGTAGCTTTCGTTCAGGTGGCGGGCGCTCTCCTCGGGCAGGGCGGGCATCAGGCCATGGTACCCCTCGGGGTCGAACCGTTCGCCGCCCAGCAGGCGGAGATCATGGGTGCGGCAGGGGCCGGCGGCTAGGCCGCCCACGGCCAGGGCGCGGTCCACCGCCTCCTCGCTCATGCGGCGGTAGGTGGTCCATTTGCCGCCGGAAATGGTCACCAGGCCCGAGGCCGAGGTCACGATCACATGATCGCGCGCCAGTTGGGCGGTGTTGCCGGCCTTGGGATCGAACACCAGCGGGCGGATGCCGCACCAGGCCGAGGTGACGTTGTCGCGGGTCACCGGCCTGTCGAAATAGCGGCGCACATAGCTCAGCAGATAGGCGATGTCCTGTTCCGTCGGCGCCGGATGCGCCTCCACCCGGGCCGGGGTGTCGGTGGTGCCCACCAGGGTGCCGCCCTGCCAGGGCAGCACGAACAGCACGCGGCCGTCGTCGGTACGCGGCACCAGAAAACCGGTGGCGGGCGGGGTGAGCGGCACATTGAGCATGAGATGACTGCCGGAACTGACTTTGAGCAACGGCGGCGCGGCGGCATCGTCCATGCGGCGGATGGCGTCGGCGTAGGGGCCGGTGGCGTTGACGACCACGCGGGCGCTCACGGCGAAGCGGGCGCCGCTCAAGGTGTCGACCATCTCGGCGCCGTTCAGGCGGCCTTGGGCATCGTGGCGCAGGGCCAGCACCTCCACATGATTGACCGGCACCGCTCCGGCGCGGCGCGCCGTCATCATGAGGCTGGCGGCCAGGCGGCTGTCGACGAACTGGCCGTCGTAATAAAGCACGGCGGCCCGCACCTCCTCGCCGCGCAAATGGGGAAATAGGCGCAGGGCCTCGGCCCGCCCCAGGATGCGGCTGCGCCCCAGCGACATCCGCCCCGACAACCAGTCGTAAAGCTTGAGGCCGAAGGCGATATAGGGCAGGTGCCGCCAGGAGCGCACCGGGGTGACCAGGGGCAGGCGGCGGGTGAGATGCGGGGCGTTCCGCAACAGGGCGCCGCGTTCATGCAGGGCTTCGCGCACCAGTTTGTATTGGGCGCGGTCCAGATGCCGCACCGCCGCCTCCAGATAGCGCACGCCGCCATGCACCAGCTTGGTGCTGCGGCTGCTGGTGCCCTCGGCGAAATCGCCGCGCTCCACCAGCGCCACCTTGAGGCCGCGGCTGGCGGCGTCGAGGGCGATGCCGCAGCCGGTGGCGCCGCCGCCGATCACCAGAAGGTCGAAAACCCCGTCCGATTGCAGGCGGGTAAGGCTGTCCTGACGCATGTCGTCCTGATCTTTCCTGGCAGAAGGGAAGACGGACCAGCGGGACCGGAGGGAAGGAGCGGGGAGAGGGGGGATTTCAAGCGCGCGACCATGCCCACCGGCCCAAATCCCCGCATGGGGGCTGGCCTGTTCGCGTTCGCATGGTCTCTGACGGCTCTGTCCTGGAACGTCTCCGGCATATGGGAGCGGGGACACCGGGATTAAAGAGGGGATAATAAAGTGATTTTATAGATCAGTGTGATGATAATTACTCGTTTCACTCGATTACTCTGCGGTGACATGCTGATCTCACTGCAACGGGCCGTTCCGATCGGCCTTGGTTTTCGGGAGTTTCAAGCCATGACCAGCCGTCTTCGCGTCGCCTCCATCATCTCCGCCGTGCTGTTGACCTCGGCCGGCGCCCTCTATGCCCAGGACCGCATCGCGCCCCGGATGAGCGGCCAGACCCTGCCGGGCGTGTCGGCTCCGTCCGCCCAGTGCGCCACCGGCGCGCGGGGGATCCTGGGCTATTAAGGGCGGCTGCCGTTTCCAACAGAAAACTATCGCCTAAACGCCCGCGAGGGGCTAAAACGTAACCCCCTTTTTTCGCCATTACGGCAGGGGCTCGCGTCCTTCGTTAGACAGGCTTTGGGACTATGGAAACGGAATTTCATCGGATTAAGCGGCTGGCGCCTTATGTGTTCGCGGAAGTCAACGCCATGAAGGCCCGCGCCCGCGCAGCAGGCGATGACATCATCGACCTCGGCATGGGCAATCCGGACCAGCCCACCCCCCAGCATATCGTCGATAAGCTGGTGGAGGCCGCCCGCAATCCGAAGGCGCACCGCTATTCCATGTCGCGCGGCATTCCCGGTCTGCGCAAGGCGCTGTCCAACTATTACGGCCGCCGCTTCGGTGTCGATCTCGATCCCGAGAGCGAGGTGGTGGTGACCCTGGGCTCCAAGGAAGGCCTGGCCAATCTGGCCCAGGCCATCACCAGCCCCGGCGATGTGCTGCTGGTGCCCAATCCCAGCTATCCCATCCACCCCTACGGCTTCATCATCGCCGGCGGTTCCTGCCGCTATGTGCCGGTGGCGCCGGGCAAGGAGCTGCTGGAGGCGCTGGACCGCGCCGTCAAGCATTCGGTGCCCAAGCCGGTGGCGCTGGTGCTGAACTATCCCTCCAATCCCACCGCGCTGATCGCCGATCTGGATTTCTACGGCCAGGTGGTGGATTTCTGCCGCTATCACGGCATCTATATCCTGTCGGATCTGGCCTATGCCGAGATCTATTTCGACGGCAATCCCCCGCCCTCGATCCTGCAGGTTCCCGGCGCCAAGGACGTGGCCATCGAGTTCACCTCCATGTCCAAGACCTACAACATGCCGGGCTGGCGCATCGGCTTCGCCGCCGGCAACAAGACGCTGATCCACGCCCTGTCGCGCATCAAGTCCTATCTGGATTACGGCGCCTTCACGCCGATCCAGGTGGCGGCCTCGGCGGCTTTGAACGGCCCGCAGGACTGCGTGGAGGAGATCCGCCAGCTTTATAAGGCCCGCCGCGACGTGATGATCGAGGGTCTGGCCCAGGCCGGTTGGGATGTGCCCAGCCCGCCCGCCACCATGTTCGCCTGGGCGCCCATTCCCCCGGCCTACGCCCATCTGGGCTCGCTGGAATTCTCCAAGCTTTTGCTGCGCGAGGCCAATGTGGCGGTGGCGCCGGGCATCGGTTTCGGCGAATACGGCGATGGCCATGTGCGCATCGCCCTGGTGGAAAACCGCCACCGCATCCGTCAGGCCGTGCGCAACATCAAGGCTTTCCTGGGGGCCAACCCCGTTCCTCCCGAACAGAAACAGGGGTAAGGCCAACGTGAGCAAGGACGCCTTGAAAGTCGCCATCGCCGGTTTGGGCACCGTAGGGGCCGGCACCGTGAAACTGCTGCGCGAGCAGGCCGATCTCATCGCCGCGCGGGCCGGGCGCCCGCTGGTGGTGACGGCGGTGGCGGCGCGCGAGCGCGGCCGCGATCGCGGCGTGGCCCTCGACGGCCTGGCCTGGTACGACGATGCCGCCCGCATGGCCGCCGAGGCCGAGGCCGACGTGGTGGTGGAAGTGATCGGCGGCGAGGGCGGCATCGCCCGCCGCACCGTGGAGGCGGCCTTCGCCGCCGGCCGCCACGTGGTGACCGCCAACAAGGCGATGCTGGCCCTGCATGGGGCCGATCTGGCCGCCCAGGCCGAAAGCCGGGGCCTGACCCTGGCCTTCGAGGCGGCGGTGGCCGGGGGCATCCCCATCATCAAGGCCCTGCGCGAGGGGCTGGCCGCCAACCGGCTGTCGCAGGTGTGCGGCATCCTCAACGGCACCTGCAACTATATCCTCACCACCATGCGCGAAACCGGCCGCGATTTCGCCGACGTGCTGGCCGAGGCCCAGGCCCTGGGCTATGCCGAGGCCGATCCCAGCTTCGACGTGGACGGTATCGACGCCGCCCACAAGCTGGCCATCCTCACCAGCGTGGCCTTCGGCACCCGGGTGGATTTCCCGGCGGTGCATGTGGAGGGCATCCGCCACGTTTCGGCGCTGGATATCCAGTTCGCGCAGGAGCTGGGCTATCGCATCAAGCTGCTGGGCATCGCCCGGCGCACGGAAAGCGGCATCGAGCAGCGGGTGCATCCCTGCATGGTGCCCATGAGCTCCTCCATCGGCCGGGTGGACGGGGTGTTCAACGCCGTGGTGGCCGAGGGCGATTTCGTCGGCCGCGCCATGTTCGAGGGGCGCGGCGCCGGCGCCGGTCCCACCGCCTCGGCGGTGGTGGGCGATCTCATCGATATCGCCGCCGGCCGTCAGACCCCCACCTTCGGGGTGCCGGCCGGGAAACTGGCGCCGCTTACGGTTTCGCCCATGGAAGACCGCCGTGGCGCCTATTATATCCGCCTGATGGTGCTGGACCGCCCCGGCGTGTTCGCCGATATCGCCGCCGCCCTGCGCGACGAGGAGGTTTCCATGGAGGCGGTGCTGCAGCATGGCCGCGCTCCGGGCGAAACGGTGCCGGTGGTGCTGACGGTGCACGATACCCGCGAGGCCTCGATGGCGCGGGCCGTGGCCCGCATCGCCGCCATCGACGCGGTGGTGGAAACCCCGCGCCTGATCCGCATCGAAACACTTTAAGGCACGGGGATAAACGGGTGGGAGCAATCATGGATCAGGGTCCGGCGGTCAACGATCTGGCCGAGTTCATGGGCCGCAATCTGGCCCTGGAGGCGGTGCGCGTCACCGAGGCCACGGCCCTGGCCGCCTCGCGGCTGGTGGGCTGCGGCGACGAGCGCGAGCTGGAACAGGCCGCCACGCGGGCCATGTTCACCGCTCTGAACGGCCTGCAGATCGAAGGCTCGATCATTCTGGGCGAAGGCCCGGAGGAGGAGATCGCCACCCTTTACAACGGCCAGCGCGTGGGCGAGGGCGGCGGTCCGGCCATCGATGTGGCGCTGGACGCCATCGAGGGCACCACCATCTGCGCCAAGGGCGGCTCCAACGTGATCTCGGTGCTGGCCATGGCCGGCAAGGGCGGGCTTTTGCATGTGCCGCCGGTCTATATGGAAAAGATCGCCGTGGGCCCCGGCCTGCCCGAGGATGTGGTCAATCTCGACGCCAGCCCGGCGGAAAACCTGAAGAACCTGGCCCTGGCCAAGGGCGTGGCGGTTTCCGATCTTCTGATCTGCATGCTGGACCGCCCGCGCCATGACGAGCTGATGAACCGCGTGCGCGAAGCCGGGGCCCGCATCATGCTGATCGGCGACGGCGATGTCTCCGGCGTGGTGGCCGCCACCCAGCCCTTGAGCGGCGTGGATCTCTATATCGGCACCGGCGGCGCTCCGGAAGGGGTGCTGGCCGCCGCCGCCCTGGCCTGCGTGGGCGGGCAGATGCAGGGCCGCCTGCTGCTGCGCAGCGAAAGCGACAAGCAGGCCGCCCGCGCCCTGGGCATCGAGGATTTCCGCCGGATTTACGGTGTGCGCGATCTGGCCCTGGGCGAGGTGGTGTTCGCCGCCACCGGCGTGAGCGATGGCCCCTTGCTGCGCGGCGTGCGCCGGTATCGCGGCGGCGCCGTCAGCCATTCGCTGGTGATGCGCTCGCACACCGGCACCCTGCGTTATATCGAGGCTCATCACAATTCCCAGCGCAAGGCCGGGCTGGACAGCCTGGGCCGGGACGAGCAGGCGGGGCGTTCGGAATGAGCGGGGCGGGGGCCGGTCCGCAGCCAGCGCCGGCCCTGCTGGATGTCGAACGTTCCCTGGCCGGGCGGCGCTGGCAGGCCAGCCCCTGCGACGAACGCCAGGCCCTGGCCATCAGCCAGCAATGGGCCCTGCCCGAGGTGGTGGGGCGGGTGCTGGCGGCGCGGCGGGTGGCGCTGGAGGCGTGCGGCCTTTTTCTCAACCCCACTTTGCGCGATCTCTTGCCCGATCCCTTCCATCTGAAGGATATGGAGGTGGCCGCCACCCGGCTGGCGGCGGCGGTCAGCGGCGGCGAGATGATCGGCCTCTTTGGCGATTACGATGTGGACGGCGCCACCTCCTCGGCGCTGCTGGCCCGCTTTTTCGAGGCGGCGGGGGCCAGCGTGCGCGTGCATATCCCCGACCGCATGCGCGAAGGCTACGGCCCCAACGCTCCGGCCCTGCTGGCGCTGCGCGACCAGGGCGCCGGCGTGGTGGTGACGGTGGATTGCGGCACCTCGGCCTTCGCGCCGCTGCAGGCGGCGGCCGAGGCCGGGCTCGACGTGATCGTGGTGGATCATCACGAGGCCGAGGCCGAACTGCCCCGGGCCCTGGCCGTGGTCAATCCCAACCGCATGGATGAAACCAGCCCGCACGGCCATCTGGCGGCGGTGGGGGTGGCCTTCCTGCTGGTGGTGGCGGTGAACCGCCGCCTGCGCGAGCAGGGCTGGTATCAGGGCCGTGCCGTGCCCGATCCGATGCAATGGCTGGATATCGTCGCCCTGGGCACGGTGTGCGACGTGGTGCCGCTGACCGGGGTGAACCGCGCCCTGGTGGCGCAGGGGCTGAAGGTGATGGCGCGGCGCGGCAATGCCGGGATGGCGGCCTTGAGCGACGTGGGCGGCGTCAAGGAACGGCCCGAGGCCTATCATCTGGGCTATGTCATGGGGCCGCGCGTCAATGCCGGCGGCCGGGTGGGGCAGGCCGATCTCGGCGTGCGCCTGCTCACCGCCGACGACGCGGCCGAGGCCAAACGCCTGGCCGAGATGCTGGACAGCTACAACCGCGACCGCCAGGGCATCGAGGCGGCGGTGCTGCAGGAGGCCATCGAGCAGGTGGAAAGCCGGGGCGACGACGGCACGCCGCTGCTCTTGGCGGCGGGCGAGGACTGGCACCCCGGCGTGATCGGCATCGTCGCCGGGCGCCTGAAGGAACGCTACAACCGCCCCTGCTGCGTGGTGGCGCTGGAAGGCGCCGAGGGCAAGGGTTCGGGCCGTTCGGTGCCGGGGCTGGATCTGGGGGCGGCCATCATCGCCGCCCGCCAGTCGGGACTGCTGCTGAAGGGCGGCGGCCACGCCATGGCGGCGGGCTTCACCGTGGCGCGCGACCGCCTGGACGATCTGCGCGCCTTCCTGGCCGAACGGCTGACGGCGCAAATGGCCGGGCCGCTGATGCCGGTGCTGGAACTGGACGGCATCCTCGATGCCGGCGGGGCCACGGTGGATCTGGTGGAAACCCTGAAACAGGTGGGCCCGTTCGGCTCGGGCAATCCCGAGCCGCGATTCGCGGTGATGGGGGCCAGGGTGGTGGCGCCGCGCGTGGTGGGCCAGGGCCATGTGGCCTGCCAGTTGGTGGGCAAAAGCGGCGGCCGTCTGAAAGCCATCGCCTTCCGCGCCGCCGATTCCGAGCTGGGCCACGCCCTGCTGGCCAACGACGGCACGCCGATGCATGTGGCCGGCAGCCTGAAAATCGACACCTGGCAGGGCAATGTGGCGGTGCAGATGTTCATCGACGACGCCGCCCCGGCCTATTGATCCCACCGGGGAAAAAGAGCTTGCGCCCCCAGGGCGAAGCGGCTACTTATGCGCTCCCGCTACGATGTCCCCATCGTCTAGAGGCCTAGGACACCGCCCTTTCACGGCGGTAACAGGGGTTCGAATCCCCTTGGGGACGCCAGTACGGCCCAATGCCTTGATTTTAAAGGCTTTTTTGGCAGTTCCAAGAAACGATGTGACACATTCCTGTGATACATCGGGGACGCCACCAAAACGTCTCCAGGGACGTTTTCCACATGGCTACGCCGTACCTCCTCCGCCGTCATTCGACCTACTACTTCCGCGTTCGTGTTCCCAGTGATTTGGTTCACGTTCTTGGGACACATTTGACACGCACGTTAAAAACACGAGATAATAATATTGCACGTCGTCGTGCAGTAAATGTTGTGTCGTGTTTAAATAATTTTTGGGAAGAAGCGAGGTCAATCGTGTCCGATAAATTTCTTGGAAGGAAAATTGAAGATTTAAACAGTGATATTCTTGCTGAAATCCGGAGCAACGAAACTCAGGCATTGTCTGAGTTTGATGCAATGAATGAAGAATGCAAAAAGCTTCTTCTAGACAGGCTGGAATTTATTTACGAAGGACTTAAGAGAAAGTCTACGCGCTTGCATGAAATGCGCGAGAGTATCCAGCTTGGCTTGGCGATACATAAAGAGGCAGAGCGAGTCGGATTTGAACGGGGCATTAAGCTGGCCCTTGGCAGCATCAACGTCACTCAAGCCCCTTCCCAGCCCCAGCAGCCCGCCCAAGAGCCAATCCAGCACAATGGCAGGGATGAGCGAGCCAGCCAGCCTTGGGACAATTTCATTTCCGCCTACCATGAGAGCAACAGGCACACGGCCAAGGCCAAAAAGAATTACGGCACCTCGTTCAATCGCTTTCGGAAGGTGGTTGGCGACAAGCCATTGTGCGACATAACCACGGACGACGTTCGCCTTTATCGTGACTTCCTCGCCCAGGACATTTCCCCCAAGCATGGCAAGGAAAGTGCTGGTTCAGCCACGATTACCAGACAGCTAACGGAAATTAAGAGCTGGACACCTCTAAAAACCGGCGTTTTGTCCGCCTGACGCATCAGAAAGCGCGATCACCTTCGATTCCAAGGTGGAATCACGCTGTTTTTCCGTCATGTCAGGGCCGTCTGGCCCTCTTTTGGCCTTTCGGCCCTCAGGCAGACGCACGTCTCCTCTCAAGCCACAGGAATCGCCGCATGTTGTAGGCCAGATTAATCATGCCGATTTTGGTCTCGGCCCTGGCCTTGCCGATGGTGCGGACGATGGCGGCCATCAGCCCCTTCTGGTGGGCGAAGACATGCTCGATCTTGGATCGCACCATGGATTTGAGGGCATTGGCCTTGCGGGTTCTCTCCGGCATCGGCTTGCCCTTGGGCTTCTTGCGATGGACCTTCGAGACGAAGCCGTTCTTCGCCATGAAGGCCTCGTTCTTTTCCGAGCGATAGGCCGTGTCGGCCCAGACGCCGCCGGCCGTGTTGGTCTTGTCGAGCAGATCGGGCAGCCTGGCGCCGTCATGGGCCGCCGCGTCGGTCACCAGCCATTTGCGGATCAACCCATGTGCCCGGTCCGCTGAAACGTGGTTCTTGTAGCCGAAGGACGGCACGGCCAGATCGACCTGGGGCTGGCCCTCGCGCGGCTTGGCCTTCGAATATTTGACCGTCCAGCGGGCATCGCGGTCCTTTTGGCGCAGTTTGGCGGGCTTGGCCTTCCAGGCATCGGGAATTTGTCCCGCCCGGATTGCCGCCTTTTCGCCATCAGTGTTGCGCTGCTTGGGGGCGGCCACGATGGTGGCGTCCAGCAATTGCCCCGACATCGCCAGATACCCCGCTTCGCGCAAAGCCCGGTCAAAGCGGTCGAATAACCCCTGGATGGCGCCGGCCTTGGTCAAATGCTCCCGGAACGTCCAGATCGTGTTGGCATCGGGAACCGCATCGGCGATCTCAAGGCCAAGAAACCGCTTCCAGGTCAGGCGGTCGCGCATGAAATATTCCGTCGCCTCATCGCCCAGCCCGTTCATCGCTTGCAGAATCAGGACCTTCAGCATCAGCACATGATCAAACGGCGGACGACCGCCCTTGGCCCCGTTCGAACGCGGAACCGCCCGTTCCAGATCAGGCCGGAACAGTTCGAAATCCACCGTCCGGTTCAACTGTTCCAGGACATCGCCCTTCTTCGACAGCCCGGCCAAGCATTCGGCCACATCGAAAAAGCCCGCTTCCTTCATCGCCGCCTCACCCTTGTCTCTCCGGATATTGAATCAGCTGGCGGCGATCAGGGCCAGGGTTTTTGGAGGTGTCCAAGTTCACCGGAGATGAAGACTTTCGCAGGCGTGCGGCCTTGGAGGCAAGCAGGGCAGGCATCAGAATTTCCGATGCTGACTTGCGTAAATTTGTCGCCAGCCATCACAGGCAGGCCCTTCCCCCTGAGAGACGGGAGTGGCAACCAACAACAACATTCAGGATGTGAACCCGACCATTCAGCCTGACATTGGATTCAGAAGCATCAATACCCAAAAATCATTCTGATTTTTGCCCTATGGGTGAAGGTATTGACCCTTCTTCCATTCAATGTCCCTGAAAAGGCGTCGGGACGAGGAACGTCAAAAAGATTCTCCTCCCTCTTTCAGAGAGAGTCGAACAAGGAACATTTGCTTGGTGGCCGACTGGTGTGATACAAGTGCGTGTCACATCAAATTGGTCTTGACTTTTTGAGTTTTTCCGTATTTTTGGAGAAATTCAAAAATAAAAGTCTAATGAAATCAATGCTTTAGCGGCCCCTCCTCGTTTTACCCCTCCCCTTGGGGACGCCAAGCGCGAGACCAAAAGCCGCCTTTCCGTAAGGCGGCTTTTGTCGTTGGGGGGGGGCTTGGCGGCAAGGGCCGCGCTCTCAGGGGTCTGGCCCGGTCCGGTGGGGCATGGTAGTGTGCGGCTTCCGGACTGAAACGCTTTGTGGGGCCGGGTCAGGCTTTAGAGCGTTTTCGATCTGAAGGAGTTTGAAAGGATCGGCGGCCGCTGAAGACGGAGGCCATTCCAGGAGTGCCGATGCCCCCCTTGTCCGCCTTTGGGTTTGCCTTTCGTTCCGCCGTCGCGCGGGGCGGGGCGGCTGTTCGGCGCGGGTTTCGCGTGGCGGGACGTTTCCTCCGGCTGGAGCGGGGCCGCCGCGCCCTTCTCGTCGAGGCGGCGGTCTGGCTGGTGGTGGCGCGCATAACGTTGATGGTTCTGCCGTTTTCCCGCATCGCTCCCCGCCTGGGGCGGAGTCTCGCCCCGGAGCAGGGGCGGCGCTACGGCTTTCCCGAGCCCCCGTCTCCCCGGTCTTCCGCCATCGCCCGTGAGGTGGGCTGGGCGGTGACCCGGGCCGCCCGTCATCTTCCGTTCCGGGCCGTCTGCCTGCCCCAGGCCATGGCCGCCAAGGTGATGCTGCGGCGCCGGGGCGTGGTATCGGTCCTGTCCTTCGGCGTGGCGCCGGCCCGGGTGATGCAGGGGGAAAGCCATGCCTGGCTGACGGCCGCCGGGGTGGAGGTGACCGGGTATCCGACCGCCGCCGCCTTTACCGAAGTGGTGTGTTACGTATAATACCAAGTCGCGATGAGTTTGACTCATCGCGGCGCCGGTTAGGAGCAAGGCGACGCGCGCCTGATGGCGCGTTAGCCAAGGGTTTCGGAGAAACCCGCCCGGCGCATGAGGGTGCAGTGATCGGTTCCGATCACTGCAATTTGGTATAAGACAGGGCGCCGTCTTCGCGGGGAAGGCCCCGGAGGGCCGGGATCAGCCGTTGCCGCCTTCGAAGCGGCGCAGGAAATGGCCCACGGCCAAAGCCTGGGCCAAGCCAAAGCCATAGGCGGTTTCGTCCGCTTTCGTGGCGCTGCCGCCATCGGGCCAGGTGTCGGCCAGACGGCGCATGCGGGGCAGGTCGAAGACCGCATTGACCAGCGGGCTTTTCTCCATCCGCGCCAGCTCCTCCTGGATGCGGGAGCGCTGCCGCGACAGGATGGCGAAGCGGTCCGCGGCTTGCAGGCCGCGCTGGCGGCTGTCCAGAATGGCGTCGGGCACCAGTCCGCGCATGGCGCGGCGGAGCAGGGACCGCGGTTCGCCCTTCAGGATGAATTGTTCTTCGGGAATGGTCAGGCAGAATTCCACCACCCTGCGGTCGCCGGTGGGGTCGGTGACCTGAAGCCCCAGGCGGCGGTGCAGCCCCTGGTACAGGACCGCGCCCTCGCCGCCTTGCAGTCGCCTCAGGCGGAAGGCGGCCGGATCCTTGGCGCTATCGATCATCCGGGCCAGATGATCCTCGACGCCAGCGCGGCGCGCGAGGTGGGGATGCAGCAGCATCAGGCCGTGCATTTCCTGGATCCGGTAGGTGTTTTTCTGTGAGCCCAGGCGGACCAGGGGGGCGCGCAGGTTTGCCGGCAGAAAGGGGCCGAAAGAGTGGTTGAGAATGGCGCGCCGCGATACGCCGGCCCGCCGCAGTCCCGGCCACAGTTCGGCCCAGGCCGCCACCCTGCCGTGGCGCAGCAGCGTCGCCAGGGCCGATAATCCGTGATACGACATCCCGAAATTACCGCAAACGCCGGTCAGCCCCACCGTGCAGCCGGCCTGGGCCGCCCGGGCCCACAAGGTTCGGAAATTGTTGGCGCCGAAAGATCTGGCCGGTACGAAGCCCCAGCCCACCGCCGCTTCATCGACAAAATCGAAAAGGCTGCGTCCGGTTTCGTTGGGCACCAGGAGGTGATCCATATTGCCGGCGCTGTCGACCAGTTGGCGGGCCAGCGCCGTCTCGTCGGCGGTGTGTCCGTAGAGCTGGACAGTCCGGTCGGCGGGCACCAGGGTCAGCGCGGTCAGGCGGCGGCCTTGGGCTTTCAGCCGCCGGGCGGCCAGGGCGGCCAAGGCGGTGGAATCCAGGCCGCCGCTCAAGGCCACCGCCACGCCGCCGCTGGCGGGCAGGCGCGCCGATACCGCCCGCTCCAGCCTCTCGCGCAGGGCGTCGGCATAATCGGCATCCTTGGCGAAGCGCACTCTTGGGAGCTCTTCCGGCCGCCACCAGCGATGCTGGCGGGTCAGGCCGTCTTCGGCGATCCACACATGGCCGGGCAATACCCGCCCTATGCCCTTGAACAGGGTGGCGGGGTCGATCTGGCTGGGATGGGTCAGATGGCGGGCCAAGGCCTCGGCGTCGATCGCGCGTGGAACCTGAGGATGGCGGTGCAGGGCGCCGACACTGCTGGCAAACAGGATGATCCCGTCTCCCTGCCAGAAAAACAATGGCCGCGTTCCCGGCCCGTCGCGGCCCAGGATCAGGCGTCGCCTGGGGCCATCCCAAAGCGCGAAGGCGAATTCACCGTCGAGATGCGTGCAGAAATCCAGGCCCCAGCGGCCGTAGGCGCGGGCAATCAGATCACCCGGAGCGGCTCCGGGCACCGCCGCCAGGAGAACGGCCAGATCCGGGGCGTCAAACAATACCCCGTCAAAGGCGACGGCAATACCGTCGCCGCTGACGGGCCGGCGGATGGCGCCGGCCGTCTCCGCCCCCAGCGTCACGCCGTTCTGCCGCCAGAACGCCGGACGGAGCGTGCCTTTCAACGGGAGTGGAAAGAACCGCTCGAAACCGACCGGCTCCGCGCTCATCCCGATGCCGCCACAAATCGCCATGGAACCAGGGATCTCCGGCGTAGGTCAGACGGTCATGAGAACGGAGTGCTAATCGGACCATCAGTATGTGAGCCGGTGCCCGATTGAGCCTGCCGGGGGTCGAACGTTTTCACGCTGGGGCGCGTCCAGGGTTCGCGCGGCGAAACGGTATCGCCCGGCGCCGCAGACGCCACGCCTGCGTGTTTGATCTCGGCCTGGTCGTTCGTCATCCATCCTCACCTGAAAAGTGCTTATACCAAATTGCAGTGATCGGAACCGATCACTGCACCCTCATGCACCGGGCGGGTTTCTCCGAAACCCTTGGCTTCGCGCCATCAGGCGCGCGTCGCCTTGCTCCTAACCGGCGTCGCGATGAGTCAAGCTCATCGCGACTTGGTATTAGCCAGCATTGGGGAAAGATGCCATATCGCCGCCTCTATTTCGAGGCGAATTTCCAATGGCGGTGGTATCAGGCCTCATAGCCGAACCGCGCCATGGTCCGGCCATGGTCGGCGGCAAGGCGTGCGGCCTGGGCGGGAGAAAGCGTGGTTTTCCAGGCGCCGGCGCGGCCCTGCCGGAAAAAGGGGGCGCTGGCGCCCGGCTGGGCTTCGCGGAAGCCCCGCTCCTCCTCCTGGCGCCGCAACCGGGAGAATGTGGTGGCCGCCACCGCCTGGGCGAGGCGGGCTTCGCCATCGTCGAGATCGGCCAGGGCAAGGATGCGGCGCAGATGGGGCAGGGGATCCATGAGGAGATCCTCGTAGCGTACCACCAGCCTGCGCTGGATCGGCGCCTCCAGCCAGCTTTCATAGAACCGGCTCCAACTGGATCCCAGTTGGGGAACCTGTGTGGTATGCCGTTTGCCCCCCCATATCATTTCGGCATTGGCCATGCGGGCGATGGCCTCGTCCAGGCTGGCCCCGCCATGGGCGGCCAGCGACGGCGCCACGTCGCGGGGATCGCGGACGATCAGGACCACGCCGGCAAGGCTTTCCGGCGGGAACAGCGGCTCCGATCCGCCGGGCGCGGGCAGGCAGGCATCGTGGCACTTGTACCAGCCGGCCGCGGTGCTTTCGGCGCTCAGGCGGTGGAGCATCGAAGGGCGGGCCCGGAAGATCTCCGTTGTGGTCAGGTCCCCCGGCGAGATGTCGAGGCTATCCTCGAACAGTTGCGCGCTCATGATGCCGGTGGTCCGGGCCATGCGGTTGATATCCACCGCGCCGTTCTGGTACCAGGCTTCCAGCATGGCCCGCACCCAGGTATTGCCGGATTTGGGGTAGGAGGCCAGCAGGTAGAGGCCCGGCCGCCCGTTCACGGCCGGTCTCCGCCGGCCAGGGTCTCAAGCAGATGGATCTGCGTCTCCAGGCGCTCGAAGCGCAACGCCCGCCGCAGCAGGCCCAGCCGGGGACCATCCGGCCCCAGGATGGCGCCCGCCTGGCGCATCAATTCACCACCCCGGCCCAAGGCCTGGGCGGCGGTGCGGCGGTAGGTGTGCTCCACCAGACAGACCAGGGCGTCGAACCCGGACAGCCACTCCACACGGTCGTCGTCTCCCGCCGATCCCGCCGTCAGGATCAGCACCATGTCCAGGCGGCGGGGCGCGGTGGTTGCCGTCGGCGGCGGCATCTCCACCACGAACTTGTCCTGTCCCTGGCGGCTGCGCACCAGCCGGCCCGGATCGAACTCCAGCGCGGCTAAGGAGGGCCGCCACAGTTTCAGCCGCGCACCCAGCGGCCAGGCCTCGATCCGAGCGGCCCGATCCGTCCGCAGCAGGCAGAGATCGTCGGCCAGGGGGCGGTGGCCACGGGCCAGCAGACTGGCGGCCAGGGTCGATTTTCCCGCGCCGGAGTGTCCGGCGAAGGCCACGGTCCGTCCGTGAATCTCAACCACCGAGGCGTGCAGGGGGAGCAGCCCGCGCTGATGCGCCAGCATGCCCAGCCCCGAGCTTTGCAGGAAAAGCGCCACATCGGCGGGGGCGGCGTCCGGGGCGGGGGCGACAACCAGCGTGTGCCCGCCCTCCAGGCGGAGGCGGGCGACGCCGTCGATGCGGACCAGCACGCTTCCATCCCGGCCCACCTGTTGAAACGGGGTGCTGCGCACCGGGTCGGGCAGTGCCGGGGGCACCGCCCCCAGGCTGACCTCGATGTCCACGGGGGTGTCGGCCGCTCCGTCGAAAGGCGGCAAGGCCGGTAGTTCGAGGGCGGAGCGCAGTCTCCAGCCGCAGAAACAATAATCGAACGTCATGGGCCCGGTCAGCTCCGCGCCTCGATCACCTGATGGTGCAGCAGGTGTTCCAGAAGGTCTTTGGTATCGCTCTCGATGACCTGGGGCGGTGCGTCGAAATCACGGCGCAGACCGGAGATAAGGTCGTCGAAACGAATCGGGGCGGACAACCGTTCGGCGATCTTCGAGGCCATGCGATCGAGCCCCAGATAAACGCCGCCCTTCAGGCTCATCAGGATCATCTCGTCATCGACGCGGGTCGCCAGGCAGTCGCCGGCCAGGCAAAACGTCGTGGTAGCGTCGATTTTCATCGGGGCAGCCTCACAACCGGATGGGCAACGTCCATAACATGCGGGTTTCTCGGTTAGCAAGAGAAACCGGGCTTATCTTTTACGGGTTCAAGGTGAACCGGGGGATTGGTCAGGGTCATCGGGTGAACGCGCGATCGTTGTTCGTTTGCAAGGGGATTTTCGCCGCGTTGGCGCGATGAGCGCCCGCGCAACCGCTTGCGCGCAAGCCAAGCTGGCGGCCGGCCCGCGCCCGGCGCCTGAGCGGACATGTGAAAACCAGGGCAAGCGGCTTCGCCCGATTGCCCTGGGGGATTGGTTCAGGAAATGCCGCGCCTTGAATACTATTTTGAGCATATAAGGAAGGTGTTCCCTATAACCTATGGGTGTATTTACCTTGACCATACACGCCTGCGGTCGCCCTAATACCTCCATCCCCGGCACGCCACGCCGGGCAACCCTCGGAGATAGGAGGCAGATGTGGCAGACGCAGTCCTGGGTGAAATCCGCATTTTTCCGTTCAAATTCGCTCCCACGGATTGGGCGTTGTGCAACGGCGCGGTGTTGCCCGTTGCGCAGAACCCCGGGTTGTTCTCCCTGCTCGGCGCCAATTATGGCGGCGACGGGAAAACGACGTTCGGCCTTCCCAACCTGTGCGGGCGGACCCCGTTGCATTGGGGGGCTGGGCAGCCCACGGCGGCCGGCACCGTTTACACCAAGGTTGGCATGACCGGCGGCACCGAACAGGTGGCGCTGAACATCACCAATATTCCGGCGCATAGCCATACCGTGGTTGCCGTCAACCAGGCGGGGAACGAGTACATCGGCAATAGCCTATATTATCTGGCGCAGGCGGCGGCGGATGCCGAGCAGCCGCCGGTTACGCCGCAAATGTACGGCGCGCCCTCCGCCGCCGCCGCCGTCATGGCCCCGTCCACTCTGGCCAGTACCGGCGGTGCCGCCCACGACAATATGCAGCCGTTTCTGGTGCTGAATTTCTGCATTTGCACCAGCGGCCTGTATCCGAGCCGGGGCTGAGCGGCCGGCTGGCACTCTAACGAGGAGACTTCAGTATGGAACCGTTTCTCGGTGAAATCCGCATGTTCGGCGGCACCTTCGCGCCGGTGGGGTGGGCGTTGTGTGCCGGTCAGTCGCTGCCGGTCAAGGATTACGAGGCGCTTTACAGTCTGATCGGCACCACCTATGGCGGCGATCAGGTCAATTTCGCGTTGCCCGATCTGCGGGGCCGGATCGCCATCGGCCAGGGGCAGGCCTCGGGGCTGACAAACCGGGTCATCGGCGCCAAGGGTGGGGCGGAAGGCGTGCTGGTGACCGCGGCCCAGACGGCGCCCCACACCCACAGCGTTTACGCCGTCGATAGTCCGGCCACCACGCCCTCGCCCTCGGGAGCGCTTCTGGCGCAACCGAGCGATGGCTATATCGCCTATCTGCATAATGGGCAGAGCCCGCAGATCGAAACGCTGAACGCCAATAGCGTCCAGACGGCCGGCGGCTCCAATCCGCACGAGAACCGCATGCCCTCCCTGGCGCTGACCTTCATCATCGCCACCCAGGGCATTTATCCGCAACAGGCGTAATCAGCGAGGGATGTATCATGGATAGCTTTTATGGAGAAATCAGGGCCTTCGCCTTCAATTTCGCCCCCGAGAACTGGGCCCTCTGCAATGGGCAGACCGTTTCCTACAATCAGTATGCGGCGCTTTACTCCATCATCGGCACCTACTATGGAACGGGGAACACTCCCGCCACCTTCAAGCTGCCCAATCTGGTCGGAACGGCCGCGTTGGGGAGCGGTACGGGCCCGGGCCTCAGTCCCTATGTGATCGGCCAGGAGGAGGGCGTGGAAAAGGTCACCCTGAGCGGGGCGACCATGGGGGCCCATGCCCATACCTTCCAGGAGGAACTGGTCAAACCGCCTTTTTCCGGGGTGCAGGCCTCGCCGCTGGGGGCCTCCCTGGCCCGGCCGGTCAAGAGCGTGGGCACCCAGTTCGCGGGGTCCAAGATGTTTTCCGCTGAGTCTCCCAACGTCGCCATGGCCGGCCAGATGGTCGGCGTCGCCGGTACCGCGTCGGCGTCGTTGCAGGCGCATAACAACATGCAGCCCTTCCAGACCGTCAATTTCTGCATCTGCATGATGGGCGATTATTACCCGCAGCGGCCATCGTAAGGGAGGAGCGTGCGGATGCCCAACTTCACACGATGCCTGGCGTTGCCGGAGCGGATGACGGCCTCTGGTATCGGCTTGCGCGCCGAAACCGACGATGATCGGGATTTCGTGGAGCGGCTGTATCTGTCCGTGCGCTGGGAGGAACTGGCCCAGATCGGCTGGCCCGAGGATGTCAAAACGGCCTTTCTCAAGGACCAGTTCCTTCACCAGCGCCGACATTATCTGACCCATTATCACGATACCGATTTCGGGATCGTCACCCAGGGGGGCGAGGCGGTGGGGCGGCTTTACCTCTACCGGGGCCGCGCTGATTGCCGCATCGTCGATATCTCCCTGCTGCCTCGGGCCCGCGGCCAAGGGCTGGGCACGGCGTTGCTGGGCGCGGTTTTCGCCGAATCGGCAAGCGAGGGGCGCGTGGTCAGCATTCATGTCGAAGTCTTTAACCCCGCCCAGCGTCTTTATGAACGTCTGGGGTTTCGTGAGGTGACGGTGCGCGGCCCTTACCGGCTGATGGAATGGCGTGCGCCGATCTCAAGCCCGGAGGATATGCCTTGAGCGAGACGTTTCTCGAACTTAGCGATTTCGCGCCGCATGTCGGCACCGTCTTCATGGTGCCGTTGCGGGAGGGGGGCGCCTATCCCCTGACGCTGACGCGCGCCGACGCCCTGCGGAGGAGCGGTTTTTCCGGCGGACGGAGCGAACCGTTCGACCTGCGGTTCCAGGGGCCCGGACCGGAGTATCTGCCTCAGCAGATGCACCTGTTGCATCACCATGTGCTGGGCGACCAGATCATCTCGCTGGTGCCGCTTGGTCCGTCTCCCGACGGAAGCCATCAGTATCAGGCCACATTCGACTGATCGAAGGGTGCCTGTCAGCCGTTTCCCGTCGGCTCCTTGCGGAAAATACCGTCGTCGCGCGCCTCTCCGGGCAGACGGTGATGGTCGCGGCCATAAAGCGGCGGCGGCGCGTCTGTCGCCGCCGCTTTCAGCACCTGGGTGAAGCCGGCGGCGGCGGCGGTATCGGAAAAGCGGAAATTGGCGTGACGGATGGCCAGCAGCCCGCCCGGCTTCAGGACGCGGGCCAGGGCGGCGATGCTCCGTTCGAAATCGTCGAAGGCCAGCAGGGCATCGCAGCGGGCCGGGGCGGCGCCCAAAGCGCCATGGCGGAACACGGCCATGGCGAACACCGCGTCGTAGCTTTGCGCGGCCTCGCCCTCGGCCGATGCGGCCACGGCGAAGCGCACGGCGCCGTCGCCGCCGCGGCGGGCCAGGCGGGCGCGGGCGTGGCGGATGCGCGCCGGTACGATATCCAGCCCGGTGATCCGGGCCGTGGGAAAATAGCGCCGCAGCGTGAAGACTTCCTCGCCGGTGGAGCAGCCGAACGACAGCAGGCGCGGCTGGGGCTGATCGGCCAGAGCCTCGCGCACGGCGTGGAAAATCAGCGGATAGCGGTCTTCCCGCGTGGTGCCGTAGGGCTGGAACAGGCGTTTCGCCTGAAACAGCCGGACCAGGGCCAGGCTGAAATGATCGGAAATGTCGGCCAAACCGGGGCGCCGGCGCCAAGCCTCCTGGCAGGGTATCATGTCCAGCCCTCCCTTCTTTCCGGCCTCATATTCCTATCGGACCATATACCGCGCGGATCGTCTCTTCCATTCCTCAGTTCCCTCCTTATCTCGGATATGGGATAACCTCGTTTCCCGTCGTGCGCCTTGCGGAGACCGTTCGAGTGAGCATTCAGGACTATTTGCAGAAATCGGCCGCCGTGGTGCTGGCCGCCACGGAAACCGCCGCCATGGGCCAGGTGGACAGGGCGGTGGAGGCCATCGTGCGGGCCTTTCGCGCCCGCAAGGTGCTGCTGGTGTGCGGCAACGGCGGTTCGGCCGCCGACGCCATGCATATCGCCGGCGAGATGGTGGGGCGCTTCCTGAAAGAGCGTCCGGCGCAGAAATGCATCGCCCTGACCGCCGATAATGCCATCCTCACCGCCTGGGCCAACGACTACAGCTACGAAACCGTGTTCTCGCGCCAGGTGGAAGGCTATGGCGAGGCAGGCGGGGTGTTTTGGGGCATCAGCACCTCGGGCAATTCCAGGAACGTGCTGGCGGCGCTGGAACAGGCCAAGGCCATGGGCATGACCACCATCGGCCTTACCGGCCAGGGCGGCGGCAAGATGGCGGCGCTGTGCGATATCCTCATCGACGCCCCCTCGACCGAAACCCCCTTCATCCAGCAGGTGCATCTCTGCCTCTACCATTACATCTGCCAGAAGGTGGAAGAGGCCATCGCCTGAGCGGCGGGGTGAAACCAACGCAAAAAAAGCCCCGCCGGGTTGCCGGCGGGGCTTTTTTCGTTGGCGGGCGGGGTGTTTAGAACAAACCGGCCAGCGGGCAGCCGCAGATGGGGCAGGTAAGCTTGGCGATGATGGCCTGCTTTTCCTGCATCGGCATGTCGCCCAGGGTTTGGTTCACCTCGTCCACCAGTTCGCGGTGGCTGGCGGTGGCGCCGCAGGCGTTCTGGTGCAGGGCGCGCAGGCGCACGGTGGTGATGTCTGGGCTGAAGGCCTGGGCCGGTTGCGTCGTGGCCAGGCCGGCCCCCACGCCCAGGGCCGATCCGGCCAGAACGGTCATCAGGCGACGGCGGGAAATGCTGTTCATCGCGGGGCTGTCCTTTGCGGAAAGCGGAAGAGAGGGCTTGGCGCCATCTCATACCCCGGGTCCGGCCGGCGGCAAGAGAATTTTGGTTATTTTTTGTTTAGGAAGCGTTGCGGCGGGTTTCGTTCGTCAGTGCTGGCGGAGCCGTCTTTTTAGTGCTGGCGGAGCCAGGGCACCCTCACCACCTCGATGCCGTCGTCGCGCAAGGAATCGGCCTCCTCGGCGCTGGCCTGGCCGTAGATGGGGCGGTCCTCGGCTTCACCGGCCTGGATGCGGCGGGCTTCCTCGGGGAAGCGTTCGCCCACATTGTCGGCGGTTTCCTCGATATGGCGGCGCAGGCGCAGCAGAGCCTCGTGCAGGTCGGCCGGAGCGGCCTCGCCGCCCTCGGCGGCGCGCGGCGCCTCGGCGCGGCGGCTGCCGATGACGTTGGGGGCCATGGGGGCCTTGCGCACCGCGCTGTCGCCGCAGACCGGGCAGGAGATCTCTCCCGCCGCGCTCTGGGCGTCGTAGGTGGCGCCATCGCGGAACCAGCCTTCAAAGTCGTGGTTCTGGGCGCAGCTCAGCCGAAATTTGATCATCGCAGGGGCTTCTTGCCAAATCCGCGGTTATTTTGCAATGACAAGACTTACGTCCAGGTTAACGGCGGCGATTATTCCACTTCGGCATAGGGGCGGTCATGCACCAGCGACGGCACCTTGCGCCGCGCCGCGTCCACCTCGGCCACGTCGATTTCGGCCATGACATAGCCCGGCTGGTCGCCGCCATCGGCCAGCACCGCGCCCCAGGGCGAAACGATCAGGCTGTGGCCGTAGGTCTGGCGGCCGCCGGCATGGTCGCCGCACTGGGCCGGGGCGAAGACGAAACAGCCGGTTTCGATGGCCCGCGCCCGCAGCAGCACATGCCAATGGGCCTTGCCGGTGGTGCGGGTGAAGGCGGCGGGCATGGTGAGGAAATCGGCGCCGGCCTTGGCCAGGGCGCGGAACAGGTGGGGAAAACGCAGATCGTAGCAGATGGACAGCCCCAACCGGCCCCAGGGCAGGTCCACCGTGACCGCCCGGTCGCCGGGTTGGAAGGTGGCGGATTCGCGGTAACTTTCGCCGCCGCCCAGATCCACGTCGAACATATGGATCTTGTCGTAGCGGGCCACGATATCGCCGCGCGGGTCCAGCATCAGGGTGCGGTTGGCCACCTGGCCGTTGTCCAGCAGCACCGCCAGCGAGCCGCAATGCAGCCACAGCCCGGTTTCGCGCGCCAGATCGCGGAAGGCGGCCAGGGCCGGATGCTCCTCTTCCGGCCGGGCCTTGCCGATGATGGCCTTGCGCCCCCATTCCATCATGCTGACGTTTTCCGGCATCAGCACCAGCTCGGCCCCGGCGGCGCGGGCGTCGCAGGCCAGGGCGGCGGCGGCCTGGATATTGTCGGCCATGTCGGTGCCGGCATTCACCTGCAGGCAGGCCGCCTTGAACCGGGCCGCGCCGCCCAGGGTCACGAGGCCGCTCCCAGCAGCGGATCGAGGCCGCCGGTTTTGTCGAGGGCGTAAAGATCGTCGCAGCCGCCCACATGCTGGTCGTTGATGAAGATCTGCGGCACGGTGCGCTTGCCGCCGGCCCGGGCGATCATGGCGGTGCGCACCGCCTCGTCGGCGGCCACATCGATTTCCGTCCAGGTCACGCCCTTCTTCTTGAACAGCGCCTTGGCGCGCACGCAATAGGGGCAGACGGGGGTAGTGTAGATTTCGATACGGGGCATGGTAAGGAAACGCTCCAAATCAGACTTTTCCTATATATAGCGCGGACGCGCCGATTGCCTACAGGCTTTCCATCTCCGTTTCCAGTGGCACCCTGGCCAGGGTCAGCACCATCACCTCGGCGGCGCCGGCCCGCCGCAGCAGGGCGGCGCAGGCCTCGGTGGTGGCGCCGCTGGTCAGCACGTCGTCCACCAGCAAAACCCGACGTCCCGCCACCAGAGCGGGCCGGGTGAGGGCGAAGACGCCGCGCAGCAGCCGTTGACGCTGGGTGCGGTCCAGCGGCCCCAGCGGCCGGGTGGCGCGGCGGCGCCGTAAAAGATCGGTGCGCACCGGCAGGCCGCTCAGGCGGCCCAACTCCACCGCCAGCAGCGCCGCCTGATTGTAGCGCCGCCGCCACAGCCGCCAGCGATGCAGCGGCACCGGCAGGATGAGATCGGTTTCGGCCAGCAGCGCCTGCCCGGCGCGGGCCATCCAGCGGGCGAAAGGCTTGGCGTGGCCGGTGCGGTCGGCATGTTTGAAGCGCAGGATCAGCTCGCGGCTGGCGGCATCGTAAAGAAACACCGCGCGGGCGCGGCCGGGCGGCGGGGCATGCACGGCGCAGGAGGGGCAGGGGGCGCCGGGCAGGGGCAGGGGCAGGCCGCAGCCGTCGCACACCGGATCGGCGATGAAGCGCACCTCCTCCCAGCAGGCCGGGCACAAGGCGCCCGCCGCCGCCACCACGGCGCCGCATTTCAGGCAGCGCGGCGGCAGCAGCAGGTCGAGAACGGCGGCGCCCAGGCGGCCCGCCCCCTGGAAGAAGGCCCGCATGGAGGCAAGGGTAAGAAGGGAGATGAGATTGGTCAATCGGCTTCGCCCGATGGTCCAGGGCAATCGCTTCGCATTGCCCCGGCGGCGGCGGCGTGCCATATAGGAGGCCATGACTGATGCCTCTGTTTTCGATCGCGCCCAGGTGCGCCGCCAGCGCGACCGCGCCGCGGCCCGTCTGGTGGAGCATGATTTCCTGCTGCGCGAGGTGGCCGACCGTCTGGCCGACCGTCTGCTGGATCTGACCCATCGTTTTCCCCTGGCCCTGGATCTGGGCTGCCATGGCGGCGAGATGGCCGAGGCCCTGGCCGGGCGCGGCGGCATCGAGCGGCTGGTGCGGTGCGATCTGTCGCCGGCCCTGGCCGCCCTGGCCGGACGCGGCGGCGGGCCGGTTGTGGCCGCCGACGAGGAGGCGCTGCCTTTCGCCCCGGCCAGCTTCGATCTGGTGATGAGCAATCTTTCGCTGCATTGGGTCAACGATCTGCCGGGGGCGCTGCTGCAGATCCGCCACATCCTGAAGGAGGACGGCCTGTTCATCGGCGCCATGCTGGGCGGCGATACCCTGTGGGAGCTGCGCCAGTGCCTGCTGGAGGCCGAGCTGGAGGAACAGGGCGGCGCCGGGCCGCGCATTTCCCCCTTCGCCGATGTGCGCGATCTGGGGGGGCTGCTGCAGCGGGCGGGATTCTCGCTGCCGGTGGTGGACAGCGATACCATTACCGTCACCTATGGCGACGTCATGCGGCTGTTCGCCGACCTGCGCGGCATGGGCGAGGGCAACGCCGTGGCGGCGCGGCGCAAAAGTTTCAGCCGCCGCGCCACCCTGTTTCGCGCCATGGCGCTCTATGAGGAGCGCTTCAAAACCGCCGACGGACGCCTGCCCGCCACCTTCCAGGTGCTGACCATGACCGCCTGGCGGCCCCATGTCTCGCAGCAACAGCCGCTGGCGCCCGGCGCCGGTCGGATCAGCCTGGGCGACGCCCTGAACCATCCCGGCTCGTCATGCGTTTTCCCGCCCCCCTGATCCGGGCCACCCTGCGGCGGCGTTACAAGCGTTTCCTGGCCGATATGGTGCTGGAGGACGGCAGCGAGATCACCGCCCATGTGGCCAATTCCGGGGCGATGCTGGGACTGGCCGAGCCCGGCCTCACCGCCTGGCTCTCGCACTCCGACAAGCCGGGACGCAAGCTGGCCTGGAGCTGGGAACTGGCCGAGGTGGACGGGTTGCTGGTGGGCATCAACACCCAGCATCCCAACGCCATCGTTGCCGAGGCGGTGCGGGCCGGCCTCCTTCCCGACTTGGCCGGCTATGCCGCGCAGCGCCGCGAGGTGCCTTATGGCCGCAATTCCCGCATCGACCTCTTGCTGGAAGACCCGGCCCGCCCAAAATGTTATGTCGAGGTGAAGAACGTTCACCTGAAGCGGGGCGAGGCGGCGGCCTTTCCCGATGCGGTGACGGCGCGCGGCACCAAGCATCTGGGAGAACTCGGCGCCATGGTGGCCGAAGGTCACCGCGCCGTGATGCTGTTTCTGGTGCAGCGCATGGACTGCCGTTTTTTCCGCCCGGCCGCCGAGATCGATCCCACCTATGCCCGGGCGCTGAAGAGCGCGGTTGCGGCGGGGGTGGAAGTGTTGTGTTATGACTGCCGTCTGACGCTGGACGGCATCGACGTGGGCCGGCCCCTGCCGCTGCGTCTTTTTGAGGATGAACGAGGACCCCATGGATCAGAATGACAGCCGCGAGGCCAACCGCATCACCCTGCACGGTCCCGAGGCCTTCGAGGGCATGCGCAAGGCCGGTCGGCTGGCGGCGGAATGTCTGGATTTCATCCATGCCCATGTGGTGCCCGGCGTCACCACCGGTGAGCTGGACCGCCTGTGCGCCGATTTCGTGGCCGAGCGCGGCGGGGTGTCGGCGCCGCTCAATTACCGCGGCTATCCCAAATCCATCTGCACCTCCATCAATCACGTGGTCTGCCACGGCATTCCCGGCGAGAAAAAGCTCGAGGACGGCGATATCGTCAATATCGACGTCACCCCCATCCTCGATGGCTGGTACGGCGATTCCAGCCGCATGTTCTATGTGGGCAAGGTGGGGGTGAAGGCCCGCAAGCTGTGCGAGGTCACCTTCGAATCGCTGATGCGCGGCATCGCCGTGGTCAAGCCCGGCGCCACCCTGGGCGATATCGGCCACGCCATCCAAAGCTATGTGGAGGCCAACCGCTTCTCGGTGGTGCGCGATTTCTGCGGCCACGGCGTGGGGCGGGTGTTCCACGATGCCCCCAACGTCATGCATTACGGCAAGCCCGGTCAGGGCCTGAAGCTGCAGGAAGGCATGATCTTCACCATCGAGCCCATGGTCAATGCCGGGCGCTACGAAACCAAGATCCTGGCCGACGGCTGGACGGCGGTGACCAAGGACAAGAGCCTGTCGGCTCAGTTCGAGCACACCATCGGCGTCACCGCCGACGGCTGCGAGATCTTCACCCTTTCCCCCACCGGGCAGGATTTCCCCAACCGCGGCGAATGATGTCGGACTCCGGGCCGGACCCCAAGCCCCACTATCTGGGGCACCGTCAGCGCCTGCGCCGCCGCTTTCTCGACGGCGGCCCCGACGCCCTGCCCGATTACGAGCTGGTGGAACTGCTGCTGACCCTGGCCATTCCGCGCGGCGACGTCAAACCCCTGGCCAAGCGCCTGCTGGACCATTTCAAATCCCTGCCCGGCCTGCTGCAGGCCAGCCCGCAGGCCCTCACCGAGGTCGAGGGCGTGGGCGAGGCGGCGGCCACCGCCCTCAAGGTGGTGCAGGCGGCGGCGCAGCGCCTGGCCCGCCAGGAGGTTTTGCACCGCCCCATCCTGTCCTCCTGGGACAAACTGCTGGATTATTGCCATATCAGCATGGCCCATCGCGGCGTCGAACAGTTCCACCTGCTGTTCCTCGACCGCAAGAACGTGCTGATCGCCGACGAGGCCCAGCAAACCGGCACCGTGGATCAAACCCCGGTCTACCCGCGCGAGGTGGTGAAGCGCGCCCTGGAACTCAACGCCACCGCCCTCATCCTGGTGCACAACCATCCCTCGGGCGATCCCAAGCCCAGCCGCGCCGATATCGATATGACCTACCAGGTGCGCGATGCCGCCAAGGCGGTGGGCATCGTGCTGCACGACCATCTGGTCATCGGCCGCTCCGGCCACGCCAGCTTCAAGGCCCTGGGGCTGCTGTAGGGCGGCGCGAAGGGGAGAGCAGGGGCCTTGCCCCCGCGCCCCCGCGCGAGAGGCGGGCCTCTCGCGCTCTCTTGGCCGGGAGGCCAAAGCAAAAGGGGGGCCGAAGCCCCCCATTGCCGGTTTTTCTTATTCCTTGGCCACGTAGGTATAGAAGCGGATGGAGCCATCGGGTTCCACCTTGCGGTAGAGGCCCTGGATTTCCGCCTCGAAGCCGGGGAACAGGTTGGCGCTGCGTTCGAACATGCGCAGATAGTCCAGCATGGGCCGGGCTTTGGCGTTCAGGCGTTCGCCGGGGATGACGGTGGCGATGCCGGGCGGGTAGACCACCCACAGGGTGGTGGCGATGCGCCCCTCCACCTGGTCGAGGGGCACGAAATCCACCTGGTTGCGGGTCAGCATGCGCACGGCGTCGTTGGGGCGCATCACCATGTCGGGGCGATGTTCCGGGGCGAACTGGGCGCGTTGCAGGGCGCTGACATTGCTGGCCTTGAAGAAATCGTGCATCTGGCCGCACAGGTCGCGGATGCGCATGCCGCCGTAGCGGGCCGGGCGGCGCTGCACGAATTCGGGGATGACGTCTTCCAGCCAGGCGTTGTCGTCGTGATGGCGCTTGAAGGCCACCAGGGTGCTGAGCAGGGTGCCGGCCTTGCTGGATTCCACCCCCGGCGTCAGCAGGAACAGCAGGGAGTTGAGATCGTTCTTTTCCGGCACCACGCGATTTTCGCGCAGGAACTGCGCCACCACCGGGGCGGGGATGCCGTACTCGGCGTAAGTGCCGGTTGCGGCGTCGAAGCCGGGGGTGAGCAGGGTCAGCTTGTTGGGGTCGGTCATGGCGTAGCCGGCCCGGGTCACGGTTTTGAAGCCGTGCCATGTGGCGCCGGGGGCGAATTCCCAATAGCGGGTATCGGCGGCCAGCATGGGCGAGGGCACGTCCTCCCAGCGCACCATGCTGTCTTCCTGGCCTTCCAGGGCCACCATATCGGGCACGAAGGGATCGAAGAACCACTGGCGGGCGGGATCGCTGCTTTTCTCGACGAACTCCTGGTGAATGGCGCGGATCTTTTTGCGCAGTTCGATGCCGAGATGCACGGTGTCGTCCCACAAGACCTCGCCCGAGCGGCCGCGCATCATCTGGGCGCCCACGTCCAGCGAGGCGAACAGCGGATAGAACGGCGAGGTGGAGGCGTGCAGCATGAAGGTTTCGTTGAAGCGGCGATGCTCGATGCGGCGAACCTGGCCCTTGATGTGGCGGTCGCGCACATGGATCTGCGAGGCCTGCGAGAACCCGGCCATCTGCTTATGGGTGGATTGGGTGGAGATGATGCCGGGCGAGCTTTCGTCCAGATCCTTCAGCCCCATGGCGTAATGGCCCTTGAACAGGGGATGGAACTTCAGGAAGCCGGCCCAGGCCTCGTCGAACAGGATGTAGTCGCAGAGCGGGCCGATCTGCTCCAGGATCATCTCGGCATTGTAGATGGTGCCGTCGTAGGTGCATTGCTCGATCACCGCCACGCGGAACGGGCGGGGGGCGCGCCATTTCTCCGGATCCTTCACCAGCGGATTGGTGCGGATCTTTTCGCGGATGGCGGCCTCGTCGAAGCTGTCGGCGTACATGGGGCCGATCAGGCCCTGGGCGTTGCGGTCGGTTTCCAGGAAGATGGGAATGCCGCCGCCCAGCACCAGGGCGCCGTGGATGGCGGCCTTGTGGTTGTTGCGGTCGAACAGCACCAGATCGTCCTCGGCCACCAGGGCCGACAGCACCACCTTGTTGGAGGCCGAGGTGCCGTTCAGCACGAAATAGGTCTTTTCCGCCCCGAAGATGGCGGCGGCCTCCTTCTGGGCCTGCAGGGCCGGGCCTTCGTGGATCAGCAGATCGCCCAGTTCCAGCACCGAATTGTCGAGGTCGTCGCGGAACACCGCCTCGCCCAGATGCTCGACGAAGATGCGGCCGATGGGGCTGCGGTTGTAGAAGATGCCGCCGTTATGGCCGGGGCAGGTCCACAGCTGGTTGCCTTCCTCGGCGTAATCCACCAGGGCGCCGAAAAACGGCGTTTTCAGGGTGTCGGCGAACTGCTTCAGGCGGCTGACCAGATTCTTGGCGATGAAGGCCGGGGTTTCCTCGGCCAGGAACACGTAGCCGTCGATGAAATCCAGCACGTCCACCGGAATGCTCTCGAAGCGGGCGCCGCGCACCAGGATGACGATGGGCATTTCCAGGCCGCGGCGGCGCATCAGATTGATCAGCGCCGTGGCGCCGGTGCCGTTCTTGTCCCAGTCCACCAGCACGCAGCCGATGGCGGCGTCGGTCTGCACGGCGATTTCGGCATCCTCGATATCGCGGGCCCGCACCACTTCGAAGCCGAGGCTTTCCACCTCGCTGATGATCTGTTCGACACGGGCACCCTCAAGATCGCCGGCCTCGAAGGCCGGAGTGCAGACCAGAAAGGTCAAACGCCGAAAGAATTCCATCCTCGTCCCTTTTCAGTATGGCGAATGGGGGCAGAAAATCGGGGGCAGACTACTGGAGGCGGGGGCTCCGGCTCCATCGGTTCGGTGGGTGTGACGCGAAAACTTCATGAAAGCCGGACCTGAAGACCTCATCACTCCGTTTCCGGGCTTTGGGCGCCCGAAAAGAACCGGGCCGCTCCAAGAAGGGGCGGCCCGGACTTTTACCACGGACGGCGATGAAAGCCGTTATTTATTTTTGCGGGTTTGCTCCAGGAAACGGGTCACTTCGCCCGACAGGCCGCCCAGCTCCCGCTGCAGATCCCGCACCCCGGCCACCAGGCCGTCGGCGCCCGCCAGAAGGCCCGCCGCCGTCTGCTGGCTGCCATGGGCGCTGTCGCGCACCTCGCTGATGCTGCGGTGCACCATGGCGCCGCCGCTGGCGGCCTGCTGCACGCTGCGGGAAATCTCCTGGGTGGCGGCGCCCTGTTCCTCCACGGCGGCGGCGATGGCCGAGGCGATCTCGCTGATGCGGCCGATGGTGACGCCGATGCTGTGGATGGCGGTTACCGCCTCGCGGGTGCCCTCCTGCACGGCGGCCACCTGGGCGCTGATGTCGCTGGTGGCCTTGCCGGTCTGATTGGCGAGGTTTTTCACCTCGCCGGCCACCACGGCGAAGCCCTTGCCGGCCTCGCCGGCCCGCGCCGCCTCGATGGTGGCGTTCAGGGCCAAAAGGTTGGTCTGGCTGGCGATATCGGCGATCAGCTTCACCACCTCGCCGATCTTGCCCGCCGCCTCGGCCAGTTCGCCGACGCGGGCATTGGCCCGTTCCGCCTCGTTCACCGCTTCCGCCACCATCTGGCTGGATTCGCTGGCCTGACGGCCGATCTCGTGGATCGAGCTGGCCAGTTCCTCGGTGGCCGAGGCGGCGGCCTGGATGCCGGCTTCGGATTCCTGCGAGGCGCCGTCGGCGCTGGCGGCCTGCTCCAGGGTGCTGCCGGCCACCTGGGCCATGGTCTGGGCGGCGCTGCGCAGGTCCGAGGCGGCCCCTTCCACCTGCTGTCCCATCCGGCCGACGCGGGCCTGCATGTCCTCGGCGCTGTTCTTGATGAAGGCGGCGGCGTCCTCCTCCGAGCCCTGCATGAAGGCGGCGGCGGCGATTTCCAGATCCAGCAGCAGCACGGTGGAAATGGCGTTCATCGCCTCCACCAGCGCCTCGGGCTTTTTGCGGAAATGCGGGGCCAGGGTGGCCTGGAAACCGCGCAGAAGATCGGCGTAGAACACGAAATACCAGCGCAGCTCCAGCCCCGCCACCTGGCGGCGGCGGAACAGCTCCACCCCTTTCAGAATTTGACTGTCGCTGAAATCGGCGGGGAAAATTTCCTCCAGCCAATGGCTGCGCTGCGCGGCCACGGCCTCGGTCAGGCCGGTGCCCTGATAGGCCGCGGCAACTTCCGGGTAGTCAAGGAAGTGCCTGTACGCGTTTTCGATTGTTTTATCAATATTGCTGCGGATGATAGGGGAGATGGATCGTAGAATATCGCGCATATGATCGTCGATTTTCATGGATTCCAAACGACGTTGCCGATCCGTTGTAAAGGACATCTTTCCTCTCCCCGCTGAGGTTGGAGCTGCTATTCAATTTAATTAAAAATCAATAGTAATAGGGATCCACCGATTTTCAAAATCTTGAATAGTGATGAATTGAGCCGTTTTCGATTGGGATTCTGTTTAATGCCCTTTAGCCAAAAGGGTGCTCAATTTTTTGTGGAAATTTCTTTAGTAAAAACTCGTGTGACATTTGGTTCTTGTAAGAATAATTGAGGTTTAAATTGATTTATCTTTGGATAATTTCTAAAGATGTTGGGGCTTATATGGTGGTTAATTTTTAAAATGTAATTTGATTTTTTATGATGTTTTGAATTTTTTACAATTTGTTTCTGTTTTATTTATTTGTTTGTTTTTGTCATTTTTATGAGCTTTTATAACAAAAACTTGCTCTATTCTGGTCGTATCCCTATCCTGTCGGCCCTTGCTATTCGAAGAAATGCGGCGGTGGGACGGGGCGATGAGGCGGATCCGGTTCGATCTGGGGGTGACCGTAACGGTGCTGCTGCTGGTGCTGGTGCCGACGGTGTCCACGTTCGCCGTGGTCTGGATCAAGGGCGGGATGGCGTCGGCCCAGGTGGCGGGGCAGATCTTTTCCGGCAAGGCGGCGTTGATCGAATCCCATGTGGAGGCCCTGTTCGATGGTGCCTCCGCCGTGGTGGAGGGGGGCGCTCTGCTGAACGCGCTGGGTGCGCCGCCCGTGGAGGATGGCAAGCCCTGGGGCGGTCTGGCGGCGATGCGGCGGTTGATGGCGCGCAACGGCCGGCTTTATTCCCTTTATACCGGTTATCCCGACGGCCGTTTCCTGCAGGTGATCCTGCCCCGCGACAATCCCACCATTCTGGCCGCCCACGATGCTCCGGCCCATACGGCCGAGATCGATCGCGCCATCGTGCTGCGGCGGGGGCGGCGGGTGCAGCTGTGGCGTTTTCTCGACGGCGCCGGTCATGTGCTGCGAACGGGCGAGGATCTTGATCCCACCTACGATCCCCGCCAGCGCGTCTGGTACGATCTGGCCGAAACGCGGCGGGATGTCGGGTTGTCGGGGCCTTACCAGTTCGGATCGCTGCACAGGTTGGGGGTGACGGTGTCGCGCCGTCTGGAGGCGGGCGACGGGGTGATCGGCGCCGATTTCACCCTGGACGGGCTGGCGGCGTTCGTGCGGCAGCAGGTGGTTTCGCCGCACGGGATGGTGGTTCTGCTGGAGGCCGACGGCCGTCCGCTGGTGATGCCGGTAAGGACGCCGGGGGCGGATGCCGGGCTGGCGGACGCCCTGTTGGCGGCGCGCACGATCGGGCCGGAGGGCCGGGTGCTGTCCCGCGACATTCTGGGCGTGCCCATGCTGATGCTGTTCGCGCCGATTTTCGAGAACCGCATGGTGGTGGGCATCGCCGCGCCGCGCCGCGATTTCAGCGGGCCGGTGGCCTCCATCGCCCTGTGGGGGCTGGGGATGACGGTGCTGGCCCTGCTGGTGGTCATCCCCCTGGGCTATCTGATGGTGCGGCTGATGTCGCGCCGCCTGACCGAACTGGCCGAGGAGGCCGAGCGCATCACCGAGATGGATTTCTCAGGCGCGGTGCCGCGTCAGTCGGTGGTGACGGAGTTCAGCCAGCTGGGGCGGGCCTTCGGCATGATGAAGGATCAGATGCTGGCCCGCACCCGCAATCTGGAAGCGGCGCAATCCGCCCTGGTGCGCCTTTTGGAACTGGGCATCGCCGTGGGCTCGGAAAAGGATATGGGCACCCTGGTGGAAAAGGTGGTGCTGGAGGCCGAGCGCATTTCCGGCGCCGAGGGCGGCACCCTGTTTCTACTGGCTCCCGACGGCCGGGCCCTGCGTTTCACCTTCATCCATAACCGGGTGCTGGATATCCTGGTGGGCGGGACCGGACAGGTGCTGGATTTCGAACTGCCTTCCCTGGCGTTTCAGAGCGAGCTTCCGGCCGGGCGGCGCGAGCATGTGGTGTGCGCCGCGGTGCGTCGCGGCGTCTCCATTCATATTCCCGATGTGGCGGCCAACGCCGAGTTCGATTTCGGCACGCTGCGCGAATGCGATGCCCGCACCGGCTATCAGACCCGGTCGCTGCTGGTGGTGCCGCTGCGTCCGCGCGGCGGCGAGGTGATCGGCGCCCTGCAGTTGGTCAATGCCCACGAACGCGGCCGGGACGAGGCGGTGCCCTTCGCCTTCGGGGCGCAGCGCCATGTGAAGGCCCTGGCGGCCCAGGCCGCCAACGCCCTGCATAACCGTATTCTGCTGGATGCCCAGGATGCCCTGGTGGACGGCATGGTGCGCATCATCGCCGGCTCCATCGACGCCAAATCGCCTTATACCGGCGGTCATTGCGAACGGGTGCCGCTGCTGGCGCAGATGCTGGCCGAGGAGGCGGCGCGCCAGACCGAGGGACCGCTGGCCGATTTCGCCTTCACCAGCGAGGAGGAATGGCGCGAATTCCGGGTGGGGGCCTGGCTGCATGATTGCGGCAAGGTCACCACCCCGGAATATGTGGTGGACAAGGCCACCAAGCTGGAAACCCTGCACAATCGTCTGCACGAGATCCGCACCCGCTTCGAGGTGCTGCTGCGCGACGCCGAGATCGCGCGGCTCGAGGCGGTGGCGGCGGGGGCGGCGCCCGAGGCGGCCGCGGCCGATTTCGCGCGGCGCCGCAGCGCGCTGGAGGACGATTTCGCCTTCGTCGCCGAGTGCAATATCGGCGGCGAGGTCATGGAACCGGAGCGGCTGGAGCGGTTGCGGCGCATCGCCCGGCAGAGCTGGCGGCGGCATTTCTCCGATCGTCTCGGTCTGTCGTTCGCCGAGCAGGAGCGGCTGGCCGCCATCCCCGAGCCGGCCCTGCCGGTGACCGAGCCGCTGCTGGCCGATCGGCCCGAGCATATTATTCCCTGGTCGGGGCACGAGCCCTTCATGTCGCCGGAATGGAAGTTCACCCTGCCGGTGCCCAAGGTGATGTACAACCGCGGCGAGGTGCATAACCTGTCCATCGCCCGCGGCACCCTGACCGAGGAGGAGCGCTTCAAGGTTTCGGAGCATGTCATCCAAACCCTGATGATGCTGGAAAGCCTGCCCTTTCCCAAGCATCTGCGCCGGGTGCCCGAATATGCCGGAGCCCATCACGAAACCATGGACGGCAAGGGCTATCCGCGCAGCCTGACCGCCGCCGAACTCTCCATTCCCTCGCGCATCATGGCCATCGCCGACATCTTCGAGGCCCTGACCGCCTCGGACCGTCCGTACAAAAAAGCCAAACCCTTGTCGGCCTGTATCGCCATCCTGGCGGAATTCCGCGACAACGGCCATATCGATCCGGTGCTGTTCGATCTGTTTTTACGCAGCGGCATCTACCGCCGCTATGCCGAACGCCATCTTATGCCCCACCAGCTGGACGAGGTGGACGTGACGCGCTATCTGCGGTGAAAAAGGGGGGACGGCCATGATTCGCATCCTGAAATGGAGCCCCGAGATGTGCGTGGGCTTCGAGGCGATGAACGATGATCACCGCCGCCTGATCGCCCTGACCAACCGCCTGATCACCGCCTTTTATGCCGGTGTCGGCGATGGCGTGGTGACGCTGTATTTTCACGACGTGCTGAACGGCCTGCGCGACCATTTCCGGGAGGAGGAGGCCTGGCTGGCCCAGTGCGGCGACCCCGGTCTGGCCGAACATCGCGCCGAGCATGCCGCCTTTCTGGCCGATCTGGCGGGCTTCAGCCTGCCGGGCGAGGGCGGCGCCCTGTTGCGGCGGCTGTGCGACTGGCTGACCAGCCACATGGCCGCCATGGATGGCGGACATCCGCCGCCGGAGGAGGATGGAGAGACGGCGTTTCAGGATGGGGGTATGCCAGTTTCTTAAACTTTTGGCTGGCATGTTGCAGTTGCCATGACCCTGTTGTAACTTTATTCAAGCTTTTAACGAGACCACAAGGATCCGCCAGGGTCCGGCCTTTTTGGGAGACGTCGGTTTGCTGCCCTCCGGGTCCTCTGTTGGTCGTCTGATCACCCTGCCGAACCGTTCTCCGGAATGGCTGTCGCCGGACGAGGTGGAACCCGCCCGTGTGGCCGGGCAGCACGCCTTTCCCGATGCCCTGACCGTGTTGCTGGTGGAAGACGATCCCGGCGATGCCCATCTGGTGGGCTATGCCCTGAAAAGCGAACGGGCGCCTTCGTTCAAGGTGGTGCATGTGGAAACCCTGGCCGAGGCGGTGGCCCGTCTGAAAGAGGGCTCGGAGATCGGCGTGGTGCTGCTGGATCTCAGCCTGCCGGATTCCTTCGGCCTGGAAACGGTGACGCGCATGCAGGCCGAGGCGCCGCGCCTGCCCATCGTCATCATGACCGGGCACGATGATCCCGAATTCGCCGCCAAGGCGCTGGAAACCGGGGCGCAGGACTATCTGGTGAAGAACGATGCCTCGTCGCGCACCATTTCCCGCGCCATCCGTTATGCCGTAACCCGGAAAAGCGCCGAACTGGAACGGCAATCCCTGGCCGAACGGGTGGTGGCGCAGCAGCGCATCCTGATGCAGGAGGTGTCGGCGGCCCGCGCCATGCAGTTCGATCTTCTGCCCCGGGCCGAACGCCTGGCCGAGCCCCTGGGGCGGATGGGGCTGGAGATCGAGGCCTATTTCGAACCCTCGTCGGGCATCGGCGGCGATCTGTGGGGCTGCATGGAAGCAGGCGCTGACCGCATGTGCTGCTATGCCTTCGACTTTTCCGGCCACGGTATCGGCGCCGCCCTGAATGTGTTCCGTCTGCATGCCCTGATCGCCGAGCACTGGCGTCCCGGTCTGGCCCCGTCGGAGGTGCTGCAGACCCTGGGCCGGGCTTTGAACGGGCTGCTGCGGCGCAGCCAGTTCGCCACCATGCTGCTGGGCGTCATCGATTGCGGCCGCAACGAACTGTCGTGGGCTTCGGCCGGTTCGCCGCCGCCGGTGCTGATCAGCCAGGGGCAGCCGCAATTCCTCGACAGCCGGGGCGTGCCGCTGGGCTTGCAGGCCGCGCCGGTCTATCGTACCCAGACCGTGCCGTTCCTGCCGGGCGACAGTCTGCTGCTCTATTCCGACGCCATCACCGACGCCCAGGTGGCGGGCGACAGCTTCGGCGAGGCCGGGCTGGAGGGGCTGGTGCGGCGGTTGCTGGCCGAACGGGGCGAGATGACCGTCAACGGCCTTCTCGATCTCTTCCATGCGGTGGCGCCGCCGCCCAACATCGATGATCTGACCGCCGTGCGTTTCAGCCGGTTGCGAGGCTGAGATGGCGGGATCGGCGAACCGCAGCGACGATTTCTGGTTCCACCAGGCCGAGGCGCCCTCGGGCTACCATCTGGTTCTGGGCGGGCGTTTCACCTTCCGCTGCCACGACGCTTTCAGCGACGTGCTGGCCATCATCGCCTGGCACGGCGCCGCCGATGGCCTGATCGATCTGTCGGCGGTGACCTTCATGGACAGTTCCGCCCTGTGGATGCTGCAAGTGGCCCGCGACGAGGCGGCCGGCCGCGGCGGCGCGCTGTTGATTCAAGGCGCCGGGGGAGAGGTGAGGGAGCTGCTGCGTTTGACCCGTCTTGATGCCCCCTATCGGACGGACGGCCGTCCGCAGCCGGCCTTTCTGGTGGCCGACGGCCAGCCCTGGCCGCAGGGCAGCCGGCCGCTGCTGCATGCCGAGGCTTCGCCCGATCTTTTGAGCAAGGGGTTGTCGGCGCCCTATTGCGGCTTCATCGAGGGCGACAAGATGCCGGGCGCCCGCTGTCTGCGCGCCGTGCAGATGGGCGGGCTGGCGCTGTCGGTTTCCACCGGCACCGCCTGCGGCATGGAGGTGGTGCAACCCTTCGCCGAGGCCTTGCAGAAAACCCTGGGCGAGGCCGACATGTCGCTGGTGGAATTGTGCCTGGCCGAGGCGGTGGGCAATGCCGCCATCCACGGCAATCTCGGCATCGACGGCAGCCTGCGCTCGACCCGCGTCGGTTTCGAGGTGTTCAGCCAGCAGATGACGGCGCGCCTCCTCGATCCGGTCATGGCCTCGCGCCGCATCGACGTGACCATGACGCCGCTGGACGGCGCCCTGTTCCGCCTGTCGGTCAGCGATCGCGGCGCCGGTTTCGATATCGAGGCCACCCGCGAAATCGTGGCCGGCCCCGACGCCAAGCATGGGCGCGGCCTGTCGCTGATCCGCCAGATCGCCAAGGAGGTCTATACCGAGGATGGCGGGCGGACCCTGATCATGGATTTCGCGCAAGGCTGACGTCCCGGCAGGGTCATCGGGTGAACGCCCGCGCAACCGTTTGCGCGCAAGCCAGGCTGGCGGCACGCCAGCGCCTCGCGGGACATATACCTTCAATCCTGATATTTACTTTTGGCCGCGTTCTGCCTAGCTATGAGGCATGACTGCCGATCTTTCCGCCGCCGCCGAGCCGCCGCCCCGCCCGCTGTTTTCCATGCCGCCCTATCGCGGCGGACATCCGGCGCCCGCGCCCTTCCTGCCCATGAGCCGCGCCGAGATGACGGCGCTGGGCTGGGATAGTTGCGATATCGTGCTGGTGACCGGGGATGCCTATATCGATCATCCCAGTTTCGGTATGGCCATCATCGGCCGCCTGTTGGAGGCGCAGGGCTTCCGCGTGGGCATCATCGCCCAGCCCGACTGGCATAGCGCCGAGGCCTTCAAGGCCCTGGGCCGCCCCAATCTGTTTTGGGGGGTGACGGCGGGCAACATGGATTCCATGGTCAATCACTACACCTCCGACCGTCGCCTGCGCCACGACGACAATTACACGCCGGGCGGCGTGCACGGGCGGCGGCCCGACCGTGCGGTGATCGTCTATGCCCAGCGCTGCCGCGAGGCCTGGAAGGATGTGCCCATCGTTCTCGGCGGCATCGAGGCTTCGTTGCGGCGTATCGCCCAATATGATCACTGGTCGGAAAAGGTGCGCCGCTCGGTTCTGCCCGACGCCAAGGCCGATCTTTTGCTGTACGGCAATGCCGAGCGGGCCCTGGTGGCGGCGGCGCATCGCATCGCCGCCGGTGAACGGGCCCGCGATCTCGGCGATCTGCGCGGCGTCGCCGTCCTGCGCGACGCCGTGCCCGAGGGCTGGACCGAGGTGGCCCCCGACGCCGATACCGTGGACGACATGAGCGACGCCCCCCGGCGCGGCTGTCCGCCCGGCCGTACCGTGGTGCGGCTGCCGGATTACGAAGCGGTGAAGGACGATCCGGTGCTCTATGCCCTGGCCTCGCGCCAGCTGCATCTGGAAAGCAATCCCGGCAATGCCCGCCCCCTGGTGCAGCGCCACGGCGACAAGGAGGTGTGGCTGTCGCCGCCGCCGCTGCCGCTGACCACCGCCGAGCTGGACGGCGTGTTCGATCTGCCCTATGCCCGCGCCCCCCATCCCTCCTATGGCGAGGCGGCCATTCCCGCCTGGGAGATGATCCGCTTTTCCGTCAATATCATGCGCGGCTGTTTCGGCGGCTGTTCCTTCTGCTCCATCACCGAGCACGAGGGGCGCATCATCCAGAGTCGTTCGGAAGGCTCGATCCTGCGGGAAATCGAACAGATCCGCGATAAGACCAAGGGTTTTACCGGCGCCCTTTCCGATCTGGGCGGCCCCACCGCCAACATGTACCGCCTGGCCTGCAAGGACGATGCGGTGCAGGCGTTATGCCGCCGCCCCTCCTGCGTCTATCCCGACATCTGCAAAAATCTCGGCACGGATCACGATCCCCTGATCCGGCTTTACCGCAAGGCCCGCGCCGTGAAAGGCGTGAAGAAGATCAGCATCGGCTCGGGGCTGCGTTACGATCTGGCGGTCAGAAGCCCGGCCTATATCGAGGAACTGGTCACCCATCATGTGGGCGGCTATCTGAAGATCGCCCCCGAACATACCGAGGCGGGGCCGCTGTCGAAAATGATGAAGCCCGGCATCGCCAGTTACGACCGCTTCAAGCAGATGTTCGAGGCGGCGGCCAGAAAGGCCGGCAAAACCCTCTATCTCATTCCTTACTTCATCGCCGCCCATCCCGGCACCAGCGACGAGGATATGATGAACCTGGCGCTGTGGCTGAAGCGTAACGGCTTCAAGGCCGATCAGGTGCAAACCTTCCTGCCGTCGCCCATGTCCCTTGCCACCGCCATGTATGTCAGCGGCCGCAATCCCCTGAAACCCATCCGCCGCGGCGGCGGCGAAGAAGTGTTCTCGGCCAAGGGCTTGCGTCAGCGCCGCCTGCATAAGGCCTTTCTGCGCTATCACGATCCGGAGAACTGGCCGCTGCTGCGCGAGGCGCTGAAAGCCATGGGCCGGGCCGATCTCATCGGCCCTGGCGCCCATCAGCTGGTGCCGGCCGGGCGCCCGGGCGAGGGCGGACGGCGGACGGGGGAGGCGGGAAAAGCCAGGAGCGGCGGCCCGGCGCGCGGCGGCAGCTTCCGCACCCAGCACGGCGGCCGGGGCCGGGGGCGCAAACCGGCGCCTTAATGCAAAGTGCGGTGATCAGGCCCGCACCAGGGCCAGATCCTTGGGTTCGCTGATGTGGTTGCCCTTCAGCCACTTTTTGTATTCGGCGTAGATCTTGGCCAGCTTGAGGGCGGTGCCCTCCTCGAACAGGGCGTCGATGCGCAGCTGTTCATCGTGGTCGGCCAGGCTGCGGAACAGCGGCGTGAACAGGCGGTGGAACAGCAGACTCCACTGTTCGGCGCTGAGCGAAACCACGGCGTTGGTGCTGGCGCTGATGATGCGCTGCATTTCCACGCGGGTTTTTTCGAAATCGTAGCTGAAATGGGCCAGAAGCGGCACCGCCACCCGGTAATAGGTGTCCAGGGCCCCCTCGTCGGTGGTGAGTTCGTGCCAGATGGCCCTGTCGTTCTCGCTGTTCTCGTCGGTGGTGACGCGGCCCAGGGCCTCCAGGGCCTCCTGATTAACGTCGCGGTAATAGGCGCCGCCCAGCACCTTGGCGGCCCAGCTTTCCAGGCCGTCCAGCAGCACCTTGGGATGCTGGTGGCGCAGGCCGTCGTCGCGGGTGGCCACCAGATCGGAAATGGCGCAGGTCAAAAGGCGCAACAGGTGGCGGCTGCGCTGGGGATAGCGCAGGGTATAGCTGACCGAGGCGCCGTTGGGATGGCTGGCCACGATGCGGTCCATGGCGCGGCTGACATGGTCGTTGACCATGCCCTCGATGCGGTTGCGCAAGACCCGTTCGATCTGATCGGTGGCGGTGAGGGCCGCCGTCGCCAGCTTGCGGCCGGTGATGCGCTCGACATAATCGAGGATGGTTTCGGCAAAGCCCCGGATCAGATGCAGGCACTCGGTGATCCGAGGGTCCGAGGCAACGTCGTTGTTTGCGTTTTGCGGCATCGTCACAGCCAGATTCCCCACTTGCGCGCCCCAGGGGAGCGCGAACGCCCTCATCCTCTTTCGCTCCGGCTGTCTCTGAAATGCAGCGTTAGGATAGGATTCGCATAAATGCTTTTAAAAATCATCAAAAAATGAAATGTCGAATGTAAAGAATCCGCCGGTGTGGCGGATAGGAGATCGGGAAGAGCTATAGAGACCTCTTCTTATGAAGAGGGCTTCGCAACTGCACAAAAGACTCCGCCGCTCCTGAGGGGGCACGGGAGCGGCGGGCCAATTACACCGAATTGCGGTGATCGGAACCGATCACCGCGCCATCAGGCGCGCGTCGCCTTGCTCCTAACCGGCGTCGCGATGAGCCAAGCTCATCCCGACTTGGTATTATCTGTCATGAAGCGGTTTTAACGGGGGCCGCACAGAGCCTTGCGGCGGGACCGGGCCTCTTCCTCGTCGGCGCAGTCGCGGCAATGGCGGGCCTTGGGGTTGGCGCGTAACCGCAAAGGGTCGATCACATCATGGCAGGATTTGCACACGCCGCTGGAGGGCGGGGTATCCATCAAGCGGTTCAGCACTGATTGCAGGGCGATGGCGGTGAAATTTTCCATTCGCTCGCATGCCCGATCGATCTCGTCCATCTCTCGCTCCTTACGGTTGTCTCCGTCAGGAGGATTTATGCCCCTGCCGGTCCGGCAGGTAAAATGAAGCTATGGTGTCGATCGTGCCGCCGGAAGGCGAAAAAAGGGGGGCGTGGCGCCCCCCTTTTCAGGATCGCGGTTGTCCGCCGCCGTCAGTCGGGCTGGGCCATGAAGCTGACATTGCGGATATCCACCTTGGGCTGTCCGGGTTCGGTCAGCTCGAAGGTGACGGCCTCGTTGCCTTCCGGGTGGCTGTGGCTGGTGGTGTAGATGTGGAAGGTGGCCACGTTGTCGGCGGGGATCTGCAAGGTCACGCTGGAACCGCTGGCGCCGCCCACCACATCGAGCATGACGTTGGCGGGATCGCTGACCCGCAAGGTGACGGTGCGGGGGTGGCGGGCCATGTTCAGCACTTTGTAGTCATAGCCGTTGCGCACCCGGCCACCGGAAACGGCCATGGCCAGCGGCACGCGCACATGCAGCACGTCCACCCGCATGTCGGGGCGCATCAACAGGGTGCCCAGCATGGCCGATCCCGCCACCACCAGCACGGCGGCGTAGATCAGGGTGCGCGGACGCACCAGACGCAGCCGCGCCGGCAGTCCGGCGCTGCGGGCCTGCAGGTTGTAGCTGGAATCGTAGGAGATCAGATTGCGCGGCAGGCCGAAGCGGTCCATCACGCTGTTGCAGGCGTCGATGCACAGGCCGCAGCCGATGCAGGCCAGCTGGGTGCCGCGGCGGATGTCGATGCCGGTGGGGCAGGCCTGCACGCACATCATGCAATCGACGCAATGGCCGCGGTCCTGGAACACCTCCTTGGGATCGCGGCCCTGGATGCCACCCTTCAAGGGGCCGCGCGGTTCGCCGCGCCAGGCCTCGTAGGAGACGATCAGGGAATGCTCGTCGAACATGGCCGACTGAAAGCGGGCATAGGGGCACATGTAAACGCAGACCCGTTCCCGGGCATATCCGGCCAGCAGGAAGCAGAAGCCGCCGATCAGACCGATGAACAGATACATGCCGGGCGCGGCCTTCAGGGTCAGGATCTCCACCAGAAGGTGGGGGGCGTCGCCGAACCACAGCACGAAGCCGATGCCGCAGGCGGCGGCGATAACCAGCCACACCGCGTTCAAAAGGGCCAGCCTGCCCAGTTTGCCCAGCGAAAACGGCGCCTTGGAAAAGGCGATGCGCTTGTTGCGGTCGCCCAGAACTTTCCGTTCCACCGCGACGAAGAGATCGGTATAGACCGTTTGCCAGCACAGGAAGCCGCACCAGACGCGGCCGGCCACCGCCGACATCATGAACAGGGTGATGGCGGCGATCAGCAAAAGGCCGGTGAGGTAATAGACCTCCTGCGGCCAGATCTCGATATTGAAGAAATAGGCGCGGCGCCCGGCCATATCGATCAGGATGGCCTGATGGGGGGAATAGGGGCCGCGGTCCCAGCGCAGGAACGGCGCCAAATGCCACCAGGCCAGGGTTGCGGCCATCAGCCACCATTTGTAGGTGCGGAAACGCCCTTGCACGGCGCGCGGCTTGGCATTGCCTTTTTCCGTGTAGAACGGCACCCCCTCGCTGGGCGAGTGGTATTCTTGAGCGGCGGTCATGAGACGAATCCTTAAAGAAAGACCGGGCCCCACCAAAAAGAAGAAGGGGCCCCCATCCGGACGATGGCTCAATATTAGACCAATTGCATAAGTTTGGCAGTGAGATTTCTCAACCTTGGGCGCGGGCCCAGGCCACGGCCTGATCCAGTCGGTCGGTGCCCCAGAAGGGTTCGTCCCCCACCAGGAAGAAGGGGGCGCCGAACACCGACCGGGCCTGGGCCTCCTCGGTGGCGCGGCGCAGCCGGTTTTTATGTTCGGGGGTCGAGGCTTCGTCCAGCAGGGCCAGGGGCAGGCCCAGCTGGCGCAACAGGCCCATCAGCACCGCTTCCTGGGCGATATCCTGATCCTCGGCGAAATTGGCGTGGAACACGGCGCGGCTGAAGCGGCCGATCTCGTGCGGCGGCAGTTGCAGGGCGATGCGGGCCGCCAGCACGCTGTGGCGCGGAAAGGTGGTGGGGCGCCGCCAGGGCAGGGCCAGATCGGCGCATAGCCGGGCCACGTCGCGCATCATATAGGCGCCCTTGGCGGGAAAAAGATTGAAGGGGGAATCGGCCCAGCCCTGGGCCTTGAAGATCGGCCCCAGCAGGAAGGGGCGCCAGTCCACCGTCAGACCGGCGGTTTTCCCTTCGATGATCTGGGCGGCGATGTGGGAATAAGGGCTGGCGAAATCGTACCAGAATTGCAGGGTGGCGGGTTCCGACATGCTGCGTCCTCCCATGGTCGTTTGCGGGATGCCGCTATTCCGCGGCGATGGCCTCCAGGGCTGTGAGGTTGCGGGTGAAAAGATTGGGGGAAACCTCGCTGATCACCGACTGGCGTTTCAGCTCGGCCACCAGGCGGCTGGCGGTTTCGGTGGTGATGCCCAGCAGGGCGCCCACATCCTCGCGTCCGAACAGGCGGCACAGCTCGGCATCGTCGGGGGCCAGCAGCAGGAACAGCCGGGCCACCCGCTGGCGGGCGCTGCCGGTGGACAGCTCGCGCAGGCAATCGTGCGACTTGCGCACGGCGTTATGCCATTTGTTCATCAACTGGCGGTGCAGGCGGGGCGACAGCCGGGTGACTACCTCGCGCGGGATGCGGCAGGCCTTCACGGTTTGCAGGGCGATGGCGGCATGTTCGTAAGTGTCGGCCACCGTGGCCTCCAGCCCGGCGGTATCGCCCTGCGACAGCAGGCTGACGATGCGGCGGTTGCCGTCGGGCAGATACTGTTCCAGCTTCAGCAGCCCTTCGCGCACGGTGAACACGGCGTTGGCGGGCTGGCCCGGCTGGTAAAGGGCCTCGCCGGGGGGGATCACCACATTGTCGATGGGCAGGTGGATCTGGGAAAAGTCGGCCTCCGTCAGATCGGCGAACAGAACCAGATCGCGGATGCCGCAGCTTTCGCACTGTTTGAATGCCTGCCAGGGAGCGTCGCCGTGCTCATGCTCGGCCATGATGCAGCCCTTCAGGCCAGAAATGGAAGATCGGCGCTCATGGGGCCATTCCAACATCTTGTGTCGTTGCATGCAAGATCCCGCTGTCGACTTGATTTATATCAGATAGGGTGCATAAACCTTTGGGGTGATTACCTTCGCCAGAAGCGGGGCGAACGGCCAAGACGGGCCGCTTCGGCGTCGGCGGCGGCCAGGAGGGCCGAGGCTTTGGCCTCCAGCCGTCCGGCCAGCCGCCCGGCCAGCCACCAGCCCTCGGCGTCACCGCCGCCGTCGGCCCAGCGCCGCAAGGCGCGAAGCGCCACGGCGATATCGTTCAAGGCCCCCAGATGGTCCTGCAGTGCCGCCAGGGTGGCGACGAATTTACGATGATGCCGGCCGGCATAGAGGCTTTCGAAGAATTCGGTGGCGTAGCGCAGCTTCTTGACGCGGATGCGCAAAAGATGCCGCTCGTCGGCCGGCAGGCGCGCCAGGGCGCGCAAATCCTTGCGCACGCGGGCAAACCGCTTGTCCAGGGTGCGGGCGGCGAGGTGGCCCAGGGGGGCGGACGGGGCCGGGGCGGCGGTCCAGGGGCCGGTTTGGCACCACTGGCCCAGGCTCAGCATCAGATGGGTGAAACGGGGGTGCGACAGGGCGGCGATGGCGGCGGCATAGGCGTGCTCGCGGTCGGCGTCCATATCCCGCCGCAGGCGCCGATAGGCCTCCTCTTCGCCGAGGTCGGCCTCGAAGGGCGCCAGGCTGTTGGCGATAAGGACGTCGTGGTCGCGCGCCGGCCCCAGTACCGATTGCAGCCAGCGTAGCTCTTCCAGCAGGCGGGGCAGGGCCGCGTCGTCCACCAGGGCTTTGAAGAGGCCGATGGCCGAGCGCAGGCGGCGCAGCGCCACCCGCATCTGATGCACCGCCTCGGCGTCGCCGGTTTCCAGCAGGCATTCGTGATTGGCCTGTAACTGCTCCAGACAGGCCCAGGCGATGGCGCGGAAGGCCTCGGGCTGGGTGTGTTCGTGCCGCAGCGGCGGCACGCCGCCCTTTTGCGGGCGGATCGTGGCGCCCGCCGCCAGGCGATAGCCGCGCGCCGCCTTGCTGCTGGTCAGAACCCGGCTGGGACGGCCGTCCTGCAGAGCCAGGGCCAGATCGAACAACCGGGCCGGATCGCCGGCCTTCAGTTCCAGTTCCGCCTCGCTGATGGCGGCGCTGCCCAGGGCCGAAACGATACGTCCCTCGTCCAGGGCCAGTTCCACCTGCCAATCATCCTCGCCCAGCAGATAAACGGTCCGCCGCACCTCGGTGGTGAAGACCGGGCGCAGCCCCTGGCCGTCGGCGGGCACGGCGAACAGATCGGCCACCGGCAGGGCGGCCAGGTGCGTCAGATCAGGCTGGTCGCCGTTGATCTCCGTTTCCCATTCGTCGCGCCGCCAGGCGCCGCCCAGATTGGCGCCGGCGGTCTTCACCGTCTGAATCCGCCGCCGTCCGATATGACGCACCCGGAGCGCCACCTGATTTTCCTTCAGGCGGAAATCGTCGGTATCGAAATAGACGGACTTCAGCTGCCGGGTCTGCGGGCGCTCCCGTTTCAGGCTCTGGACCAGGGGATGGCGGCGCAGGCGGCGCAATCCTTGCGGATCAAATGCCAGCTTCAACTCGGTTTCGATGCCCACTTCGGCCCTCCTGTCCGCCGCAGGATCGGGATGATACCCTAACTTTTCACCAAGGTCGAAGGGACTGCGCCCGAAATAACGCGCAGGATCGTATCAGAGTGTAAGCTGTCCGAATGTTGATGGAAGAGAGGGGCGGACGATGATCTTGGCAAGGCGATGGTTGGCGGTGGCGCTGTGCGCGGTCAGCCTGTCGGGCTGCGGCTACCTCTACGATCCGCAGGGCTTTTCCTCCGCCATTTCCCCGTGGGAGAACGGCCAGGCCTCGGATCAGGCCATGCTCGCTCTCAGCAAGGGGCATTTCGATACGGCCGAGCAACTGGGCGCCGAGGCCCTGCGCCGCAATCCGCGCGATCCCTACGCCCTGCTGGTGATGGCCTCGGTCTATCAGAACACCGCCCGCACCGATCTGGCCCGCCAGTATTACGAGGCCCTGATCTCCATGCATCCCCAGCAGACCACGGTATGGGGATCGGGCGCCGACATGCGTCGTCGCACCATCGAGGATATCGCCCGCAGCAATCTGGCGGCGCTGGGGGGCGCTGCGGCGCCGGGCATGATGGCCGATATCGCCGGAACGCCGGCGGCGGCCTATGCGCCGCCGTCGAGCGAGCCGCCCCAGGTCAGCGTGCAGGATGCGGCTTTCGCCGCCGACACCGCCATCATCACCCGCTTCGAGACCCTGCGTCGTCTGCTGAAGATGAACATGATCTCGCGCGATGATTACGTCCGGCGCCGCGCCGCCAATCTGGGGGCGCTGCTGCCCTACAGCGTGCCGCGCCGGCCCGGCGCCGGATTGGATCAGCCGGCGCCGCCCGCCGAGCAGATCATCGGCCGGCTGAAGGACATCAGCGCCAATTACCAGGAAAAAAGCGTTTCGGAAGACGCCATGGCCGCCGAGCGCTCGGCCATTCTGGAAGCCTTGCTGCCGCTGCATCCCCTGCGTCTGGCCGATTCGCCGCCACCGGTAAGCGATCAGTTGCGCTTTGCCGCCGTGGCCGGCCGGGTACAGCGCCTGCGCGACGCCGGTCTGATCACCGCCGCCGAAGCGGCGCGCGAACGCGGCGCCGCCGAGGCGCAGCTGGCGGCGGCCATGGCCCAGGCCGAGGCCACGGCGCGGCTGGCCAACGGCACCGCGCCGCAGCCGGCGCTCAGCGCCAAAGGGGACGGGGTGACGCTGGGGGTCTATGTCAGCGACATGCGGGCCGAGGTCGCCTGGGAATCGCTGCAGCGGCGTTTTCCAGAGCAACTGGGGCAATTGCAGTCCAGCATTATCCGTGTCCGGCACCGCCGCCGCGGGCATGTTTACGTGCTGAGGGCGGGGCCGGTACGCGATCGGCACGCCGCGCTGGAGGTTTGCCATGTGCTGCGGCGCTCCCACGTGACCTGCGCGCCGACGGTGATCCGGTGATCCTTCGCAGCGGAGTGCGAAAATAGCTTGCCAGACGGGAAATGCGGGAGTAGATTCGAAATTCGCCCCTGGTTCAGGGCTCTTGCCGGAATAGGCCAAGAACGCCGAATAAGTGGTTGAAAAAAGGTGGTTGACACGGTGTTTGAAACGCAGTAGAAACCGCCTCCCGCCGCAAGGTGGTTCGCAGTGAAACGGTGGCGACGCCGGGCGCTGCGGAGGAAAAAAGAGGTTGACCGTTTTGCCGGGCGGCGGTATAAGCCCGGCCTTCCCGAGCGGCGCTGAGGCGCTGGTAGGAAGCGGAGGTGGAAGCCTTCGACGCTCTTTGACAAGTGAAGACGATGGAAGGGATGCGCAGGCGGCGAGACGACCGGTTACGACGGGTCTGTTTTAGCCTCGCATCTCGGAAGAACGCTCTAACGTTATGTGAAGGCTTGGGCAGGCTCCGTTATTCGGATTTAGTCCGAAATCAACTTGAGAGTTTGATCCTGGCTCAGAACGAACGCTGGCGGCATGCTTAACACATGCAAGTCGAACGAAGGCTTCGGCCTTAGTGGCGCACGGGTGAGTAACGCGTGGGAAACTGCCCATCAGTGGGGAATAACAGTTGGAAACGACTGCTAATACCGCATACGCCCTTCGGGGGAAAGATTTATCGCTGATGGATGTGCCCGCGTCTGATTAGGTAGTTGGTGGGGTAATGGCCCACCAAGCCGACGATCAGTAGCTGGTCTGAGAGGATGATCAGCCACACTGGGACTGAGACACGGCCCAGACTCCTACGGGAGGCAGCAGTGGGGAATATTGGACAATGGGCGCAAGCCTGATCCAGCAATGCCGCGTGAATGATGAAGGCCTTAGGGTTGTAAAGTTCTTTCGGGTGGGACGATGATGACGGTACCACCAGAAGAAGCCCCGGCTAACTTCGTGCCAGCAGCCGCGGTAATACGAAGGGGGCTAGCGTTGTTCGGAATTACTGGGCGTAAAGCGCACGCAGGCGGCTCGTTAAATTAGAAGTGAAAGCCCTGGGCTCAACCCGGGAATTGCTTTTAAGACTGGCGAGCTTGAATCCAGAAGAGGGTAGTGGAATTCCAAGTGTAGAGGTGAAATTCGTAGATATTTGGAAGAACACCAGTGGCGAAGGCGACTACCTGGTCTGGCATTGACGCTCATGTGCGAAAGCGTGGGGAGCAAACAGGATTAGATACCCTGGTAGTCCACGCCGTAAACGATGAGTGCTAGTTGTTGGGGTGCATGCACCTCAGTGACGCAGCTAACGCATTAAGCACTCCGCCTGGGGAGTACGGCCGCAAGGTTAAAACTCAAAGGAATTGACGGGGGCCCGCACAAGCGGTGGAGCATGTGGTTTAATTCGAAGCAACGCGCAG
>JAJXUO010000019.1 GCA_021782815.1 Pseudomonadota bacterium
CCGTGGGCGGCGTGGCCGGCACCGCCGTGGGCGCCGGATCGTCGGCGGGCGCGCAAGGCGGCATCCAGCAGCAGTACGACAACGCCTACGCCCAGTGCATGAGCGCCAAGGGCAATCAGGTGCTGCTGCCCGCCGCCCCCACCACCACGGTGATCTATTCGCAGCCGCAGCCGGCGGTGATCTACACCCAGCCGCCGCCCACGGTGATCTATACCCAGCCGCCCGCCACCCCCTACACGGCGCCGCCGGCGGCCTCCACCACGCCGCCGCCGCCCCCGCCGCCGCAATAAGCGGAGGCCGCACAGGAAACAGCGCAGCCCTTACGGACTGCGCTGTTTTTTATTCGGCCCCCTGGCGGTGGTTACACCACCAGACAGGTCAGCCCGGCCAGCACCATCCCGGCCACGGAAGACGCCATGCGCGGCAGCAGCAGCCCCTGTTCCCGCGCCCGCGCCAGCGGCCCCACCGTCAGCAGCAGGATCTTCGACAGCACCACGAACAGCACCCCGGCGGCGAAGGCCAGCACCGGCTGGCGCAAGGCTTCGGGGAAGACCACCTGGGTGCCCAGGGGGATCAGCACCGAGAAGGCCACGGCCAGGGCCCAGCGCCGGGCCGTGGACAAGCCGTCGGCCAGCGAAAACACCACGATGCCTTCCGGCAGCTTATGCCCGATGGCGCCCAGCACCACCACCGGCGACAGCACCGGACCGGCGGCGGCCAGCACGATGCCTTCGCACAGGTTATGCAGGGCCATACCGGCCAACGCCCCGGCCCGGCCCAGCACCGGGCCCTGCCGCCCGGCCTTGAACATCAGGGCGGCGGCGGCCAGGGCGCCCAGGCCCAGCGGCAGCCAGCCGGCGGGATTGTTTTCGAGGGCGTCGGGCATGACGTCGGCCACCACGATGAACCAGGCGAAGCCCAGGCCGAAACAGGCCAGCACGACGCGCTTGAGATCGCTGCGGGTCAGGGTATAGGCCAGGGCCCCGGCCAGTTCGGCCACGGCCATCACCACGGGCAACAGCAACAGATTGAAAGACATGGCAATATCCTTTTCACCAGGAGATCAGTCGAACACGATGAAGAAAACGAGAATGCCGCCGCCGCTCGCCAGCATGGCGGCCAGAAACAGGCGGCGCAGCAGATCCGGCGGAATCCGCCGGCCCAATCCGGCCCGGGACAGGAGCAACCCGGCCCCGGCATAAAGGCCGATGACCAGAACCCCATGGCCGATCCAATGATGGCCGAAGACGCGGGCCATCCAGGCCAGCACCGCCGGATGGGTTTGCTTCAGCAAAACCAGGCCCAGATCGGCCAGGGCGGCCAGGGCGGCGGCCAGACCGAAACCGACGGCGCGGTCGGACAGGGCGGCGGTCATGGCGCGGCTCCCGTCTGCGGCGCCGGGCGCACCAGCCCCTGACGCAGCCCCAGATCCACCGCCAGCCCGCCAAGATCGGCCGCCACGCCCCACAAAAGCACCAGGGCGACGCAGGCGCGGGCCAGCCGCCGCGCCGCCGCCTCGGCCCAGGCGGGATCGCGCAGCAGCACCGGCAGATACAGCGCCGCCAGCAGGAACAGGAAGACCATATGCTCCTTGCTTTCCATGGCCACGCCATGGGCCTGCGGCCAGGGCCCGCGCAGAATAGCGGCGCGATCGGCGCCGTAGGTCAGGACATACCAGGCGCCGCCCGACAGCAGCACCGCCCCGGCCAGATGCGCCAGCAGCAGCGCCAGGCGGCGGCAGCGCCCCGGCTCCGGCTGCGGCGCGCCCAGCGCCACCCACAGCCACAGCGCGGCGAACAGCGCCAAGAGACCGGCCAGATGATGCGCGACCAACAGAGATGTCATCGTCGTTCCTCCCGTTGCGGCCCGTCAGATGGCCTGCTCGTCCAGCGGCAGGCGGCGGCCGTCGCAGCGCCGCATCACCCGGCGCAGCCACAGCGGCGCCCCGCCGCGCAACAGCCGTTGCAGATGGGCGATGACCTCGTCGATATCGCGCACCGTTTCGCTTTTCACCGGGAAGATCCGCTCGTTGTGCACGCGCACCGCCGCCAGATCCGACAGGCCCAGGGTGAACAGCACCGAGCAGCCCTTCAGCGCCTCCACCCGCTCCACCAGCGGATCGTGGCCGTGGCCGTCGTCGTCGCCCATATCCTCCATGACGCAGCCGCCGGCCTTGCCCTTGCCGCCGCCCGGCCCCTTTTTGGCCCCGCGGCGGAAATGCACCACATCGACGAATTCGGACTCCTCGGCGGTGACGTCGTAGAACACCACCTGTTTGGCGGCGGCGAAATTGGCATCGCACTGGATCAGGCTGTTGGTGGTGAGGGCGATGCGCAGATGCGGATTGTCCATGGCGGGTCTCCGGGTTGAAGCTCAGATCATCGGCAGGCCGGGCACCATGATCTCGCGGCCGAAACGGGCGCGGAACGGGGCCGGCAGGGTAAGGCCGTCGGGAAGGCGGGCGCGCCAGCGCGGCAGATCCTCCAGCGGCAGGGCGGCCCCGCTCAGGGCCTCCGCCGGAATGATGTGCAGCCGGTTGTCCACCACGGCGAACAGATCGAGGGGGTAGCGCCCGGCGTCGCCGTAGCGCTCGCCCAACTGGAATCGGATCAGGCCGCCGCCCTCGGTATATTTCGGCAGATCGCAATCGAAGCGCAGATGGCGGTTGAGCCCGAGACGGTCGCGGAACTGATAGAGGCGCTGATCCTCGTCGTAGAACCAATGGATCTCGCCGGTGATGTCGGCCCAGTAGCGCAGCAGCATGGCCTCGAGATAGGCCTCGGGATAGGGCGAGTCCCGCATCTCCAGATGATAGGCCACCGCCGAGTCCAGCAGGGCCATGCCCGCCAGGCTGACGCGCAGCGACAGCGCCGTGCGCGCCACCACCGAGGCGGCCTTGACCAGGCCGTTGCGCACCTCGATGCGGCCGCTGTCATGGCGCAGGGCGGCCACCACGATGCGCAAGGCGCGGTAGATCTCGGCCACCACCTTGTCGAGCGGCCGCTCTTTCGCCAGGCCGAGATACTTGTCCCACACCGCCATGGGATCGGCGCCGTCCAGCGGCGGCCCCAGGGCGGCGTCGAGGCGGACGAAGGCGCCCAGAAGCCGTGCCGCCGCCTGCCCGGCCTCGGCCTGTTCGCCCTCGGGATCCTCGGCGAACTGCAAGGTCCGCTTCTTGGAGGCGATCTCCAGGCAGCGGTGCTCGGGCAGCGACAAACGGCGGCCGGGCTCGGAACGGGACGGACAAGACGGGATCATCGGCACCTCCACGACAAAGGACGCGGCCGGAGGCGTTCCCTCCGGCCGCTCTCGGGCGATTACCAGGTGTTGAGGATCCACTCGCGGTTCCTGGTGTACTCCATGTGGGTGAACAGGCTGTTGGCGATGGCCTCGCCCAGCAGCATGGCGCCCCGGTAGCCCATGGTGGGATGCCGGTAGAGCCCGGCGCGGTCGAAGGTGGGGAAGCCGACGCGGGTCATGGGAATGTTGGCGTCGATGGCCACATAGCGGCCCTTGGAATGCCCGAGGATCATGTCGATCCGGGTATCGGGGGCCTTGACCCGTTTCTCCAGTTCCCACAGATCGGCGTTGCACACCACCTCCATGTCCCAGTCCACCTTGGACTTCAGGGCCAGGAGGCGCGGATCCTTCTTGTAGCGGGAATTGTCGTCGCCCAGCAGCAGCAGCACCGGCTTCAGTTCCACCTCCATGCAGAACTCGGCCAGGCCGATGACCAGATCGGGATGGCCGAACAGGGCCACCCGCTTGTCGGCGAAGAACATGTGCGCCAGATCCTGCAGGGCGTCGATGGCCACACCGCGCTCGCGGATCAGCGACTCCGGAATGGGCTTGCCGGTGATCTCGCTGATCTTTTGCAGCATGGCGTCGGTGTTGGCGATGCCGTAGGGGGTGGAAACGATATGCGCCGGCACCTCGAACTCGGTCTGCAGATACTGGGCGCTGCTGGCGCCCTCGTAGCGGGCCAGGGCCAGCGAGGCCACGGCGTTGGCCGAGCCCTGCAGATCCTCCACCGTGGTGCGCCCGTGGGTATGGATGGTTTTATCGGGCAGCATGGGCGAGTCGAAGTCCTCGGTGTCCATGAACACCGTGCCCTCGACCCCCATCTCGCGCAGGTAATGCTTGAGCAGCGTCACGTCGCCGGGATTGACCCAGCCGGGGAACAGGTTGAGCTTGCCCGAGGGCGCCGCCTTGTGGGTGGCCAGACTCTTGACCAGCGACAGCAGGCATTCGGAATAGCCGCCCACCTGGCTGCTCTTGAAGCTCGGGGTGTGCACCGGCACCACATGCACCTTGCGGTCGGGGAACTCGGCCTTGATCGCCTTGTTGCAGCGGGTGATGGTGCCTTCCACGTCGTCGCCGATCACCTCGGTGGAGCAGGTGGTGATGATGGGGATGACCCGCAGCTCAGGATAGCGCCGCACCAGGGTCAGCACCCCGTCCTCGATGCGCTGATGACCGCCGAACACGGCGGAATCCTCGTGCAGCGAGGTGGAGGCGATATCGAAATTCTCTTTGAAATGCTGGGCGAACAGCAGCCGCACGAACATGGTGCAGCCCTGGCCGCCATGGACCAGCGGAATGCAGTCCTTGACGCCGATGCCCGCGTACTGGGCCCCGGCCGGCTGGCAGTCATACATCGGATTGATGATGCCCGCCCGTTCTCTGGTGGTGACTTCGCAACCCATCGGAACCCCCTAATAGAGCGTATGGTTGAGTTCGTGATTGAGGGACTTGGTGATGGTGAATTCCGTCAGCTTGTCCTTCAGTCCGTGCAAAAGATCGCGGATCTGCGCCGCGCCGCTGTCCTCGATCCAGGGGAAGCGCTCCCGGAGGTCGGACACCATGACCTTGGCGTCGGCGTAGAACAGCCGGTCCATGGGGGTGTCCAGCGCCGGCGGCTGGCCGGTGAGCAGGGCGGCGGCGGCCTTCAGGATGCCGTCGATATTTTCCTCGCGGTCCCAGGCGCGCGAGAAGAACTGCCACAGGCAACGCTCCTGCACGTAGTCGAACAGCTGATCGATTTTTTCGGGCGTCATTCCGCCGCCTCCTTGGCCGGGGTGGAAAGGGTGGCGCGCGGGTCGGTGGCGGCCAGCTTCAGCAGGGGGTTATAGATGGCGTTGTACATATCGCGGGCCAGGTTGACGAAGCCCTCGAAGCCCATGTAGGGGCCGTTGTGATAGGCGTGGCCGTTGACGTAGGGGATGTGCAATTTCTTCACCAGTTCCCCCACGCGCGGGCCGGTGAAGATGACGTCGGGCTTGACCAGATCGATGATCTCGAAGAATTCCAGCTCGTTGCCGTCGTCGATGTAGTAGGTGCCGGCCTGGCCGCGGGCGATGACCTTCTCGAAATCCTCCTGATGGCCGAACTTCGAGGACATGGCCACCACCTGCACGCCGAGATCGTCCTCCACCGATTTGGTCCAGTGCCACAGGCGCGGGCCGCCGGTCCAGATGGCCATCTTGGTGCCCTTGAGCCGTTCCTTGTACCAGTCCAGCTTGGGCTTCCACTTGGCGTATTCCTCGGCGATCAGGGCCTCGCCCTTGTCCTCGATGCCGAAGAAGGCCGAGATTTTGCGGATGCCCTCGGCCATGTAGTTGAAGCCCCAGGAATCGATGTCGAGGCGGGGAATGCCGTACTTCTTCTTCAGCTCGTTGGCGATATAGCCGGCCGAGCGGGCGCAGTTGACCACGTTCAACTGGGCGCGGTGCATCGCGCGCAGATCGTCGTAGTTGGCATTGCCGGTGAAGTGGGCGATGACCTGGATGCCGAGCTTGTCCCAGTATTGCTGCAGGAGCTGGGTATCGCCCTGGATGTTGTAGTCACCGATGAAATTCATGGTGTGTTTCGCGGTGATCTCGGGCTCGATATTGCCCACCTTCTCGTTGACCCAGCCGATATTGAGCACATGGTGCCCCTTGGACTGGGAAACGCCGGCGAAACCGGGGCATTCGCAGGTGAAGACGTCGACGTCGGGACGGGCCTCCATCACCTTCTTGGCCACCGCCTTGATGTCGTCGCCAATGAGGGCGGTGGGGCAGGTGGTATAGACGATCATGCGCTTGATCTCGGGCATCTCGTCGAAGGCCTCGTGCATCGACTTTTCCAGGCGCTTCTCGCCGCCGAAGACGATGTGGCTTTCCTTCATGTCGGTGGACCAGACGTATTTCATCTGGAAATGGCCGTTATCGCTGGGATAGCGCTTGGTGTGCCAGGTGTCGTAGGCGCAGCCGATGGGGCCGTGGATCATCTGGATGGTGTCTTTCAGCACGCCGCCGATCACCAGCTTGGCGCCGCAGAAGGCGCAGCCGCGTTCGGACAGGGTGCCGGGAATGGTCGAGGCGTTGGCCACCGGCAGGTAGTCGCGGGAATCCTCGCCATCCACCTTGAGGTAGATGTGTTTTTCGCGTTCAGGAATGTCCTTGTCGCATTCAAGCAGTACCATGGGCATCGCAGTGTCTCCATTTGAAGTCCGGAGCGGTGCATCCGGGGGCTAATACCGGTCGGCACTTGATCTGACTCAAAAGACGCGCCGACCGGAAAGCCCGCGCGGCGTTTGAGCGGCCCCGGGACGGGGCTTACCGTCTCGGCATGATTTGACCCAACGGGTCACATCATTGGCCGGGCGGTCTAACAGACGCAAAAGCCGGTCATCCCCCTATCGCAGAAAGCGTGCCAATCCGCCTTTCGCTGAAGAAACGGCGGGAATCCTGAAAAAATCTCGGCGGCGCGCCCTTAAGGCCGCCGGGCGGCGGCCGTACCGATCGGTGCGTTTTTTCGAAGATTCGTTCCGCCGCGTCCGCCACGGGACGACATGGGCCGGCAAAACGGCTGGCACGCCGGTTGCCAGGGAAGGGCGTCGTCTTTCGCAATCCCAGGAGCGCCCATGGACCAGCCCGTGCCCCGCCTTCGCATCGCCGTCGCCAGCCGCGACGGCCTGCGCATCGATCAGCATTTCGGCCAGGCCGAAAGCTTCCGGATCTACGACGTCACCCCGGCCGGACAGGATCTGGTGGAGGAGCGGGCCCTGGCCGCCCACGCCCGGGGCGAGGAAAATCCGCGCGAGACCATCCGCCGCATGCTGGCCGACTGCCCGGTGCTGCTGGTGGCCAGGATCGGCCCCGCCCCGCAGGAGATGCTGGCCGGAGCCGGCATCGCCGCTAGCGATCTCCATGCCGGCCGGGCCATCGCCGACGCCCTGGCCCAAATCTTCGCCGACAAAACCGCCGCCCCGCCGCGAACGCCCCCCGACAGCAGCGGCTTCCGTCTGCTGCACACCATGCTGCGGGTGGGCGATCTGGAGCGCTCCCTGGCCTTTTACGTCGATCTTCTGGGCATGACCGTGCTGGAGCGGCGCGAGCACAAGAAGAACCAGTTCAGCCAGGTCTATCTCGGCTATGGCGGCGGCTTCAGGCAGATGACCCTGGAACTGGTGTTCAACTGGAGCCGCGAGGGTCCGTACGCGCCGGGCGAGTCCTTCGGCCATCTGGCCATCGCCGTCAGCGGCATCACCCGGCTGTGCGACCGCCTGGCGGCGGCCGGGGTGCCGATGCCGCGCCCGCCGCGCGCCCAGCGCCACGGCAGCGGCATCGTCGCCTTCATCGAGGATCCCGACGGCCACCGCATCGAACTGGTGGACGCGCCCGACGGCGAACACGCCCCCGATTGAATCCCCCCCCCCCCCGTAAGGAGCCCCTCCCATGTCCGTTCAATCCGCCATCGACTATATCAAGCGCATGCGCGCCGACGACGCCTTCCGCCACAGCATGAACGACGGCAGCGACGACGACGAGGCCAGCTGGGAGCGCATCCGCGCCGCCGGCTACAGCTTCACCATGCCCGAGTTCCGCGCCGCCCAGGAGGCGGTCTACCAGGAATACGGCATCACGCCGCTGTGATCAGCGCCGGTAGGTGAGCACGGCCTCGCGGCGGCGGGTGAAATGATCGGAGATCTCGCCCGCCGCCGCCGCCGACAGCGGCAGGCCGTAGCTGCGCGCGATGTCGATGAGCTGGTCGGCCGAGTGGCTTTGCAGCGATTGCACCCCGGCATTGGCCAGGGTGGTGACGCGGCGGCGCAACGCCTCGTCGGCGGCATGGGCGTCGAGCCAGCGGTCGCGCACCGCGCCGGGGCCGTAGCCTTGCAGGCATCCGGCGAGGTCGAAGCCGGGATCATAGGTGCGGATGGCGGCGGCCATGGCGATATCGGCCAGAATCAGATGGCTGCGCTGGGCAACGGTGTGCTGTTCCATGACGATCATCCCTTGCGATAGCTTTTATAGGTCAAACCGTATTTTTCCATGCGCAGGCCCAGGGTGCGCCGGGTCAGCCCCAGATCCTCCGCCGCCTTGGTGGTGTTGCCGCGATGGGTTTTCAGCGCCTCGACGATCATTTCGTACTCCACCGCCTGCACCTTGGCCTCCAGGCCGCAGCCGAAACCGGTGCCGCTTTCCTCGGGCGTCTGCAGGCTGGGCGGCAGGCTGTAACCGTGGATCACCCCGTCCTCCGACAGGATCACCGCCCGCTCCACCACGTTTTCCAGTTCGCGCACATTGCCCGGCCAGTGATAGTCCATCAGCATGTTCAGCGCCGGGGTGGAAATGCGCACCACCTCCTTGCCCAGCTCGGCGGCGTAGGCGGTGACGAAATGATCGGCCAGCAGGATGATGTCGCTGCCGCGATCGCGCAGCGGCGGAATGGTCATGGGGAAGACGTTGAGGCGGTAGTAAAGATCCTCGCGGAAGCCGCCCTGCTCCACCATCTCGGCCAGATTGCGGTTGGTGGCGGCGATCACCCGCAGATCCACCCGCACCGGACGCACCCCGCCCACCCGCTCGAAGGTGCGCTCCTGCAGCACCCGCAGCAGTTTGGCCTGCACCGGCAGGCTGAGCTCGCCCACCTCGTCGAGGAACAGGGTGCCGCCGTCGGCCATTTCGAAGCGGCCCTTGCGCAGGGCCGCCGCTCCGGTGAACGAGCCCTTCTCATGGCCGAAAAGCTCGCTTTCCACGATGCTTTCCGGCAGGGCGGCGCAGTTGAAGGTGACGAACGGCCCTTCGGCCAACGGGCTGTTGTAGTGAATGGCGTTGGCCACCAGCTCCTTGCCGACACCGCTTTCCCCCAGGATCAGCACCGTGGCCTTGGTGGCCGCCACCTTGCGGATCAGCTCATAGACCTCCTGCATCGGCTTGGAATTGCCGATGATGTTGGAGGGCTTGAACCGCTCCTTCAGCGCCGTCTGCAAACGGCGGTTCTCCATCTCCAGCCGCAGCTTCTCGCCGTGTTCCAGCAGATAAAGCTCCACCGCCGGGGCGATCATCGAGGCGATGGTGGCCATCAGCTCCACATCCTGCTTCAAGAGGCGGCGGTTGAGATAGACCCGCTCGGCGCCGATGGTGCCCAACACCTTGCGGCCGTGGGTGATGGGCACGCAGAAGAACGAGGCGTTGAGGGAGGTGGCGTCGCCATGCACCAGGGTGCGGTTGAGGAAGGTGGGGCTGTCCTTCAGATGCGGCACGATGATGGCCTTGCCGGTTTCCACCACCTTGCCGGTGATGCCCTCGCCCAGGGAATAGATGCCGCGCCCCTTCTGCTCCTCGCTGAGGCCGAAGCTTTCATGCACGGTGATGGTGGCCGAACGGCTGTCGAACAGGGTCACCATGCCGCGCGCGATCTTCATCTGCTGCTGCATCACCCGCAGCAGCAGCGGCAGCGCCGCCGCCAGATTCTCGCTTTCGGTCAGCACCTGGCTGATCTGGAACAGAATCGGCAGCACGTTCACCCGGCATTCACCGGTGAAGCAGTGGGTGAAATCCTCGACGAAATCGTCGAGATCGATGGTGAAGGTGTAGTCCATGTGCATGCCCACACCGTCTCCTTAAGAGGCCCCCAAGGACGGGAACCTCTTCACAGACGAGAAAACCGCCTCCAGGAAAGCGCAGCATGAATAAAACTGTCAATACAAAAAACAATAATGTTTCAAATACGACAGAGTGTACGACACCCTACACCCAAAAACAAAGACAGGACATATTGCATTTGCCGACAAAATAAGCAGTTTCGTCTATTATATTTTTCCGCGCTTACTACATATTCGTACATATTTTTTGCGCTTTGTACCGTTCGGTACGAACATCCCCGGCAAAACCGCACTTTGCCGCCGCCGCCGTTTGGCCCCATCCTTGCTTGGGTCGGGTCCGCCCCGCCCGGCCGGGGCGATCCTGACGGAGGGCCCCATGCGAAGCACGGACCAGATCGCCGCCCTGAAAAGCGAACCCGCCTGCGCCCATAACGCCAAGGGCAAATCGGGCTGCGCCCGGCCCCAGCCCGGCGCCACCCAGGGCGGCTGCTGCTTCGACGGCGCCCGCAACGCCCTGCTGCCCATCGCCGACGCCGCCCATATCGTGCATGGCCCCATCGGCTGCGCCGGCTCGTCGTGGGACAATCGCGGCACCCGCTCCTCGGGCGCCGAATTGTACCGCATCGGCATGACCACCGATCTCAACGACATGGACGTCATCATGGGCCAGGGGGAAAAGCGCCTGCTGGCCGCCATCCGCCAGGCGGTGGAACGCTATGATCCGGCGGCGGTGTTCGTTTACGTCACCTGCGTGCCCGCCCTGCACGGCGACGATGTGGAGGCGGTGTGCAAGGCGGCGGCGGCCCGGCTCGGCCGTCCGGTGATCCCGGTGGATTGCGCCGGGTTCTACGGCAACAAGAATCTCGGCAACCGCATCGCCGGCGACGTGATCTACCGCCATGTCATCGGCACCGCCGAACCGCCGCCGCCGCCCGCCGCCGCCGAGCGCCCCGGCATCACCCGCCACGACGTCAATCTCATCGGCGAATGGAATGTCGGCGGCGAATTCTGGAGCATGGCGCCGCTGTTCGACGAACTGGGCCTGCGCCTGCTCTGCACCTTTTCCGGCGATTCCCGCTTTCACGAGGTGCGCACCATGCACCGGGCCGAGGCCAACATGGTGGTCTGCTCCAAGGCCATGATCCATGTGGCCCGCAAGCTGCGGGAGGATTGGAGCATCCCCTATTTCGAGGGCAGCTTCTACGGCATGGCCGACACCTCGCGCAGCCTGCGCGATTTCGCCCGCCTGCTGAACGACGCCGACCTCTCCGCCCGCACCGAGGCCCTGATCGCCCGCGAGGAGGCGCACGTGGAAGCCGCCCTGGCCCCCTTGCGGCCCCGGCTGGCCGGCAAGCGGGCGCTGATCTTCACCGGCGGCTACAAATCCTGGTCCATGGTTTCCGCCATGCAGGATCTGGGGCTGGAGGTGGTGGCCACCGGCACGGAAAAATCCACCGAGGAGGACAAGGCCCGCATCCGCGCCCTGATGGGCGAGCGCGCCCGCATGATCGAGGACAACGACCAAAAGGCGCTGCTGCGCACCTTCGCCGAGACCGGGGCCGACATCCTCATCGCCGGCGACCGCTATATCTATCCCACCCTGAAATCCCGCCTGCCCTTTCTCGATATCGATCATGTGCGCGCCGTGGGCTATGCCGGTTATGGCGGCATGATCGAACTGGCGCGCAATCTCGACCGCACCCTGGCCAGCCCGGTCTGGCGGCAGGTGGCGGCGCCGCCGCCCTGGGCGGTTGCGGCGCGGGCGGCCTGATCATGGCGGCGATCCTGGCTCCCGCCAAGGCCCTGGCGGTCAACCCCCTGAAGGTCAGCCAGCCGGTGGGCGCCGCCCTGGCCTTTCTCGGCCTGGCCCGCGCCATGCCGCTGGAACATGGGGCGCGCGGCTGCGCCGCCTTCAACAAACTGTTCTTCATGCGCCATTTCCGCGAACCCATCGCCCTGCAGACCACGGCCATGGATCAGGTCACCACCATCCTCGGCGCCGACGACAATGTGGTGGAGGCCCTGGCCACCCTGGCCGCCCGCGACCGCCCCGAGGTGGTGGGGCTGGTGGCCACCGGCCTGGCGGAAACCCAGGGCGCCGATATCCCCCGCACCCTCGCCGCCTTCCGCGCCGCCCATCCCGAGCTGGCCGCCATGGCGGTGGTGCCGGTATCGGCCACCGATACCCAGGGCTGCCTGGAAAGCGGCTTCGCCCTGGCGGTGGAGGCCATTCTCGAGCATCTGGGGCCGCGGGGTCCGGCGGCGCGGCGGCGGCCGGGCCAGGTCAACCTGCTGGCCTCGTCCATGCTGAGCCCCGGCGATATCGACGCCCTGCGCCTCTGGCTCGAAGCCTTCGGCCTCGACGCGGTGGTGCTCCCCGATCTCGGCGATTCCCTCGACGGCCATCTGATCGAGGCCGGGTATTCCCCCCTGACCTATGGCGGCACGCCGCGCCCGGCCATCGCCGCCATGGCGGCCTCGGCGGCCACCCTGGTGGTCGGCCCGTCGCTGGACCGCGCCGCCCGGCGCCTGGCCGAGCGCACCGGCCTGCCCACCTACCACTTTCCCGGCCTCACCGGCCTGGACGCCTGCGACGCCTTCACCCACACCCTGGCCAAAATCGCCGGACGCCCGGTGCCGCCCCGCCTGCTCCGCGCCCGCGACCGCCTGCTGGACGCCATGGTGGATTGCCAGTTCCAGCTGGGCGGCACCCGCGTGGCGCTGGCCGCCGATCCCGACCTTGTGGGCGCCCTCGCCGCCTTTCTCGGCGGCATGGGCCTGGAGGTGGTGGCCGCCCTCGCCTCGGCGCGCGGTCCGGCCCTGGCCGCCGTGCCGCTGCCCGAGGTGGTGGTGGGCGACTTCGAGGATGTGGAACGGCTGGCCCGCGAGCGCGGCGCCGAGCTGATCATCGCCAACAGCCACGGCGCGCCGGTGGCGGCGCGCCTGGGCCTGCCCCTGCTGCGCACCGGCTTTCCCATCACCGACATCCACGGCGCGCCGTCGCTGGCCTCGGTGGGCTATGACGGCAGCCGCCGTCTGCTGTTCGAGCTGGCCAACCTGATGCTGGGCCATTACCGCGAGATCGCCCCCTACCGCTCGCGCTATCGCGGAGACGCCCCATGCTGAGAATCGCCTTCGCCTCCACCGACCGCCAGCATGTGGACCTGCATTTCGGCAGCGCCGACAGCCTGGTGCTGTTCGACGTGCGGCCGGGCCAGGCCGATCTGGTGGGGGTGGGCCAGTTCGTCAAGGCCGAGCCGGTGGGCGAACAGGGCCGCCAGGGCCTGGCCGGCAGCTCCCAGGACAAGGTGCTGGCCAAGCTGGATTTCGTGCAAGACTGCGCCGCCGTTTATGCCGCCTCCATCGGCGCCTCGTCGATCCGGCGGCTGATGGCGGCGGGCATCCAGCCCATCATCGTCGATACCGGACACGATATCGGCGATCTGCTGAACGAGGTCAGCCTGGCCCTGGCCGTGGGCGGCCTGGCCTGGGTGGAACGGGCCCGCCGCCGCGCCCCCCTCCAGCCCCTTGCCGCCGACGGCGACAGCCGCCGCCTGATGACCGCCGAGGATCTTTGAATGCGTCTTGCCGTTTCCAGTCTGGCCCTGCCCGCCGCCGATGCCGCCGCCCTGCTGCCGCGCCTGCCCGCCCTGGGGGTGGAGGGGCTGGAACTGGCGGCTCCCGGCCTCGATGCCGCCGGGGCCGAACGCTGGCGGCGCCAGGCCGGGGCGGCGGGGCTGGCCATGGTGGGCCTGCATGACCTGGCCGAGGCGGCCGGGCTGACCGACCCGCTGGCCGAGGGCGCGGCCCGCCGCCGGGCCCTGGCGCGGCTGGCGGCGCTTTCCGCCCTGTGCCGCGACATCGGCGGCAAAACCCTGATCTTCCGCTGGCAGCCCCGCTCCGGCCCGCCGTTGCTGGCCGATGGCGAAAGCTGGCGGCGCTGCCGCGCTTTTCTGGAAGAGCTGCTGACCGCCATCGAGGCGCACGGCACGCTTTTGTGCCTGGCCCCCGCCGCCCCGGCCGGCCCCAGCGCCCACGAGTGCTACCTGCTGGCCAACGCCCTCGATCATCCGGCCTTCGGCCTGCATCTGTCGGCGGCGGGGCTGGCGGCGGGCGGCGAAATGGGCCACGCCACCTTCGCCGCCGTGCGCGGGCGGCTGGACCATGTGCATGTGGACGAGCCCGGCGGCGCCGAGGCCGGCAGCGGCGGCCGGGTGGATCATGCCGATCTGCGCCGCCATCTGGCCGCCATCAGCTACCGCCAGTGGCTGACCCTGGTGCAGCGGGCGCCGGCCTCGGGCGACGCCCTGGCGGCGCTGGAACGCGGCCTGCGCTTCGTGAGCGGGTGCTATCTGCCGGTGGACCGGCGCTGAAAAGGGGGAGACCGATCATGATCCGCACGCCACCCCCGCCAGCCCGCGCCCTGGGCGCCCTGTCCATCCCCTCGGCCAAGGCGCCGCCGCTGCTGGAACCGGCGCAGGCGCCGTGGATCCGCCCCGGCGCCGTGGTGCATCAGCCCGAGGCCGCCGTCGACGACCTGCTGGCCGCCTTCGCCCAGGAAATCCGTCGGCGCGGCTTCCAGGTGGCCGGGTATGTGCAGCGCAACCATCCCCAGGCCGATCTGGGCCAGGACGGCCCCGAGCCGGTGGAACTGACCGATCTGGCCAGCGGCCGGGTGATGACCGTGCCCCGGGGCGACAGCCGCGCCATGGCGGCGGCGGCGGGCAGCCTGCGCGGCGCCATGCGCGACGATGCCGATCTGGTGGTGATCGGCCGCTTTTCCGCCTTCCGCAAGGCCGCCTCCGACATGACGGCGGCCATGTCGGACGGCATGTCGCGCGGCATGCCGGTGCTGACCTCCATCGGCAGCCCCTGCGTGGACAAGTGGCAGGCCTTCGCCGGCGCCGACGCCGCCCTGCTGCCCCCCACCCCCGCCGCCCTGTGGCAATGGTGGGGGCCGGACCGGCTGTACCGCGATCTCGCCCTGGGCGTGGCCGACGACGAGGTGTGGCGCGTGGCCTGCGGGCCGCGCTGGCTGATGGTGCAGGGCCCGCACGGCAGCGGCCTGGCCTATCTGCCGGGCGGCCCCAAGGATCCGCAGGGGCGGCTGCGCCGGGCCGAGCGCATGAGCCTGCGCCAGCTGGCCGGACTGTCGCGCTCGTGGGATCCGCTGGAAATGGCCCTGGGCATCGCCGCCATCAACGCCCATTACAACCGCCCGGACCAGGATCTGCGCCTGGACAACGGCGCCCGCGCCCTGGCCGGACAAACCGGCCGGGTGGTGGTGGTCGGCGCCTTTCCCGGCCTCGCGGAATTGTTTCCCTCGGCGCTGGTGATCGAGGCGGCGCCGCGCCACGGCGAATATCCCACCATCGCCATGGACAGCCTGCTGCCGGGCTGCGCCGCCGCCGTGGTTACCTCGTCCACCCTCATCAACCGCACCCTGCCGCGCGTGCTGCGCCTGGCCCAGGGCGCCCGCGTCGCCCTGATCGGCGCCGCCACGCCGCTGACGCCGCGCCTGTTCAACTACGGCATCGAGGTGGCGGGCGGCCTGCTGGTGGAACAGCCCGACGCCCTGGCCGCCGCCATCCGCGCCGGCGCCCCGCCCCGCGATTTCGCCCGTTTCGGCCGCTGGGCCCATCTGCGCGCCGGTCTGGACAGCACACCGCATCCCGTGCGAGAGTCGGGGCATGGACCACGCCGACACCCGCTTCCCGCTGATGATTAGCCCCCTGCCCTGAAGGGTGGGTGGCGCGCGTCCTGTTCCGCACGTTGAGACCCGCCGGTGAGGCGGGTTTTTCGCGCCTGTCTCCCGGCTTTTACAGGAGACGGTCATGCCGACACACGAACTCACCCGCGTCATCGCCGCGGCCGATCAGGCCATCATGGCGGAGGACTTTGACGCGGTGATGGACGTCTACGACGATCACGCGACTCTCGTCATCAGGCCGGGATTGACGGTCGTCGGCAAGGGGCCGATCCGCAAGGCCTTCGTCGCCATTGCCGAGCACTTCGATCACAGCCTCAAAATCACCCAGGACAAGATGACGATCCTCGAGAGCGGGGACACCGCTCTCGTCCTCGCGGAGGCGGTGTTGCAGGTGCGCGGCGCCACTGGCGCGCCACAATCGCTGGTCCGGCGGGCAACCTACGTCTTTCGGAAAAATGCCGCCGGAAAGTGGCTGTGCCTGATCGACAATTCCTACGGCACGGACCTTTTGAACGAGGGGTAGCGCCCGAGGAACGTTTCAGACTTTGAAATGGTATGGAAAGAGCGGGTTTTAGCAAATTAGATTTGCCAATTACAAAACCTGCGGTAGAGGGCGTTAATCTTCTTCAGAGAAGATAGCGGAAATATCACGCCTTGCGTCAAGAACGCGCATAACCACGATAGAGCCATCAATAATCGTATAAACAATGAAATACCGACCCGTTGGGAAACTATATATCCCCGCGCCTAAGTCTGGGCGACTTCTCCCAATACGAGGAAATTCTGAAATTTTTTCAGCCGCATCCAAAATAGAATAGTAGATACTATCCGCAGCCTGTTCATTCAATGGGAGGAAATACCCTGTTATCTCGGCAATGTCGTTTTTTGCGCTTTGAGCGTATACAAGCTTCATCATATTACGACGAGTAACGCTCCTTAATTTCCGCAAGAAAGCCCTCACGGTCTATCTCAGAAACACGTCCTGCCGTAATATCATTCAAACCCTCTAGCACGTCTGAACGCAGGGCCGCGAGTTTGGCAGCGTCATGCGCTGAAAGGCGGCGGGCACGGACCACATATACGTCGTCTGGCTTTCCGTCGCCGAAACTATCCGCGAGCGCGGACGGCAATTCATCGCCCCGCAGGGTTCTAACGGCTGAATTTCCCATAGCCCCTTCCTTTGTGGCAGTGGAAACGGTGGATAATTTGATAGCAGGGTTCATAGCATTTAAGCGGTTAGGATTTCCCTCATTATATCCAACTGAGCCGCATTTCCAAATGCATCTCCCCATTCACAAGTTCAAGGCTTGGAGAGCGGGCCGGACGAAATCGGACAACGGGATGAGTGGAATCTCTGCTTGACCCAGGCCATGATGGCCGCGTGAAAGGAAGCATCGTCAAAAGGGTGTATCGCGGACAGCAATACGCTCGCTCAACCACGCATCCACCTCAGACAACAGCCACGCGACGCGATTGAGGCCGAGACGAACCCGCTTGGGAAATTGCCCGGCTGCTTCCAGTCGCCTGAGGTGCAGGACGAGAAAAAGTGGCTGGCTATCAAAGGCCATCGCCTCTGAAGTTCGCCCATTCCCCGCGGAAAAATATTTTCGCTCCAACGGCCAAAACGCGAGTTGTTACCTGGAGCGATTTTTGGCGCGGAAGCCCAAAATGGAAAGCCCCCGAAAGGCGTTACCTTTCAGGGGCTTAGAGTGGTGCCTAGGGGCGGAATCGAACCACCGACACTGCGATTTTCAGTCGCATGCTCTACCAACTGAGCTACCTAGGCAACGGCCACCGTGTGGTGAGGAGGCGGGTTATAGACAAGTTTCCCCGGCCTGTCCATCCCCTATTTTCGATTTACCGGCTTCAAAAATCCGCGTCGTCCTCGGGGAGGCCGCTGCCGGCGGCGGCGGCGGGATCGTCGCCGGGCACCACGTAAACCTCGCCCAGCCAGCGGTTGAGGTCCACGTCGGCGCAGCGGCGCGAGCAGAAGGGGCGCAGGCGGGGTTCGGACGGTTTGCCGCAGATGGGGCAGCGGGCCGACGATGGGGTGGCGGGTCCGGTCATGGCGTTTCCTCCCTGGCCTCGCAGTGGTCGAGGCCGGTATCGGCGATCAGGGTCAGGGGATGGCCCAGGCGGCGTTCGGTTTCGGCCAGGGCCGCCGGATAGCGGCGCAGGGCCTCCAGCAGGGCGGCGGGGGCGGCCAGGGCCAGGCGGCGGCCGGGGCCGGCCTCGGCCTCGCGCAGCAGGCGGCGCAGGCCGTCCAGAGCCAGGCCGTCGGCGGAGGGCTGCGGCGCCGCGTCGGTCAGCAGCATCTCGGCCAGCGACGGCCCGCGCCGCTCGCGGGTCAGTTCGATCATGCCGAGCGGCGTGGTTCCCACCACATGGGTGGGGGTGGGGTCGTTTGCCACCGCCTGTTTCAAGGCCTCCGCCACCCGGGCCAGGGCGCTGCGCTCGCGCATGGGAATGACATCCACCAGCACATGGCCCGAGAGGCCGCGCAGGCGCAACTGGCGGGCGATCTCGGCCACCGCCGCCAGATTGGCCTCGGCGGGGCTGCCGCGCCCGCTGTCGATATCGATCACGGTGATGCCCGCCGCCGTGCCGAACAGCAGGGCGCCGCCGCCCGGCAGCGCCAGGCGCGGGCTCAAGGCCCGGTCCCAGTCGTCGGCGCAATGGAATTGTTCGAACAGGTCGCCGCCGCGCGGCGGCAAGAGTTCGGCGGCGGGAAACTCGGCCTTCACGGCGGCCAGGGTGGCGGCATCGTCGGTCACCACCCGGCGCACCGTGCCGTGCTCGGCCAGCAGGCGGGCCAGCGGCGAGGGCGCCCGCAACACCGCCGGCGGCGTGACGGCGGCGGCCTGGGCCTCCAGGGCCTGCCAGTCGTCGCGCAGGTGCTCCAACTCGGCCAGCAGGGTCTGTTCCGAAGCGCCTTCCGCCTGGGTGCGCACCACCACGCCCTCGCCCGGCTGCAACTGCCCTTTAAGCAGGGCGGCGAGGCGGGCCCGTTCCTTTTCATCCCAGATCCGCCGCGACAGATTGAGCCCGGCCCGCGACGGGGTATAGGCCAGCAGCCCGCCCTGCAGCGAGGGCGCGGCCGTGACCTCGGCGCCCTTTTCGCCCCGGGCGGCGGCGGTCACCTGCACCAGCACCCGCCCGCCCTCGGTCAGCCCGGCGGGCTGGGGCAGAAAGGCCGGCAGCGGCTGACCGATCTCCACGAAGGCGGCGTTCAGCGGCCGCTGCACCGACAGCACCCGCCCCAGCAGGATATCGCCGGGGGCGGCGGCGCCGCGATCGACGCGGAACTCCACGGCGCGGCCCTCGGCCAGCAAGGCCAGGCGCATCTCGCCCGGCGCCGCCGAGATCAGCAGGGTATCAACGCGGGCCATAGCCCAATCCCGTCAGCAGGGCGTAGGTTTCGTGCAAAGGCAGGCCCACCACATTGGAATAGCTGCCGACGATCTGGCGCACATGCACCGCCGCCAGCCCCTGAATGGCATAGCCGCCGGCCTTGCCCCGCCATTCCCCCGAGGCGAGGTAACGGTCGCGCTCGCCGGCGTCCAGCACCTTGAAGGTGACGGCGGTGGTCACCAGCCGCCGCGCCGCCCGTCCGTCCGGCGACAAGACGCAAAGCCCGCCCAGCACGCGGTGGCGCCGCCCCGACAGCAGGGCCAGGCAGGCGCGGGCCTCGGCCTCGCTTTCGGCCTTGGGCAGAATGCGGCGGCCGCAGGCCACCACCGTATCGGCGGCGACGATATAGGCGCCGGGATGGCGGGCGGCCACGGCGCGGGCCTTGGCCTCGGCCAGACGGGCGGCGTGGGGGGCGGGCAGTTCGCCGGGCAGCGGCGTTTCGTCGATATCGGCGGGGTCCACCGCGTCGGGGGTCAGGCCGATCTGCGCCAGCAGATCGAGGCGGCGCGGCGAGGCCGACGCCAGAATCAAGGGCGAAGCGCCATGCTTCATGGTCAGAGATCCATCCCAAATTGGGCCAGTTCGGCCGAAAGACGTTGCTTTAACCGCTCCAGCCCGGCGGCGGAAGCGGATTCGCAGCGCGCCACCAGGGCGGGCTGGGTATTGGAGGCGCGCAACAGCCACCAGCCGTCCGGGGTGGTCACGCGCACCCCGTCGATCTCCACCCGGGGCTCGCCGCGCGCCGCCAGGGCGGCCTTGAGGGCGGTCATCACCTCGGCCTTGCGCTCGTCCGGGCAGGCCAGCCGCAGTTCCGGCGTGGCGAACAGGCGCGGCAGGGCATCGAAGCGGCGGGCCAGTTCGCCCGACGGCCAGGACGCCACCAGGCCGAGCAGGCGCAGGGCGGCGTATAGGGCGTCGTCCACCCCGTCGAAGGGGGGGCCGTAGAAGATATGGCCGCTCATGTCGCCGGCCAGAAGCGCCCCGCTTTCGGCCATGCGGCTGCGGATCAGGGAATGGCCGGTGCGGCACATCTCGGCCACGCCGCCCAGGCGGGCCACATGGTCGAAGAGGGTTTGGCTGGCCTTGACGTCGGCCAGCACCAGGGCGCCGGGATTTTCCGCCAGCACCTCCTCGGCCAGCAGCATCAGGAGCTGATCGCCGGCGAACAGCCGTCCGCCCGGCGCCACCACCCCCAAGCGGTCGCCGTCGCCGTCGAAGGCCAGACCGAGATCGGCCCCCGTTTCCGCCACCGCCGCCACCAATTGCCCCAGGGTTTCGGGATCGGCGGGATCGGGATGATGGGCGGGAAAGCGGCCGTCCACGGCGCCGTTCAGCACCCGATGGCGGCCGGGCAAACGGGCGGCCAAGGCCTCCACCAGCGGGCCGGTGGCGCCGTTGCCGCAATCCCACACCACCGAAAGCGGACGGCCGGGACGGAAGCCTTGCAGCAGGCGGGCCAGATAGGCCTCGCCCACCTCCGCCTCCACCGCCTTGCCGCCCAGGGCGGGCGCCATCTCCTCGGCCTCGGCCACCCGGCCCAGGCGGCGGATCTGCTCGCCGAAGAAGGGCTTGCCGCCGAACACCAGCTTGAAACCGTTGTGATCGGGCGGATTGTGCGAGCCGGTCACCATCACGCCGCCATCGGCGCCCAGATGGCGGGTGGCGAAATAGAGCATGGGCGACGGGCCGCAGCCGATGCGCCGCACCTCGAGGCCCACCGAGGCCAGGCCGCGCACCAGGGCCGCCTCCAGCGCCGGCGAACTCAAGCGTCCGTCGCGGCCGACGCAGACCACGCGGCCGCCGGCCCGGGTCACCAGGGTGCCGAAGGTCTGGCCCACCGCCTCGGCGTCGGCATCCGAGAGGGTGGTTCCCACCACGCCGCGGATATCGTATTCCCGCAGGATGGAAGGATGGAAACGATGCGGCATTCTGGCTCCGGCCTGAGACGTAAGGGTGGGGCGGGGCGTTCCCCTGCCCGGAAAATTGCTTTACGATATAGCCGTCCCTGCTTCCGCTGAGAAGCTTTTCACGCAAAGCCTCCTCCATCATGCCTTTTCAGAACGTCACCTTCGTTGCCGCCGAGAACGAAACCGCGCAACGGGCGCTGAAGCATTTGACCCACCGTTACGGCTCGGCGCCGCCCGACCGGGCCGACGTCATCGTCGCCCTGGGCGGCGACGGCTTCATGCTGGAAAACCTGCACCGCCAAATGGAGCGGCGCCTGCCCATCTACGGCATGAACCGGGGCACGGTGGGCTTTCTGATGAACAAATACGCCGAGGACGATCTCCTGGAGCGGCTGAACCGCGCCGAGACCGTGCATCTGCACCCCCTGGCCATGACGGCGCGCACCGCCGACGGCACCATTCACGAGGCCATGGCCATCAACGAGGTCTCGCTGCTGCGCGAAACCCGCCAGGCCGCCAAGCTGCGCGTGCGCATCGACGGCCGCGTCCGCCTGGAGGAGCTGATCTGCGACGGCTGTCTGGTGGCCACGCCGGCCGGCAGCACCGCCTATAATCTGTCGGCGCACGGCCCCATCGTGCCCATGGGGGCGGGGGTGCTGGCCCTGACCCCCATCTCGGCCTTCCGGCCCCGGCGCTGGCGCGGCGCCCTGCTGTCGCACCGCGCCACCGTCAGCTTCGAGGTGCTGGAGGATCAAAAGCGGCCGGTGCTGGCGGTGGCCGATTTCACCGAGGTGCGCGACGTCATCCGCGTCGAGGTGCGGGAAGACCGTTCCATCGCCCTCGACCTCCTGTGCGACCCCGAGCACAATCTGGAGGAACGCATTCTCGACGAGCAGTTCCTGCCCTGAAAAAAACGGCCCGCCTCGGCCGAGGGGCCGAAGCGGGCCGGATTCTTATACCGAATTGCGGTGATCGGAACCGATCACCGCCCCCTCATGCGCCGGGCGGGTTTCTCCGAAACCCTTGGCGTCGTGCCTGATGGCGCGCTTTGCCTCACTGCGCCATCAGGCGCGCGTCGCCTTGCTCCTAACCGGCGCCGCGATGAGTCAAACTCATCGCGACTTGGTATTAAATCCCGTCCGTCAGTTCTGACCGGCGGTGCCGTAGCTGGCGATCTTGGTGCGCAAGGCGTCGAACAGCGGCGGCAGCTGGCCTCCGTTGGCGCGGATGATGGTGCTGAAATCGGCATGCATGGTATGCACGATGCTGACGCCGCTGATGGCGACATCGGCGATCACCAGATGGCCGTCGGCGGCATGGCCGATGATCCAGTCCACCGGGGTCACATCATTGCTGTTGTGCATCAGCGAATGCAGCAGCAGGCGGCCCGAGGGCGTGGTTTCGCTGGTGGTGAACTCCACCCGCTGATCGGTGGGCAGATCGGAGAGCTGGCGGCTCCACGACCCCACGGCGTAATCCACCACCAGGGGCTTGAATTCGGCCTGCTGGGCCGGGGAGGCCTTGTCCCAGTAGCGGCCCAGGATGTCCTTGGCGGCCAGATCCACATCGGCGTACTGCCCGATCATGCGGCGCAGCTGGCGGCCGCGCTCGGCCATGGGCAGAGACTTGCCGCCGAAGGTGGCGATGGCGTCGCTCATCAGATGGTTGACCAGGGTCTGGGCGTCGGCCACCTCGTCGGCGCGGGCGGCCGGGGCGGCGAACAGGGTGACGGCCAGCAGGGCCGCCACCAGCAGGGCGGACAGGGTACGGAAAAAGCTCATCATGTCGATCTCTCGGATGGATTAGGCCGGGATGGGGGGCGGCCCGTCTTCACGGGCCGTCGCCCACCGCCCGGCGCGTGATCTGAATGCCGTATTTCTTGATGCGATGCCAGAGGCTTCGTTCGTTGATGCCCAATAATTGCGCCGCCGCCACCTGCACGCCATCGCTGCGATTGAGGGCGGCCAGAAGAAAATCCTGTTCGATGCGGGCCAGTTCCTCATCGAGATTCATGGGGAACTTCGGTCCCTCCACCTGCTGCTGCTGCTGGTTGGCGAACAGATAGCGGGGCAGATCCTGCACATCCACCAGCCGTCCCTTGGCCACGATCAGGCCGCGCTCCACGCAGTTCTGCAGTTCGCGGATATTGCCGGGCCAGCCGTAATCGCTCATGGCCTTGAGGGCGGCCGGGGTGAAGCCGTCCAGCCGTTTCCCCATGCCCACCCCGAGAATCTCCAGGAAATGCGCGGCCAGGGCCGGCACATCCTCGGCGCGGTCGCGCAGGGCCGGCAGGGCGATGGGAAAAACGTTGAGGCGGTAGTAAAGATCGTCGCGGAACGCGCCCTGCTGCACCGCCGCCTGCAGATCCTTGTTGGTGGCGGCGATCAGCCGCACATCCACCTGGCGGGTCTGGCTGCTGCCCACCCGCTCGAAAGCGCGCTCCTGCACCACCCGCAGGATCTTGGCCTGCACCGGCAGCGGCATGTCGCCGATCTCGTCGAGAAACAGCGTGCCGCCGTCGGCCTGGGCGAAACGCCCTTCGCGGGTGGAGACGGCGCCGGTGAACGCCCCCTTCACATGGCCGAACAGCTCGGATTCCAAAAGCCCTTCCGGAATGGCGGCGCAGTTCAGGGCCACGAAGGGGCGATCCTTGCGCGGGCTGTTGTAATGAATGGCGCGGGCCACCAGCTCCTTGCCGGTGCCGGATTCGCCGGTGAGCAGCACATTGGCCCGGCTTTCGCACACCTCGGCGATGCTTTCGATAACGCGGCGGAACGACGGGCTGCTGCCCACCAGGGTTTCGAAGCGATAGCGCCCCTCCAGCTCGCTGCGCAGCCGCTCGTTGCTGGCCAGCACGTCCGACAGCTTGAGGGCGTTTTTCAGGGTCTTGTCGAGATCGTCGATCTCGAAGGGCTTGCTCACATAATCGAAGGCGCCTTCCTTGATCACCTGCACGGCGTCCTTCACCGAGCTGTAGGCGGTCATCACCACCACCGGCAGCTGCGGGCGCAGGCGCCGCGCCGCCAGCATCAGCTCGTGCCCGGACAGGCCGGGCATTCTGAGGTCGGTCAGCAACAGATCCACCGGTTCGCCGTCCAGCAGGGCCAGGGCCTCGGCGCCGCTGGCCGCCGTCAGCACGTGATAGCCCAGCTCCTCCAGCGCCACGGCGGTCACGTCGGCCAGGCGCGCTTCGTCGTCAACCAGCAGAATGGTGTGCGGCATTGTCGCCCTTTCGCATGAAGACCGGCAAAATCAGCGTGAAAACACTGCCCTGGCCGGGAACGCTGCGGCAATCCACCCGGCCCTGATGGCTTTCCATCACCGAAAACACCTTGGCCAGGCCCAAGCCGGTGCCGCGCGGTTTGGTGGTGAAAAAGGGGTTGAAGATCTTTTCCTGCAATTCCGGCGGAATGCCAAGGCCGGTATCGTTGAAGGCCAGCAGCAGACGCCCCTGCTCCTGACGCAGGCTGATCAGCAGGCGACCGCCATCCTTCATGGCGTCGATGGCGTTCAGCACCAGATTGAGGCAGGCCTGGAACAGATGGTCCTCGTCACCCAGGATCTCGGCGCCGCGGCTGTCGTCCTCCACCACCAGGGCCACGCCGTGACGGGTCAGCTCCGGTTCGCAGAAGGTGGCCACCCGCTCCACCACCGTGGTCAGGCGCATGGCCCGCAGCTGCGGCGGGCGCGGCTTGGCGAACGACAGGAATTCCTCGATCAGGCTGTCGATGCGCCGCACCTCGTCGATGACGTAGCCCAACAGCTTGGCGTCGGTGGGGGCCACGCCGTCGCGCTTGCGCACCAGTTCCGCCGAGGTCTTGATGGTGCCTAAGGGATTGCGCACCTCGTGGGCGATGCCCACCGCCACCTCGCCCAGCCCCGACAGGCGGTCGCGGCGGCGCAGCTCGGCCTCCAGGGCCTGCAACTGTCCCAATTTCTCCGCCATGGTGTTGAAGGATTCGGCCAGTTCGGCCACCTCGTCCTTGCCCTGCACCTGCACGCGCTGGCCGTAATCCCCCTCGCTGATGGAGCGCACCCCCTTGGACAACGAGCGCAGCGGCCGCGACAGCCGGCGGGTGACGAACAGTCCGGCCAGGGCCGTCAGCACGGCGCCGCTGAGGAACACCGAAAAAATGATATGCACCGGCAGATCGCCGATGGCCGGCACCTCGGTCACCCGCAAGCCCGCCGACACCACCCCCACCACCTGGCCGCTGGCATTGCGCACCGGCAGATATTCCACCCGGAAGCGGCCATCCTCGGCCTGGGGATCATAGAAGCTGTCCACCCCGTGCAGCATGGCCTCGGCGGCTTCGCCGGTCAGCTCGGTGCCGGGCTGCACGTCGGTGCGCGAGGCGTAGATCAGGCGGAAGCCGTTCTTCAGGCGGAAATAAAGCCTGAGATCGATGGAGGTGACCGAACGCAGATTCTCGATGAAATTCTCGTCCAGCCAGTTGCCCACCAGAATATCGTACTGATGGCCGCCGGCCTGATAGGTGTAAACGCCGCCGGTCATCACCGGGCTGCGGTTGGCCATGTGCAGGCTGTAAAGATTGCTGCCCTCCTGATTGGACAGAATCTCGAAATGACGCACCGGATAATTGGAATAAAGCACGGTGTGATCGTTGTGATCATAGGTGACGATCACACCGTAGCCCATGGTTTCGGCCATGCGCAGAAAGGCGGGATTGGCCCGGACCACCGGATCGGACGCGGTGTGGTTTTCGTAGAGGAAATGGGCCAGGGCCGCGCCTTCCAGGCGGTTTTCCTTGAAATTGCTCAAAAATAGCAACGAGGTCTCGTGCAGGAAGGATTCCACGTCGGTATCCATCACGCCCTGCACCAGCCGCACCGTCATATCGGCGGCCAGGGCGGTGGGCACCAGGCTGATCAGCAGCGAGGCGATGATCAGCTTGCCCTGCATGGTGCCGAGCCACGTCTTGAAACCTTGCAGCAGCCGCTTCATGCCGCTCCCCGTCCGTTCCTGGTTACGGCGTTTCGCCGCCGCTCCGCCCCGCCCGTTCCAGATCCCCGGGCGCGCAATATTGGCGGAAATACTCCACCAGTTCCTTGACCACCTTGCCGCGCTCCTGGTCCACCGTCAGCATGTGATAGCTGTCGTGGAACAGCACCTTCTTGCGCGGCCCGCCCAGATGCTCCTCGATGTAATCGGCGTTCCGCACACTGGCCACGTCGTCCTCGGCGGCGTGCAGAATAATGGCCGGCGTCCTGATGGCCGGCATTTCCGCCTTCACCACCTCGACGAAGGTGAGCAACTGGCGCAGCGACAGCCCGGTCATGCCGAGATTTCCGGCCTCGGCCGAATTGCCGTCCAGCATGTTGGTCACGACGCGATGGCGCAGCCGCTCATCCTTGATGCCGTAGGGGAAATTTTCCACGAAGCGGTATTTGCGCCCCAGCGGCGTATGCAAAAACAGCGGCAGCAGGAAGGACAGCCGGGGAATGGACCAGCCGTCATATTTCAAGGTGGTGGACATCAGGCCGATGGCCTTGAGGCGTCCCGGCTTTTGCGCCGCCAGATGCATGGACATCAAAGAGCCCATGGACAGACCGGCCGCGAACACCACCTCGTGCCTGGCCGCCACCTCCTCGTAGGCGGCCTCGACGCTGGCGTACCAGTCGGGCCAGGAGGTTTTCACCAGATCGGCCTCGGTGCCGCAATGGCCGGCCAGCTGCATGCCGTAGACCGTGAATCCGGCATTGGCCAGCCCCTTGCCGATAAAGCGCATTTCGGTGGGGGTGCCGGTCAGGCCGTGGATCAGCAGCACCGCCGCCTTGCCGCCGGGCATGTGGAAGCGGGCGTCGGCGATGCTCTGCGACAGGTCGGTGTCCCGCACCGAACCGGGGCCCGACCAGGGCATGGCGCCGAACGTGCTCAGCTTGAAGCGCTGCCACCAGGTTTTGCGTTCGAACAGGCTTTTCGGGCTGTGGGCGTTACTCATAAAACGGCGGTCCTGAACTCTTGGTCAAAAGCGATCGGCGGCGCGGAAAGGCCTGCCCCTTCCGCGCCGCCGAAACGCCCCGTCAGCGGGTGGCGCGGGTGAAGGCCTGATCCAGCAGGCGGATGGCCAGATCGATCTCCTCGGTGGTGATGTGCAGGCTGGGCGCCAGGGTGATGACGTTCTTGTAGTAGCCGCCGATATCCAGCACCAGGCCCACCTTCTTGCCGTCCCCGGCATCGAGATCGCCCGCCATGCAGATATCCACGATCTTGTCGGTCATGGCCTTGTCGGGGGTGAAGCGATCCTCGCCGGTGATCTCGATACGCAGGGCCATGCCCAGGCCGTCCACATCGCCGATGATCTTGTGCTTCTTGTAAAGCTCGCGGATCCCGGCCAGGAAGTAGGCGCCCTTTTCCTTGGTCATGGTCTCGTAGTCGGTCTCTTCCATCATCTTGATGGTTTCGAGCGCCGCCGCCGTGCCCAGGCTGTTGGAGGAGAAAGTGGAATGGGTGGAGCCCGGCGGGAAGATCTGCGGATTGATCAGTTCCTCGCGCGCCCACAGCCCGGCGATGGGATTGAGGCCGTTGGTCACCGCCTTGCCGAAGACGATGATGTCGGGCTTGACGTTGAAGTTCTCCAGCGCCCAGAACTTGCCGGCGCGGTAGAAGCCCATCTGGATCTCATCGTCCACCAGCAGGATCTTGTGGGCGTCGAGCACCGTCTTCAGCTTTTCGAAATAGCCGGCCGGCGGCACCACATAACCGCCGGTGCCCTGGATGGCCTCCACGTAGAAGGCGGCATATTCGGCCGAACCGTGCTTGGGATCCCACACGCCGTAATATTCGGTCTCGAACATGCGGGCGAACTGATCGACGCAGTAAAGGCCGCAATCGTCCTTCTTCTTGCCGTAGGGGCAGCGATAGCAATAGGGGAAGGGCACGAACTGGGCGCGGTCGCCGAAATGGCCGTAACGGCGGCGATAGCGGTAAGAGGAGGTGATGGCCGAGGCGCCGATGGAACGGCCGTGATAGCCGCCCTCGAAGGCGAACATCAGGCTTTTGCCGCCGCAGGCGTTGCGCACCAGCTTCAGACTGTCGTCGATGGACTGCGAGCCGCCGACATTGAAATGCACCCGGCCCTTGCTGCCGTAGGTCTTTTGCACGCGCTGGGCGATCTTGGTGGCCAGCTCGATCTTTTCCTTGTGCAGATACTGGCAGGCCAGCTGCGGCAGGGTGTCGATCTGCTTCTTCAGGGCCTCGTTCAGGCGCGGATTGGCATAGCCGAAATTGACCGCCGAATACCACATCTGCAGATCGAGGAACGGCGTCCCGGCGCCGTCGTAAAGATAGGACCCTTCGCAGCGGCTGAAGATCTTGGGCGGATCGATATAGTGGACGGTATCGCCAAAGGAACAATACTCCGCTTCGTCGCGCAACAGCTCGGCTTCGGTCTTTTCGGTCATCTTTCGGAATACTCCAGTATAAAACGGCGGCGGTGACAGCGGCCGCCGTGAAACCATGGGGAAGCCGCCGGAACAGCCCCGGCGGCGTCACATCGGAAAAGGGCGGCCTATTGGGCGGGCGCGGCGCGGGTGGCGGCGGGAACGTCCTCGTCCAGCAGGGCGGCCAGCTGCCGGGTGGCATTGGCGAAATCGCGATAGGCCACCACCGGCAGCCCCTCCTCGCGGCAATAGCTCAGCAGCTTGTCTTTGGCGAACACCAGATCCACGCTGCCCGCCGCGCACATGTCGGAGGTGCCGTCGCCCACCAGCAGGCTCATGGCGCCGCCGGCGGTCAGGCCCTCGCCCACCTTGCATTTGCAGGTGCCGCTGCCCTTGGCGCAGCCGGCATTGGCATAGGGGAAGGACAGGCGGTAGCGGTCCTCGGCCACCTGCTCCAGGTGATTGGCGACGATGGGCAGATCGCCCAGGCCATGACGGGTCAGAATGCGGCGGATGGCGTAATCCAGGCCATCGCTCACCACGGTCAGCGGCAGGCCCTCGCGGCGGCACAGGGCGACAAAGGCGGGAAAACCCGGATCGATCTCGATCTCGTCCAAAGCGGCATCCAGCATGGCCTTGTCGGCGCGCAGCAGCTCCACCTGCCGGGCCATGCAATCCCGCGATCCGATCAGCCCCGCCTTCCACGACGTCTCGATCTCTTCCCAGCCGTCCAGGGCGAAGCGCTCCAGCAGGGTATCGGTCACATCCTTGGTGGCAATGGTGCCGTCGAAATCACACAGAATTTGCCAACTCATTCCAACATACCTCTCGCGCGAACACGTCCTCACTGTAAAGCAAATTTCATGCCAATGGCGAAAACCCAGGTTTTCCCAGTCTTCCTCAGGGATGGGGCCGCACCCACCCCATCGAACAAGCTCCATTTTTTGGAGCTTGCCACGGCGTGCGAGGCGGGCCAAGGGCGCGCGGCCCGCCGCGCGCACCGTCGTTTGTTTCCCGCCCGCGGCGGCTTTACACGCTGGTGGCAGAGGGCGCAATCCGCTAAGGTTGCCCCGTTCGAGATTCGGGATTCGGGATAAAGAGACGATATTATGCAACGCCGTAGAAGCCGACGAAACGAAGAACGCCGCAGGCGCTTGTTCGGCATCTTTTTGAAGCTGCTGGTGGCCGGCGGGGTCTTCGGCATGCTGATTTTCTATGCCTACGAGGTGGGCTACCGCGTCGCCAAGGGCGAAGTCGCCACCCTGAAGGCGCAATTGGACAGCGCCACCAGCGATGTGGCCAAGGCCAAGGAGCAGGCCGAGGGCGACCGCGCCGCTCTGAACGAGCAGCGCAAACAGAGCGAGCAGCTCAAAAACCTTTACGAACAGACCAAGCCCAGCGACGAGATGAAGGACATCATCGCCGCCGCCCAGGCCCGCATCGCCGAGGGCTTCGATCCCAAGCGCGTCTCTTACCTGCTGCGCACGGCGCCGCTGCCGCGCCAGTGCCAGGCCCTGCCGGTGCGCCGCTTCCTGGTGCGCACGCCGAAGGCCCGCGCCCTGGCCAGCTCCACCGTGGTGCGCCTGGAAGACGGCATCGACGTTTCGGCCGACGGCATCGGCGCCGACAACGGCCGCGAATCCTGGTTCGATCCCGATCTGCCGGTGCGCCTGCATCTGGCCCAGGCCGGGCAGCGCCTGCCCGATCTCGGCGGCAAGCTGCCCCTGGAACGCTCGGTGCCCCTGCACGGCAACGCCGAGCTGCACCTGACCATCACCGCCTCGGTCAACCGCGGCTTCGCCGATGTGGCCGCCGAGCGGTGCGAGTTGAAATAAGACCAGCGCTGCGAGTTGAAATAAGACCGGCGGTGCGCGTTGAAATAAGACCGGCGGTGCGCGTTGAAATAAGACCGGCCGATCACGGAAAAGCCGCCGCCCCGCATCGCGGGACGGCGGCTTTCTTTTTACCAGCTCTCTCAGCAGCAGCGCATCATGCCGTTGCGCCCCAGCCCGTAGCGATTGGCCTGACGCTCGCGGAAAAACTCCTCGTAGCTCATGACCGGCTGATCGGGATGGGTGGCCCGGCAATGGTTGACATAGGTGTCGTAGTCGGGAATTCCGACCATCAGACGCCCGGTCTGCCGCACCGCCCTGGCGAAAGCCTTAAAGTCCTCAAGCATCTCCCACCATCCCCGGCACCCGTGCCTCGGCACCGATTTCATGGGTTGAGACAGTGGGGTCGCGCCGGGCTTTGAGCACCGACACCACCCCGGCCACCACCATGGCCAGCACCAGAAGCACGAACAGGGCGGCCATGACGGCATCGATACGGTTGTTCAGCACCACCTGACGCATCTGATCCAGGCTTTGGGCCGGGGCCAGCACCTGCCCCTGGGCCAGGGCGGCGTCGAAGCGGTTGGCCGCGGCCCAGAAGCCGATGGCCGGATCACTGCTGAACACCTTCTGACAGCCGGCGGTCAGGGTGCAGATCAGCAGCCACAGCGCCGGAGCCATGGGCACCCAGGCCATGTGCCCCCGCTTCATCTTGAACAGCACCACGGTGCACATGATGAGAGCGATGCCGGCCAGCATCTGGTTGGAGATGCCGAACAGCGGCCACAAGGTATGGATGCCGCCCAACGGATCGGTGACGCCGGCATAGAGGAAATAGCCCCACAGCGCCACGGCCACGGCCGATCCCACCACGTTGTTGAACCAGTTGCTGGTTTCGCGGAAGGCCGGAACCACCACGCCCACCATGTCCTGGATCATGAAGCGGGCCACGCGGGTGCCGGCATCCACCGAGGTCAGAATGAACAGCGCCTCGAACAGGATGGCGAAGTGATACCAAAAGCCCATCAGCGCCTTGCCGCCGATGACGTGCGAGAAGATGTGCGCCATGCCCACCGCCAGGGTGGGCGCGCCGCCGGCCCGCGACATGATGGTCTTCTCGCCCACGTCCTGGGCGATCTGGATCAGCATGTCGGGGGTGACCACGAAGCCCCAGGAGGAAATCACCGAGGCGGCATGCGCCGGATCGGTGCCGATCAGCCCGGCCGGGCTGTTCATGGCGAAGTAAACGCCGGGATCGATGACGCTGGCCGCCACCATGGCCATGATGGCGACGAAGCTTTCCATCAGCATGCCGCCATAGCCGATGAAGGTGCCCTGCATCTCGTTCTCAAGCATCTTCGGCGTGGTGCCCGAACTGATCAGGGCGTGGAAGCCCGACACCGCGCCGCAGGCGATGGTGATGAACAGGAAGGGGAACAGCGAGCCCTTGAACACCGGGCCGGTGCCGTCGATGAACTTGGTGACGGCGGGCATCTTGAGGTCGGGCAGCACCACCACGATGCCGATGGCCAGGGCGACGATGGTGCCCACCTTGAGGAAGGTGGTCAGATAGTCGCGCGGGGCCAGCAGCAGCCACACCGGCAGCACCGAGGCCACGAAACCGTAGATCATGATGGCGATGGCCAACTGGCGGCCGTTATAGGTGAAGAAGGGCGACAGCACCGGGCTTTGCGCCACATACTGCCCGCCCACCAGGGCCGACATCAGCAGCACGAAGCCGATCAGCGACATTTCGCCGATGCGGCCGGGGCGGATGTAACGGCAATAAAGCCCCATGAGGATGGCGGTAGGCAGGGTCGAGACCACCGTGAAGGTGCCCCACGGGCTGCCGGCCAGGGCCTTCACCACCACCAGGGCCAGGATGGCCACGATGATGATCATGATCAGCAACACCCCCACCAGGGCCAGCGCCCCGGCGGCCGGGCCCATTTCGGTGCGAATGATGTCGCCCAGCGAACGGCCGTCGCGCCGCGACGAGAAGATCAGCACCATGAAGTCCTGCACGGCGCCGGCGAACACCACCCCCAGCAAAATCCACAAGGTGCCCGGCAAATAGCCCATCTGGGCGGCCAGCACCGGCCCCACCAGCGGCCCCGCGCCGGCGATGGCGGCGAAGTGATGGCCGAACAGCACATATTTATTGGTGGGCACGAAATCCAGGCCGTCGTTATGGCGCACGGCCGGGGTGGCGCGCGTCTGATCCAGGCACAGCACATGTTTGGCGATAAAGAGGCCATACAGGCGATAGGAAATCAGATAGACCGACACCGCGGCGATGACCAGCCAGACGGCGTTGACGGTTTCACCGCGCCCCAGGGCGACGATGCCCATGGCGCAGGCACCGATCACGGCCAGCGCGGCGGTAATCAGCTTGGAACGGATTGAGTTCATTTCTTAAACGCCTCCATGAATGGGAATGAGTTCATACGCATTCATATTTTCCAATAAGGCGACACCCCGATGGTTTCACAAGACGGGTCAAAGGGTAACAACCCTTTTTCCTGGCGGAGCCCCCTCCTCCAGACCTTTGATTTTGCCTCAAAAATATCACCCGCGCCATAAAAGATGAAATATAAGGCAACATCATTTTATGACAGTTCATTTTTTGTGCAGGCGCTCACGCACGATTCATTAATGGGCATTTTCGCCCTGGGGAAAAGGCGGAAATCCGCGATTGGCACGCTTCTTGAAATCATGGGGGCAAGCCATGGGAGCCTTACGGTTTCCTCCGGCGATTGATAGACAACCTATCGGGGGATTCGATGAAATACATCATCGCCATCATTAAGCCGTTTAAGCTCGACGAGGTCCGGGAAGCTCTGTCCGGTCTCGGCGTGCAGGGTCTGACCGTGAGCGAGGTCAAAGGGTTTGGCCGCCAGAAGGGGCAAACCGAAATCTATCGCGGCGCGGAATACGCCGTGTCGTTCCTGCCCAAGATCAAGATCGAGATCGCCGTCAGCGACGATCTGGCCGAAAAGGTGGCCGACGCCATCCGCATGGCCGCCAACACGGGCAAGATCGGCGACGGCAAGATCTTCATCAGCGAACTGGCCCAGGTGGTGCGCATCCGCACCGGCGAAGCCGACGACGCCGCGCTCTAACCGGGAGAAGCAACAGATGCACAAGATGTCCCGCAAGATTACCGCTCTGGCCTCCACGGCCGCCGTGACCGCCACCCTGTGGTGCGGTCAGGCCCTGGCTCAGACCGCCCCCGCCGCCCCCGCTCCGGCCCCCACCCTGGACAAGGCCGACACCGCCTGGATGCTGACCTCCACGGCCCTGGTGCTGCTGATGACCATCCCCGGCCTGGCCCTGTTCTACGCCGGCATGGTGCGCAAGAAGAACATTCTCGCCACCATCATGCAGAGCTTCGGCATCACCGCCCTGGTCACCGTGCTGTGGGGCATCATCGGCTACACCCTGGCCTTCACCGACGGCCATGGCGCCACCTCGCCCTTCTTCGGCGACATGTCCCGCTTCTTCCTGGCCGGCATGGGCAAGGATACGCTGTTCCCCGGCAGCACCATCCCTGAATCCGTGTTCATGATGTTCCAGATGACCTTCGCCATCATCACCCCGGCTCTGCTGGTGGGCTCGCTGGCCGATCGCGTCAAGTTCTCCTCGCTGATGGTGTTCACCACCGGCTGGCTGCTGCTGGTCTATGTGCCCATCGCGCACATGGTGTGGGCCACCAACACCGGCCTGCTGGCCAAGTGGGGCGTGCTGGATTTCGCCGGCGGCACCGTGGTGCACATCAATGCCGGTGTGGCCGGTCTGGTGGGCTGCCTGGTGGTCGGCAAGCGTAAGGGCTTCGGCACCGAAAACTTCGCCCCGGCCAACCTGGCCTACGCCCTGATCGGCGCCTCGCTGCTGTGGGTGGGCTGGTTCGGCTTCAACGCCGGTTCCGCCCTGACCTCGGACGGCCGTGCCGGCATGGCCATGACCGTGACCCAGCTGGCCACCGGCGCCGCCGCCTGCACCTGGATGGCCGTGGAATGGATCATCCGCAAGAAGCCCTCGGCCCTGGGCGCCGCCTCGGGCGCCGTGGCCGGCCTGGTGGCCATCACCCCGGCCTCGGGCTTCGTCGGCCCGACCGGCGGCCTGATCATCGGCCTGGTGGCCGGCGTGGTCTGCTTCTGGGGCGCCACCGGCCTCAAGCACATGCTGGGCTATGACGACAGCCTCGACAGCTTCGGCGTGCACGGCGTGGGCGGCATCACCGGCGCCCTGCTGACCGGCGTGTTCGCGGTCAAGGGCATCGGCGGCACCTCCGGCGTGCTGGAAGGCAACTTCGCCCAGCTGGGCATTCAGGCCGAAGGCATCCTGGTGACCATCGTCTGGTGCGCCGTGGTCTCCTTCATCCTGTTCAAGGTGATCGACAAGACCATGGGCCTGCGCGTGACCGCCGAGCAGGAAGTGGAAGGTCTGGACTACTCGCTGCACGGCGAAATCATCCACGACTGATCCCCTCCCACTCCGCAAAATCAGGGGCGTCCCATCGGGGCGCCCCTTTTTTGATTCCGCCGCGCCGGGAAAGTGGGCAGGATCGCCAGGGCGATCGGGCCGAACCCGATTGCCCTGGTTTTCACATGTCCGCTCAGGCGCCGGGCGCTGGCGTGCCGCCAGCTTGGCTTGCGCGCAAACGGTTGCGCGGGCGCTCATCGCGCCAACGCGGCCAAAACCCCCTTCGAGCGAACACCCCTCGCGCGTTCAAACGATGACCCTGGCAGGATCGCCTGATGCCCTTCCCCCCGCCGCCCTACCCCCCTCTCGATCCCGCGCCCGACGCCGCCGCCGACGCCCACGGCGTCACCGCCCTGCTGCTGACCGAGGACGACCGCTTCCTGCTGCAACTGCGCGACGACATCCCCGGCATCGCCCTGCCCGGCCACTGGGCCTGCTTCGGCGGCCATGCCGAGGCCGGGGAAAGCGCCGAACAGGCCCTGCGCCGCGAACTGATGGAGGAACTGGCCTTCCAACCCGCCACGCTGCGCTTGGTTCACCAATCCCTTTACACCCTGCCCCGTCCGGCCCGGCGCATCGTGCGCAACGACTGGTTCCTGGTGCCCCTGCCGCTGCGCGCCCTCTCCACCCTGCGCCAGCAGGAAGGCGCCGACATGGCGCTGTTTACCCTTGAACAAGCGCGGATCCTGCCCAAAATCTCCCCTTTCGATCTTTCCACCATGATGCTGCTGGCCCACTGGCGCCGGCTTTACCCTTAAAGGACCGTTTGCATGCCCGCCAAAGTCAATCCCCTGAAGCTCAATCCCCTGCAGCTGCGCACCCTGACCCTGTTGCAGGAAATGGCCCGCTATCCCGAGCTTTCCACCCGCAATGCCGACACCGGCGAGGTGTTCATCGCCAATATCCCGCAGCCGCACGGCAACCATTTCCATATCGGCCGCCGCGTGGTGATGGCCGCCGACGCCACCGGCCTGGCCAACCAGGCGGTGTGGGTGGCCCTGGAACGCAAGGGCCTGATCAAGCAGAGCTTCCCCTTCGCCCTCTCCCTCACCCCCGACGGCCAGAGCTACGACACCGGCCTCGCCGACGTCATCCTGCATGGGTCGGATCACTAGGAGATATGCCCGGAGGGGTTTTTCTATATGCCCCTCAGGCGCCGGGCGGCGGGCTCCCGCCCGCCTTGGCTTGTCCTCACTTATGCCTGCGCTTTCGCTTCGGCAACGCTCCGGCGCGCTCAACGCGCTAGTCACCGGCTGCGCCGGTTCCGGGATAACCACTCCGGCGGCGGAGTGCCTCAATATCTGGCGTGAACTTTCGTTTACACCCCAAGAAACGGTGGCATGGCGGGCAGTCCTCCGTTAGGATTCTTCTCGTCCCCCTGGTTGGAGGAAGATGCATGGGTCCGTTCCGACACCGATTGCATATGACCGTTTCCCCGATCCAGGACTGCCCGGCAGTCCGACTGCCGCACCGCCATCGCTTTCATTAAAAGCCTCTCCGTCGCCGGGAGGCTTTTTCACTTTCAGGAGCTTCGAATGGCCAAGCGTTCCCGACAAGTGCAGACCAAGCCCATCAGCAACGTCCATCCCCTGTACGGCCGCCATGCCGCCCAGGGCTGGGATCCCCTGGCGGACGATCCCCAGCGCGACCAGAGCTATGTGAAGAAAGTGCGCCCCCAGGGGGAAAACCAGCAGGCCCTGCTGGAGGCCTTCGAGGAGTTCAATCTGACCCTGGCCCTGGGTCCGGCCGGCACCGGCAAGACCTATCTGGCCATCGCCGCCGCCGTCGAGGCCCTGGACGAGGGCCGGGTGGGCCGCATCGTGCTGTCGCGCCCCGCCGTGGAGGCCGGGGAAAGCCTGGGCTTTCTGCCCGGCGACATGCAGGAGAAGCTGGCCCCCTATCTGCGCCCGCTTTACGACGCCCTGTCCGACCGCATGGGCGGCAAACGCCTGCGCGCCGCCATCGCCGACGGCTCCATCGAGATCGCCCCCATCGCCTTCATGCGCGGGCGCACCCTGAACAACGCCTTCGTGGTCATCGACGAGGCGCAGAACTGCACCTACGGCCAATTGAAAATGCTGCTGACCCGCCTGGGCTGGCATTCCACCATGGTGCTCACCGGCGACCCCGACCAGAGCGACCTTTTGCCCGGCATTTCCGGCCTGGCCCAGATCGCCGACCGCCTGAACGGCCTGCCCGAGGTGGCGGTGGTGCAGCTGACCGACCGCGACATCGTGCGCCACCCGCTGGTGGCCTCGATGCTCACCGTGCTGTAAACGCACCCGCCCCCGCGGCCGGACCAGGCCGCGGGGGCGGGTGGCTCAACGGGTCAAATCATTGGCCGGGCGGGATCAGTCCGCCGCCACGGCCAGTTCGCGGCGCGGAGCCGGAGTGCGCTCCTGCACCGGCCCATGCCCCACCGCCTGATGCCCCAGCTCGGTGGCGGCGGCGCGGAAATAGCCCAGGATGAACACCCGCATGGCCGCCGTCAGATTATTGCCGCGATGCCGGCTGGCCACGGTGGTGCACACCTCGTGCACGGTGGCGCGTTCGCGGCGGCACAGCTCGTCCAGGGCATCCCACATGTCCGGTTCCAGCTTCATGCTGGTGCGCCGCCCCGCAATGGTGACATTGCGATTGAGGAGAGATCCTCCCGGCATGGTGTACTCCCTGGAAAAGGTTCAAATCACGCCGCATTCATAAGCGATGTGACCATCCGATTGCAACAAGAATACACCCCAGGCGGGTGCCATACAAAAAAGTACGACTAAAGGTTTAATGCGTCTCCACCACTCCCCCCGCCTAACGGCGGAGCGCGCCGCGCGAAAAACCGCCCCGGTCAGGCCGCTTCCGCCGGGGTTTGCGCTGTTAGCGCCAGGGCGTGCACCGGGCCGGCCAGTTCCTCGGCCAGTACACTATAAACCATCCGCTGCCGCTCCACCCGCGTTTTCCCGGCGAAGGCCTCGGCCACGATCCGCACGCTGAAGTGGCTTTCACCGCCGGCGGGGGCGCCGCCATGGCCGGCGTGGCGGGCGCTGTCGTCCTCGATCTCAAGCCGCAGCGGCGACAGGGCCGCCGTCAATTTCGCTTCCATCCGCGCGCGCACCGACATGAATACCCCTATTTTATTTGACAAAATACCCGCCCCGCCTTTTCCGACAGGATGATTGCCAGATCTGGCCGCTCCGAGCATAGTGGGGCATCATGACCGGACAAACACGGAAATTCTGGCCGCCGCGCGACAAAACCGCTCCGCAAGGGGATTTCCGGCCCTGCGATCATCCCGGCTGTACCCAGGGCGGCGAATACCGCGCCCCCAAATCCCGCGATGCCCTGACCGACTATTACTGGTTCTGACTGGAACATGTGCGCCAGTACAATCTGGCCTGGGACTATTACGCCGGCCTGCGCCCCGAGGAGATCGAGCGCATGGTGCGCCTCGACACCACCTGGCAGCGCCCCACCTGGCCCCTGGGCACCATGAGCGGCGGCCGCTGGCGCCTGGACCCCGAGCGGGTGAAGGACGGCTTCGGCTTTTTCGAGGACGACATGGCGCCCCCCTCGCGCGAGCGCCGCCCGCCCCCGGCCGAGGAACAGGCCCTGGCGCTGATGGGCCTCGGCACCCCCCTGACGGTGGAGGCCTTGAAGGCCCGCTACAAGGATCTTTGCAAACAGCACCACCCCGACGCCAACAACGGCGACAAGGCGGCGGAGGAACGCTTCAAACAGATCGGCCAGGCCTACCAGATCCTGCTGGACGCCCTGGCCGACTGAGACACACACCCCTTGGATCTTCGCGACAGGTTCTTTTCATGAGTGACATGCCCCAAACCGCCCTGCCCTCCGATCACCCCCTGGCCGCCCCCGACATCACCCTGTCGGTGCGCGAGGTGTTCGGCCTCGAGACCGATCTGCGGGTGCCCGCCTTCAGCCAGGGCAGCGAACATGTGCCCGACCGCGACGAGGCCTATCTGTTCGACCACGATACCACCATGGCCATCCTGGCCGGGTTCGCCTTCAACCGCCGCGTTATGGTGCAGGGCTATCACGGCACCGGCAAATCCACCCATATCGAGCAGGTGGCGGCCCGCCTCAACTGGCCGTGCATCCGCGTCAACCTCGACAGCCATGTCAGCCGCATCGACCTCATCGGCAAGGACGCCATCGTGCTGAAGGACGGCCAGCAGGTGACCGAATTCCGCGAAGGCATCCTGCCCTGGGCCCTGCAGCATCCCACCGCCCTGGTGTTCGACGAATACGACGCCGGCCGCCCCGACGTGATGTTCGTCATCCAGCGCATCCTGGAGGTGGAGGGCAAGCTGACCCTTCTGGACCAGAGCCGGGTGATCCGCCCCCATGCCGCCTTCCGCCTGTTCGCCACCGCCAACACCATCGGCCTGGGCGACACCACCGGCCTTTATCACGGCACCCAGCAGATCAACCAGGGCCAGATGGACCGCTGGAACATCGTCACCACCCTTAATTATCTGGAACACGATGCCGAGGTGAACATCGTGCAGGCCAAGATGGAAGACATCGATCCGCGCTTCGGCGCCGGCACCATCAGCCGCATGGTGCAGGTGGCCGATCTCAGCCGCCAGGGCTTCATCAACGGCGATATCTCCACGGTGATGAGCCCGCGCACGGTGCTGACCTGGGCCGAGAACATGCGCATCTTCGGCGATACCGGCTTCGCCTTCCGTCTCACCTTCCTCAACAAGTGCGACGAGACCGAACGCCCGCTGGTGGCCGAATACTACCAGCGCTGCTTCGGGGTGGAGCTGCCGGAAACCCTGGCCCGCGCCGTGGTGGGCTGAGCGCGACATGAGCGGCAGCGATAAGGGACGGTCATGAGCGGCAGCGATAAGGGCGCGGGGCTTTCCGGCCAGCACGAAAGCCCCGCCGATCTGGCGCGGCGCGTTACCACCGCCACGGTGCGCGCCATCGCCGGGCGCGGCGATATTTCGGTGCAGTACGGCGTTGGCCCCTCCTGCGTGCGCGGCGATCAGGTGCGCCTGCCGGTGCCGCCCCGCGCCCTGTCGGCCCGCGATCTCATGCTGCTGCGCGGCGCCGCCGATGCCGCCGCCTGCCGCCTGCGCTATGTGGACGAAGCCCTGCACGCCCGCCGCCTGCCCGCCAGCCAGGAGGCCCGCGACATCTACAACGCCGTGGCCCAGGCCCGCGCCGAAAGCCTGGGCGGGCGGTGCATGCCCGGCCTGGCCCACAATCTGGCCCAGTCCCTGGAAGCCCGCTACCGCGCCGAGGGCTACGACCAGATCGAAACCCGCGAGCAGATGCCCCTGGCCGAGGCGGTGCGCCTGCTGGCCCGCGAACGCTTCACCGCCGCCCCTCTACCCCCCGCCGCCGCCAAGGCCGTGGGACTGTGGCGCGACCATCTGGAAGGCCGCATCGGCGCCACCCTGCCCCGCCTGGCCGACAGCCTGGCCGACCAGGACCGCTTCGACAAAATCCTGCGCGAGATCATCGCCCTGCTGGAGATCGAGGCCCAGGAGATCGACCCGCCGGACGAGGAGCTGGAGCGCGAGGAGGAGAGCGCCGAATCCCAGGGCGGCGACAGCACCCCGCAGGAGAAATCCGCCTCCGACGACAGCCGGGGCAGCCCCGGCCAGGGCGAGGAGCAGGGCCAGGAGGGCGACGCCGAGAGCAGCGGCGCCGAGGAGGGCGAGGAGGACGGCGACGGCGACAGCCTGAAGGTGCCGGGCCAGGGCGCCGACGAGGCCGCCGGCCCCAGCCGGGCCCGCCCCGGCCACAACAGCCGCTTCCAGGACGGCGGCGCCACCCCCTACCGCGCCTTCACCACCGCCTTCGATCAGGTGGTGGCCGCCGAGGATCTGTGCGACCCCGAGGAAATGACCCATCTGCGCCAGTTGCTGGACCAGCAGCTGACCCACCTGCAGGGCGTGGTCAGCCGCCTGGCCAACCGCCTGCAACGCCGCCTGATGGCCAAACAGACCCGCGCCTGGGAGTTCGACCTCGACGAGGGCCTGCTGGACGCCGGACGCCTGGCCCGGGTGGTGATCAACCCCTTGCAAAGCCTGTCGTTCAAGCTGGAAAAGGATACCGACTTCCGCGATACCGTGGTTTCGCTGCTCATCGACAATTCCGGCTCCATGCGCGGGCGGCCCATCACCGTGGCCTCGATGAGCGCCGATATCCTGGCCCGCACCCTGGAACGCTGCGGCGTGAAGGTGGAAATCCTCGGCTTCACCACCAAGGCCTGGAAAGGCGGACAGGCCCGCGAGAAATGGATGGCCGAGGGCAAACCCGCCCAGCCCGGCCGCCTCAACGACCTGCGCCATATCGTCTACAAGGCCGCCGACACCCCCTGGCGCCGCGCCCGCAAAAATCTCGGCCTGATGCTGCGCGAAGGCCTGCTGAAGGAAAATATCGACGGCGAGGCCCTGCTGTGGGCGCACGACCGCCTGCTGGCCCGCCCGGAACAACGCCGCATCCTGATGGTGATCTCCGACGGCGCCCCGGTGGACGATTCCACCCTCTCGGTCAATAACGGCAGCTACCTGGAACACCACCTGCGCGAAGTCATCACTTGGATCGAAACCCGCTCCCCCGTGGAACTGGCCGCCATCGGCATCGGCCACGACGTGACCCGCTACTACCGCCGCGCCGTTACCATCTCCGACGCCGAAGACCTGGGCGGCACGGTGATGAGCCAACTGGCCGACCTGTTCGACGAGGACCTGCGCTGAGGGGCAGGAGACCCGCCATTGGGAAGAAGCAGGGCTTTGCCCTGCACCCACAAGAAGGCGCGGCCTTCTTGACTTCCGGAGGATGGGGACTGTGTGGCGGGGATGGGCCGAATCCAGACTGACCGATTTCTGGCAACGAAGGCAGGATATGAGACGGTAGTTTGTCGATAATTTTTTGGTGAGATTTGACCCTAAGCAGGCCTTGGCAATGTCGGAGGCGAGTGGTGTAATGACGTTTGCATGCGGTGCATGGTAAGGCCCGCCCTGTCATCTCAAAATTGAGGAAAACATGACAGTTAGCGCAGCTTATTTCGAAAAAAATGAAGACGAATTGCTTCTCGACCTTGCGAATCAACTGATTGCGAGCGGCGAAATCCGTTACAGCGGACCGATGGACGACGAAAGCAGAAAAGAACGCGCAAGACGCTGGATGAATGGCGTCCTAGCGTCCCTCAAGGGGGCTATCTGCAATGATCCGCGTGTGGTTGCCTACTTGAACGAGCCCGCCGCCCAGAACTTGGCCGATATTGCGGGCGTTGTGGTCGACATTTTAAGCGCGTCGACGATCAGCGTGCCAGTTGGGACGTTGGCAGTTCTGATTGTCAAAGGGCGATTGCATAATCTTTGCGGGTAACGGAATGTCGCTGAATCTCCTTCAGGAGGATTACCTCAGGTTCCTCGGCGAAGATGGTGTCCGCCTTGTGACACGGGCTGAGCGGGCAACGTATGTGGCGAATGAACTTGACGTTTACGCGTCGGATAAAGGCCTCAGGCACCCGTGCCGCTATCTGCTGTCTCCGTTTTTTGAGGATTGCGGGATGGTGAGCGAGCACCGTAACGGCTTCGGACCAGCCGTCGTCGGTGTCATGAACCGCTCGATTCACGCAGCCAAAGTTACGAACGCTTTTACAACCGAAGCGTCTGTCGCGCTGGCGATATCGCCATACAACGAGTTCGGCGCGGAAGTAATGCGGACCGAGCACGGCTTTCTCGTGCTTATTAGCCCCGTCACGTTCTCAATGTGTTTCCTTTACGCAATTCTGGCGGTGACGTCGGCGCAGGCGACCGGGCTCTTTCATCAAGGTCTCGTCCCTCGCGGCCCTGATGGTGTGTCGCTCATTGATCCGTTCGAGTGGGTGTACGCCAGCCATCGTGCCCTGATGTCGATGGTTCAGGAGTTCCTGAGGAGCGGGGGCGTCGCGGATCCGTTCGGTAAGGTGAAGGAGGCTCGCTTCGACTTGCTGCCGTGGCATTACGTCTATCGCGTGCAGGCCACCTATGAACAGATGCTAGATTTTCTCGCACTGCACGAACTGGGGCATATCTGTCTTGGTCATATGGGGCAGATGGAGCAAGTGCGTCGCGCCGTGCCATGTACGTCGATCTCGTATGAAGTGTCATCACCGATGCCGGCTCAGGAGGAAGCGGCTGACAAGTTCGCCCTGAACTGCCTAGTCGGTCGAGGCCATGGCGAGGAACTGCTTGCGCTCTTCCAGTTGATCGAAGGCGGGGAGGCTCAATCGAGTAAACTAGACAAACTTTGGACAGGAAACACGTCGCTTGGCCGCTACACATCTGCGCTGCAACTGCTGAAACTCTTCGACGTTTTCAATTCAGGGCAATGCAGTGAGGGTGCAGGCATTGAGTTTACGAAACCGTGCGAATTAAATGGTACACATCCCTCCGGGCAGCATCGCTTCATCAAAGCTTGGGCGAATAACCATGTGCTCGAACTGCCGGCGACACACAAATTCAACATTGGGTCTATTATCCAGTGGAGTAACTGGGTAAATCTGGATGCGGCTACCCATGCGCAAGAAAAAATACGGGCGATCTGTCAACAGTTGGAGATGCTCTAATTGAATGATTGCTCAACCACGACATGAGCCGGCCTGTAAGCAACGTCCGCTATCTGGAATCAGCTTTGCCTTTCGGAACGCCCGTCATGGGCGCAAACCCGCCCCCAGGATGGTCCGGAAGGACCGCGTCCTTCCGGGCGGGTTCGGGCGGCAGCCCGATCACCTTCTCCCTCACCACGCGCCCCACACACCGCCCCCGCCCCTTAGAACCCCGCCATCGCCCGCACCTCGGACGGGGTTTTGCCGGCGTCGCGCAGGGCGCGGAGGGTCAGGCTTTGGTTGCGTTTGGCGTAGCGTTTGCCGGTTTCGTCCACCAGCAGGCGGTGGTGGCGCCAGGTGGGCACCGGCAGGGCCAGCAGGGCTTGCAGCAGGCGGTGCAGGTGGCTGGCGGCGAAGAGATCCTGGCCGCGCGTGACCAGGGTAACGCCTTGCAGGGCATCGTCCACCGTAACCGCCAGGTGGTAGCTGGCGGGCACGTCCTTGCGGGCCAGCACCACGTCGCCGAACGGGCTGGGGTCGGCGGTTTGCCAGCCCTGATCGAGGTCGCGCCAGCGCAGCGGCCCGGTCAGGGCCAGGGCGCGGCGCAGATTGAGGCGCAGGGCGCAGGGCTGGCCCGCCGCCCGGCGCGCCGCCGCCTCGTGCGGGGGCAGGTCGCGGCACAGGCCGGGATAGAGGGGGCCGTCGGGGCCGTGCGGGGCGTGGCCCGCCTGTTCGATCTCGCGGGCGATATCGGCGCGGGTGCAAAAGCAGGGATAGAGCAGGCCCAGTTCCTCCAGCCGGGCCAGGGCGGCGGCGTAATCGTCCAGATGCCGCGACTGGCGGCGCAGCGGTTGCGGCCAGGCGAGGCCCAGCCAGGCCAGATCCTCCTCGATGGCGGCGATAAAGCCGGGGCGGCAGCGCACGGGGTCGATATCCTCGATGCGCAGCAGGAAGCGCCCGCCGTTTTCCGCCTGGTGGGCGGCGAACAGGGCGGAATGGGCGTGGCCCAGATGCAAAAGGCCGGTGGGACTGGGGGCGAAGCGGGTGACGAAGGCAGCCATGTTTTTTCCGCGAATGCGAATTCACCGAACTGTTATGCTTGAGTTGCCGCGCATCTGGTAGATACACTGACATCTAGTAGCTATCCCTCGTGTCCGAGGAGGCTTTTGCAGATGACGCTCGATGGTTGTCCTGCCTTGGTCCTGAACGCGGATTACCGCCCGCTCAGCTACTACCCTTTGTCTTTATGGCCCTGGCAGGATGCCGTCAAGGCGGTGGTGGCCGAACGGGTGACGGTGGTGGCCAATTACGCCCGCCGCATCCGCTCGCCGCGCTGGGAGATGGCGCTGCCCAGCGTGATTTCGCTGAAGGACTACATCCCCGCCAGCCGCCGCCCGGCCTTCACCCGTTTCAACCTGTTCCTGCGCGACCGCTTCACCTGCCAATATTGCGGCCAGCCCTTTCCCAGCCACGATCTCACCTTCGATCACGTGATCCCGCGCTGCCGGGGCGGGCTGACCACCTGGAGCAATATCGTCACCGCCTGCGGCCCCTGCAATCTGAGGAAGGGCAGCCTGCTGCCGCACGAGGCCGACATGCATCCCCGCATCCGCCCGGCCGAGCCCAGCACCAGTTTGCTGCAAAGCCACGGCCGCGCCTTTCCGCCCAACTATCTGCATGAAAGCTGGCGCGACTTTCTCTATTGGGACATGGAGCTGGAAACGCCGTAGGCCCCCTCACCCAACCCTCTCCCCGGTGGGGAGAGGGCTTTTGGGGTGGAGTTATGGATTGATCGGCTTCAGATCCGTTCCGACAGCCAGATGGCCAGGCGCGAGCCGGTTTTGATGGCGGCCGACAGCAGCGGATAGCCCACGGCCTGTTCGGCGCCGTGCGCCAGGCCGATATCGCGGTGTTCCACCTCCTCGGCGCGGAACTGTTCCACGGTGCGCAACAGGTCGGCCTCGCTTTCGTCCAGTTGGGCGGCCTGATCGGCGTAATGCTGGTCGATCACCTCTTCCACCGCCACCGTGCAGGCCATGGCGGCCTTTTCCCCCAAAAGGGCGGTGCCGGCCCCCAGGGCGAAGCCGGCCAGATGCCACAGCGGCTGCAGCAGGGTGGGGCGCACGCGGCGTTCCCCCACCATGCGGTTGAAGGTTTGCAGGTGGTGGCGTTCCTGTTCCTCCATATGGCGCAGCAGTTCGGCGCAGCCGGGGCGGTTGCCCAGCACGGCGCGCTGGCCCTGATAGATGCGCACCGCGCCATATTCCCCGGCCTGATCCACCCGCAGCAGCCGGGCCATGCGCTGGGCGGGCGTAAGATCGCCGGGCATGGGGGCGGCGGGGGTATTGGGCTCGGTCATCGGCGCCTCCTGAAGCCGCGGGCCGCCCAGGCGGCGAAAGCCGCCAGAGCGAACGAGGCCGGAATATTGAACCCGGCCATGGAAATGCCGGCCAGCGTCCAGGCCGGCTGATCGCAGCGCGGCGGCGGCGGCGCCGACAGGGCGGCCATCATCTCGGCCGGGGTGGTGGGCACCGGGGCCACCGGCACGCAGGCCGCCGTGCCGTGCCACCAATGCTGCTCCACCCCCACATGGAAGATGGCGATGCCGCCATTGACGGTAAAGGCCAGGGCGCACAGCCCCAGCAGCCAGAGCCGCCGCCGGGGCGGGCAGGCGGGCGGCAGGGCCAGCGCCGCCAGCAGCGCCGAAAGCACATAAGGCCCGCGCTGATAGAGGCAGAGGATGCAGGGCCGCAGCCCGAAGCCGAACTGGGCCAGCAGCGCCCCGCCCAGGGCCAGCAGGCAGGCCAGCAGGATCAGGGCGGGCGACAGACGCAGCAAACGGGACATCAAGGGCCCCTCCCCTACAGGAATTTGACCAGCAGGAACCCGCCCACCAGCCCCACGGCGCAGGCGGTGGTCACCAGCGCCAGGCGGCGTTCGATGAAATCGCGCATGGGCTCGCCGTATTTCCACAACAGCCCGGCCACCAGGAAGAAGCGCAGCGCCCGCACGGCGATGCTGGTGAGCACGAAGGTGAGGAAATCCATCCGGGCCAGACCGGCGGTGATGGTGACCAGCTTATAGGGGATCACCGGCACCAGGCCCTTGACCATCATGATCTTGATGGCGTTTTCGCGGAACAGCGTCACGGCGTGGTCGGCCTGGGCCTGCAAATGGTAGGTGGCGATGATCCATTGGCCCAGGGTGTCGTAAAGCACCGAGCCGATGAGATAGCCCAGCATGCCGCCCACCACCGAGGCCACGGTGGCGAGGGCGGCATAAAACCAGGCCTTGCGCCGCTCGGCCAGCACCATGGGGATCAGCAGCACATCGGGCGGAATGGGAAAGAACGAACTTTCGGCAAAGGCCACCAGCGCCAGCCACCAGGCGGCGCGGCGGTGCGCGGCAACGCCCATCAGGCGGTTATACACCCGTCTCAACATGGTTCCGGCCATTCCGAACAGACAGTCCAAGACGCCACACTTATCAGCCCGGCGCCCATCCTGGCAATTGCCGAATCCGCATGCGCCCCGCCGAATGCGGATTGACCTGCCGAAGACTTCGTCTATGATCGCCAGCCTACCTCCGGTGCCCCAGTGGCGGAATGGTAGACGCGGCAGACTCAAAATCTGTTGTCAGTGATGGCGTGCTGGTTCGAGTCCGGCCTGGGGCACCAATAAATTCCATGACATCGGCGATTTTACACCACGCCACCGCGGCGAAGGGCGGCTTATGCGTCGATTTTGCCCCCCATTTTGTGCGTGAAAGGGAGTGATCCGGGATGAACCTCCCCGCCCCTCGCGTGCGCGTGCGCGTGGCCCTGGACGAATGCCCCCGGACTTGCGCGATGGCCTACGATGCATCATATTGATACATTATGATGAGGTATGAGGCGTCGTGATAAGCCATGGCAAAGGATGAAGCGCCAGGAAAGATCGTGCGCCCGGTTCGCTGGAACAGTCTCCGGCCAGACGAAGCCGAACAGGTCATCCGGGAACGGGCAGGAAAAACGCCGAATGTGATTTTCAGCGATCATGCCTTTGACCGGATCGAGCAACGATCCATCACCCAGGCCGACGCGCTGACGATCATTCGACAAGGACATGTTGAGGGCGATCCGCTTCAGACGGCCAGCGGGGATTGGAAAGTGGTCGTGGTGCGAAGAATGCCGGGAGGCCGGGGCCGTCACCGTGATTTACCGGCCGCCCAGCAAGGATTTGTTCGTGGTTACGGTTGAATGGATGGATACCAGGCGATGAGCGAACTGTTTCACTACACCGCAAGCGGGCTGGATTATATCTACCTCGCCAATGGCTTCACCCGGCATGAAACCGACTATGGCGCGGGCACGTCCATTGATGATCTGGACGGCCTGCATGATGCCATCGCCCGCCATGTTGTGGCCTCGCCCACCCGGTTGCGCGGCCAGGAAGTACGCTTTTTGCGGTCCATGCTGGACGTGTCGCAAGCCGGCCTCGCCCATATCCTGGGCACCAAGCGCGTGACCGTAGCGCGTTGGGAGGCCAAACCCACCACCATGATTCCCGGCACCGCTGATCGTGCCCTACGCCTGTTCTTTGCCCTGAAGGTCGAGGGCAACCGGACGGCGGCTCAACTGCTGGATCTGCTGGTGGAAATCGACGAGGCAGCCTACGGAACCGCCGTGTTCGAGGAAACCGGCGGAAACTGGCATCCCCGCCGGGCGGCATGAGCAAGACGGAAACCCGCCCCTGGGATGCGGCGGATCATGGGGCGCATGTGGTGTAACATTGGGATGACGATGGCGAAGGGGTGGGAATAACCGCCCGCGTCACCTCTGCCCGGCGCCCGTCCCGTTCCAGCGGTATGGACGCACCGCGCATCTTGGCAGCGCCGCCGGCTCCAGGCATGATGGGTTCAATGTCGAAAAAAGATCACGTCCTGGGATGATCCCCGCATGAACACAGCGCCGACCCTTCCGCCCGAGATCATCGAAATCGTTCTCAACAACCATGCCGACTATATCGGGCAGTTGATCGCCTATGCCGAGGCCGGACAGGTGGGGGAGGATCTGATCGCGACGGTGCGCAGCGACAGCGAATGCCGCATCGGCCAATGGCTGCAAAAGCTGGATGCCCGCTACGCCGGAAACGAGGCCTTTGCCAGCCTGTGCGGCGCCCATAAGGCGTTCCATATCCGCGCCGCCGATCTTTTGGGCGGGTGCGGCTGTGGCGGCGCCAGCGGCGCCGTGCCCTATTTGCGGCGCCTGCACGCCCTGGACGGCGGCGCCTTCAACGATCTGCTGCCGCCCCTGACCCGATTCGTGGCGCAGCTGAGCGAGGCCGAGAAGGCGCTTTTTTAGATCGCCCTCATTCCTGCAGGCGATAGCCGATGCGGAAGGCCCCCCAATGGCGCCCCTCCACCGTGACCGGGGCCGACACGTCCTTCATGACGATGATGGTGCCGTCGCCCATGTCGCGCAGGTAGGTTTGCACCAGCTGCGGCGCCGTGCTGTGCGCCGCCGCCTGGCCGGTGCGGTCCTTGAAGATGCGGCGGTTGCGGCAATGGGCGGCGTTCCAGGCCGGGTCGGTGCCCTGCGGCTGGGAATATTTGCGGTTATGGGTGGGCAGATAGCCGTTGCGGTCGACGGTGGCGGCAAAGGCCACCCGGCTGTCGATCTCCAGCATCGCCTCCTGCACGGCGGGCAGCAGCCGGTCGGTCAGGTCCAGGAAGCGGGTGGTGTGCTGTTGCGGATTGGTGCCGGGAATGGGCTGATAGTCCTCGTCGAACAGCGACTCGCGGCTGATCTCGCCCCGTTTCAGCGCCGCCTCGAACAAGCCGGCCACCTGGCGGGCGCCGTCCTGCGCCGCCTGCACGAAGCGGCGGTCGAGCGCCCCGGCCCCTTGCAGATATTCGCCCAGCACCGCCGCGGTCTCCTCGTCGGGATGCAGGATCAGCGGCAGACGGTCGCCGCTCATGCCGCCGGTTTCCACCGGGATCAGCCCCACCTGGGGGAATTCCAGCGCGCCCCGCAGCCCGGCGGCCAGGGGGCTGGCCTCGGCCAGACGCACCAGCGCCCGCTCCTGGCTCAAGTCCTCGATCACCCCGTCGCGGCGCCGGCCGTCCAGGCTCAGCACCACGGTTTCGCGGGCGTCGGCGGCACGGCCGGCGGCGCGGCGGGCGGCGGCGGAATCGCGAATGATGAAATCGAGGCGGCGCACCATTTCCTCCAGGGTGTCGCGCCCCACCTGGGCGGCGCCCTCCACCCGCCGGGTCACATCGTCGACGCCGTCCATCTCGCCGTCGAGATGCTGGATGGTCTGGCGCGCCGAACCGGTGCGGCCCGAGGCCTGCTGGGCGTTGACGCTGATCTCCTGGGTGGCGGCCTGCTGCTGCTCGATGGCGGCGGCCACCGAGGCGGCGATCTCGTTGATGGCGCGGATGGTGGCGGTGATGCCGGTAATGGCCGAGACCGCCTCGCCGGTCACGGCGCGGCTGTTCTCCACCTCCTGGCCCACCCGCAGCACCGCGTCGGCGGTGCTTTGCGCCAGGCCCTTGACCTCGTGCGCCACCACGGCGAAGCCTTTGCCGGCCTCGCCGGCCCGCGCCGCCTCGATGGTGGCGTTCAAGGCCAGAAGATTGGTCTGGCTGGCGATGTTGCTGATCAGGCCGAGAATGCCGGCGATGTTTTCCGAGGCCCGGGTCAACCCGGCCACATGGCTGCCCACCAGATCGGCCTCGGTCACCGCCTGCTGGGTGATGCTGATGGTGCGCGCCATCTGCGCGGCGATTTCCCGGCTGGTGGCCGCCAGTTCCTCGGTGGCGGCGGCCACGGCGTCCACATTGTCGCCGGCCTGCAGCGAAACGCTCACCCCCTCGCTGACGGCGCCGCGCATTTCACCGCTGGCCGAGCGCAGGGTGTGGGTGGCCTCCAGAAGCTGATTGGTATGATGCACCACCTCGGCCACCGTGCCGGTCACCTCGCCCTGCAGGGCGTCGGCCAGGGCGGCGATCTCGCGGCGCATGCGGGTTTCCTGCTCGCGGTTGGCCTTCAGCACCGCCACGCCCTTCAGATCCTGGGCATGGCGCTTGAACACCTCCAGGGTGCGGGCCATGGCGCCGATCTCGTCCTGCTGAACGGTGCGGGGAATGCCGGTCTGATCATCGCCGTCCGCCAGACGCACCATGGCCCGGTGCAGATCGCCCAGGGGCGCCAGCAGGCGCACACGGGTGAACCACACGAAAAATCCCAGCAGCGAACACAGCAGCGCCGCGTAAAGCACGCTGGCGCCGGTGAGAATGCTTTCCAGCATGTCCATGCCATCCTGCATCTGGCGCAGGTTCCCGGCCGCCCGCACCGCGTGCAGGCGCGCCAGCAGCAGGGCCGTCGCCCCCAGTCCACCCACCGTCAGCCCCACCAGGAGGAGGGGGATGGCGATGCCGATGGTGGAAATGCGGATATCGTTTATTTTTATCACCGCAGCCTCCCTGTACTCTTTGTTCAATTTTCCCAGCACGATAGTGCAATGCCGCCCCCTCACAAAGATAAAAGTAATACGATCGTAATGATTAGATTTTACGAAAATAAGCTTTGAAATACCGCAATATCCGTAAAATTTTATTTTGCGCCCGCGAAGTCGGCTGTCATGCCTTTTTCATGGCGGCCCCCCATAACGGATTGATACAGTTCAAGGATCGTCGATAGCTGAACGGGAAGGAAACCGGCATGCCCCCCAGCGGACAGAAGCCCCAGACCTGGCAAGAGCGGGCGCACAAGGACCGCATGGACGAATTCGATGAGGAATTCGAGATGGAGCTGAACGACGACGGCGACGCCCGCCTGGCCGCCCTGCTCGAAACCATGCCCGACAGCGGGGCCGAGGGCGGCCTGTCGCGCCACCGCTATTTCAGCGAGCTGTTCCGCCTGCAGGGCGAACTGGTGAAACTGCAGGACTGGGTGGTGGCGCAAAAGTTGAAAGTGGTGGTGCTGTTCGAAGGCCGCGACGCCGCCGGCAAGGGCGGGGTGATCAAGCGCATCACCCAGCGCCTCAATCCCCGCGTCTGCCGGGTGGCCGCCCTGCCCGCCCCCAACGAGCGCGAACAGAGCCAATGGTATTTCCAGCGCTATGTGGCGCATCTGCCGGCCGGCGGCGAGATCGTGCTGTTCGACCGCAGTTGGTACAACCGCGCCGGGGTGGAGCGGGTGATGGGCTTTTGCGACGACGAGGATGTGGAGGAGTTCTACCGCTCGGTGCCGGAGTTCGAGCGCATGCTGGTGCGGTCGGGCATCATTTTGCTGAAATACTGGTTTTCCATCAGCGACGAGGAACAGCATTTCCGCTTTCAGATGCGCATCGACGATCCCATCAAGCAATGGAAGCTGAGCCCCATGGACCTGGAATCACGGCGGCGCTGGGAGCACTACACCGCCGCCAAGGAAACCATGCTGGAGCGCACCCACATCGCCGAGGCGCCGTGGTGGGTGGTGGAGGCCGACGACAAGAAATCGGCCCGCCTCAACTGCATCGCCCATCTTTTGAGCCGGATCGAGTATCAGCCCATCGAGCATCCGCATATCGACCTGCCGCAGCGGGAACACAGCCCCGACTACGTGCGCCATCCGGTGCCCCAGGCGATGATCGTGCCCAACCGCTATTGATCAGGCCTCGGCCAGGCCGCTTTCCCAGGTGATCTTCTTTCTGTAAATGGTGGAGGGGCTGATGCCCAGCAGGGCGGCGGCCTTGGGGATATTGCCGCCGCACAGATCGATGGCCCGCTCGATGGTTTCCTTTTCCACCACCCACAGCGGCCGGATGGCCGACAGATCGTCGGCGCGGGGCGGTGCCGCCGGACCGGGCCCGGCCGCCACCGCCGCCACCGCCATCGGCGCCGC
>JAJXUO010000089.1 GCA_021782815.1 Pseudomonadota bacterium
CCTGCGGCGGACCGAAGCCGAGAGCGCCGCCGTTGGCGTCGAAATCGTTGACCGCCTCGCCCCCCGTCGGCACCGTCCCCGGCTTGAAGGCCTCGTAGATGGCCTGGGGATCGGCGGAATCGGTGGGCCGTCCGGTGCGGGCGTCCACCCGCACCAGGCGGATGCCCGGCGGCACCCGGAAGGGAATGGGCGGCTTGCCGTCCAGCGCCTCCTTCATGAAGTCGCGGAAGATGGGGGCGGCGGCGGTGGCGCCGAATTCGTGCTCGCCCAGGGTGGCCGGCTCGTCGAAACCGACGAACACCCCCACCGCCAGATTGGGCGAGAAGCCGACGAACCAGGTATCCTTGGACTCGTTGGAGGTGCCGGTCTTGCCGGCCAGCGGCCGCTTCAGCACAGAAATGATGCGCCCGGTGCCGCGCTGCACCACGCCTTCCAGAATATGCACCATCTGATAGGCGGTCATGGGATCCACCAGTTGCTGACGGGTGTCGGGCACCTCGGGCATGTCCTGATTGGTGTAGAAGGTGTTTTCACAGCCCTCGCACGGGCGCTGGTCGTGACGGTAGATGGTTTTGCCGGTGCGGTCCTGGATGCGGTCGATCAGGGTGGGGGTCAGCTTCTTGCCGCCGTTGACGATCTCGGCATAGGCCGAGGTCAGGCGCAGCGGCGTGGTGTCGCAGGCCCCCAGCACCATGGAATATTCCAGCGGCAGCTTGTCCACGATCCCGAAGCGTTCGGCGTAGCTGGCGATCTTGGCCATGCCTAAGCTGGCGGCCAGCCGCACCGTCATCAGATTGCGCGATTTCTCCAGGCCCACGCGCAGGGTGGCGGGGCCCAGGAAATCCTTATGATCGTTGACCGGCCGCCATTTGGGCAGGCCCGGCCCCTGGTCCAGTTCGATGGGCTCGTCCAGCACCAGCGAGGACGGGGTATAGCCGCTGTCCAGCGCCGCCATATAGACGAACGGCTTGAACGATGAGCCGGGCTGGCGCTCGGCCTGGGTCACGCGGTTGAACTGGCTGCGGGCATAGGAGAAGCCGCCCTGCATGGCGAGCACCCGCCCGGTATGGGGATCGATGGCCACCAACGCCCCCTCCACCTTGGGCACCTGGCGCAGGCCGTAGGTTTCGGGGCCGTATTTTTCCTTGCCGTCCTCGCTTTGCGTCACCGCCTGCACGAAGATGAGATCGCCCGGCGCCAGAACCTCGGACGGATGGCGCGGCATGGCGGCCACCCGTTGCTCGGGCAGCGGTTGCCGGGCCCAGCGCAGTTCGGTCATGGGAATGCGCCCGGTGGCGCCGTTGGCCAGGCCGATCTCGGCCGAGGCGGCGGAGAGCGACAGCACCACCGCCGACTGCCAGGGAGCCACCCCCGGCCGCGCCGGCAGGGCGGCCAGACGCAGGGCCCAGCCCGGCCCGGGATCGAGATGGCCCCAGGGCCCGCGCCAGCCGTGGCGGCGGTCGTAGGCCTCCAGCCCGGCGCGCAGGGTATCGTAGGCGATGCGCTGCAGGCGCGGATCCATGGTGGAGCGCACCGACAGCCCGCCCTTGTAAAGAGCGGCCTCGCCATATTCGGACACGATCTCGCGGCGGATGTCCTCGGCGAAATAATCGCCGCCCACGGCGGCGGTGGCATCGGAGCGGGTGCGGATCAGCAGCGGCGCGGTGGTGGCCTCGCGGGCCTGGGCCGCCGTGATATAGCCGTCCTCGGCCATGCGGCCGATCACCCAGTTGCGACGGTCCAGGGCCGCCTGGGCGGTGGCGGCGCGGCTGGGATTGTAATTGTTGGGGGCCTTGGGCAGGGCGCCCAGGAAGGCGGCCTCGGCCACCGTCAGCTCATCCAGGCTTTTGTCGAAATAATTGAGGGCGGCGGCGGCCACGCCGTAATTGCCCTGGCCGAGATAAATCTCGTTCAGATAAAGCTCGAGAATATGCTGCTTGGTGAAAGCCTTCGACATGCGCATGGCCAGGATGGCCTCCTTGATCTTGCGCGACAGCGAGGGCTCGTTGGTCAACAGGAAGTTCTTCGCCACCTGCTGGGTGATGGTGGAGGCGCCCATGGGGCGGCGCTCGTTGCCCATGCCCCGGTTCTTCAGATCGATGATGGCGGCGCGGATGATCCCTTCGGGATCGATCCCGGAATGGTGATAGAAATTCTTGTCCTCGGCGGCCAGGAAGGCGTCGATCACCAGGGGCGGAATGGCGTTGAACGGCACGAAGCTGCGCTTCTCGGCGGCATATTCGGCGATCAGGCGGCCGTCTCCGGCATAAACCCGGGTGGTTTCCGGCGGCTCGTAATGGGCCAGCTGGCGATAATCGGGCAACCCCTGGCCGTAATGCCAGAACACCCCCAGCGCCGCCGCCACGCCGACGATCGCCAGCAGAAACAGCGTGCTGAACAGCAGGGTTATAAACCGTACCATGGCCCTGGCCTATCCTTCATCATTACGAGGGTTTCGATGCATATCGGCGGAAATGCCGTCACTGTCCAGCCTTGGCGAAATAGCTTTCGATGGCCTTGGCCAAAGCGTGCGCCAATTTGGCGCGGTATTGCGGACTACGCAACATCCGCTCGTCGTGCGCATTGGACAAATAGCCGGTTTCCACCAGCACGCTGGGCACATCGGGCGCCTTCAGCACGGCGAAACCGGCGAAACGGTGGGTGCTGCCCTGCAAAACGTCGTGGGTTTCGCGCTGCACCGCGCGGATGATCCTGCCGGCGAACACCGCCGATTTGTTCATGGATTCGCGCTGAGCCAGATCGATCAGGATATTGGTGACCTCGGCCGGCTCGTTGGAGAGATCGAGCCCGGCCACGATGTCGGACTTGTTTTCCTTGTCGGCCAGGGCCTGGGCCTCGGTGTCGGAGGAGGTCTGCGACAGGGTGTAGACCGACAGGCCGTGAATGTCGGGATCATCCACCGTATCGGCATGCAGCGACATGAAGAGATCGGCGTGATGCGACCGGCTGAAGGCCACCCGGCCGCGCAGGGGAATGAAGGTATCGCCGTCGCGGGTCAGGATGCAGCGCACCTTGCCGTCGCGCAACAGGTCGGCCTTCACGTCGTGGGCCAGGGCCAGCACGATATTCTTCTCGAAGGCTCCACTCAGGCTGGTGGCGCCGGGGTCGACGCCGCCATGGCCGGGGTCCACCACCACCAGCGGTTTGACATTCGGCATTGGCTCGGCCCGGCCATGGCGCTCGCGCTCGGCGCGGCCGCGCCGGGGCGGGCTGGCCAGCGCCGGCGTCACCGGGGCAGCCTCGTCGCCCCGGGCGGCGGCGGCGGCGGCGGCGCGGTCCTCCGCCGCCGTGGGCACCGGAATGCGCGGGGCGTCGGCGCGCGGCGTCATCAGCGGATTGCCGCTGGAGATAACCATCAGGCGGCGCCCCTCGGCGCGGGCCGGCGGCGGCGGCGGAGCGGCAGAGGTGGTGGGGGTGGGGGTGGGGGTGGGGGTGGAGGTGGGGGTGGAGGCGGAGCTGGCCACGTCCAGCACCAGGCGGTAGCCGCGATCGCCCGAGGGCGGCATGATGAAATCCTTGCGTACCGTCATCGCCCCCTTGCCCCGCAAGGAGAGATCGCCGCCCCGCCCCCGCGCCGCGAAGCTCCAGCCGCGCAGCACGCCGACGGCGCGATGGCCGTCGCGGCGCGCGAAGCTCCAGTCGAGAACGGGGAAATGCACCACCACGCCGTCCGCCGTCGTCTCCAGGGTGAAGCGGGGATGGGCGGAAAGTTCCAGCACGAACCGCGTTACGTCATCATGCGCGGCCTGGCGCACCGCCGTCACCTCGGGCCCCTCGGCCGCACGGGCCCAGGCGGCCGCAAGCGGCATGGCCAGCAGCAACGACAGCAGAACAGCAAGCGAACGGAACAGACGCGGCACTCCAGGCCCCATGATCGGCGCGACCCACGCGGATGAAAGCGCTCACATATAGCCAAAAGGCCCTACCGGCTTCAATGAAAACCCATGCCCCGGTCTTGGAAAGCCTTTGATTCCGATACAGGAACCCACCCCCTGCCCAGAAATAAGGCAAAGAAGATCATTGCTGGAACCAAGCATCGCGGTTATGTTTGTGGCGCGTAGCCGCAAACCGGAAGCCATCGTCTCCGATGGTCGATCGGCGGAAAGCGCCGCGCCCCGATTGGTCAAGGCTTAGGCACTCTTGCCGGCCGCTGCAAAACCAGGGGCTCGGACGAACCCGACCGAGAGTGTTCCGGCACCTCGCGGCGACGGAGCGAGCAATTTTTTTCAAAAGCCGGGCGCGCAGCCCGATTCAGGGTTTCCTTCTCTATGCACTTCGTCACTTTCACGACCAAGACGCTGACCAGAGAGACCGCGGGCGCTGCCGGCTTTGGTACACAACACCGCTGCGTGATGGCGCCCCCGGCGCCCGCGGCAGCGTCTTGGAGCTTTGAGTTTAATGGCAAAACGTATGCTGATCGACGCGACGCACGCGGAAGAAACCCGTGTCGTCGTGGTCAATGGAACACGCCTGGAAGAGTTTGACGTCGAGACATCGACCAAGAAGCAGCTGAAGGGAAACATCTACCTGGCCAAGATCGTCCGGGTTGAACCCTCGCTGCAGGCGGCCTTCGTCGATTACGGCGGGAACCGCCACGGCTTCCTGGCCTTCAGCGAAATCCATCCCGACTATTACCAGATCCCGGTGGCCGACCGTCAGGCCCTGCTGGCCGAGCAGCGCGAGGTGATGCGTCAGAGCAGCGCCGCCGCCGCCGCCGATTTCGGCGATGACGCCGACGAGGCCGAGGCCGGCGAACCCGCCGCCCAGGCCGAAAGCGCCGTGGTGGAGCGCGTAAGCGACGACGCGCCCGTCCAGGAGGGCGAAGTTCCGGCCCTGGAGGGCGAGATCCTGCCGCCCGGGTACGCCGAGGAAACCGCCCCGGCGGTGGACAGCGTGGGCGGCGAGGACGAGGCCGAACCTGAGGCCGAGCCCGAGCGCCGCCGTCCGAAGTCGCTGCGCAACTACAAGATTCAGGAAGTCATCAAGCGCCGCCAGATCGTGCTGGTGCAGGTGGTGAAAGAGGAACGCGGCAACAAGGGCGCCGCGCTCACCACCTATCTGTCGCTGGCCGGGCGCTATTGCGTTCTGATGCCCAACACCGCCCGGGGCGGCGGGGTGTCGCGCAAGATCACCAACGCCGCCGACCGCAAGCGCCTCAAGGCCATCGCCAACGAGATGGAGATCCCCGACGGCATGGCGGTGATCGTGCGCACCGCCGGATCGGAGCGCACCAAGCCGGAAATCCGCCGCGATTACGAATATTTGCTGCGCCTGTGGGATTCGGTGCGCGACCTCACCCTGCGCTCCAGCGCTCCGGCCCTGGTTTATGAAGAGGCCAACCTCATCAAGCGCTCGATCCGCGACCTTTATTCCCGCGACATCGACGACATCCTGGTGGACGGCGAGGACGGTTACCGTCTGGCCAAGGACTTCATGCGCATGCTGACCCCCAGCCATGCCAAGAAGGTGCAGCTTTACAAAGATCCGGCCATGCCGCTGTTCCAGCGCTTCCAGATCGAAAACCAGCTGGACGCCATGCACAGCGCGGTGGTGCAGCTGAAGTCGGGCGGCTATCTGGTGATCAACCAGACCGAGGCCCTGGTGGCCATCGACGTCAATTCGGGCCGCTCCACCAAGGAGCGCCATATCGAGGAGACGGCGCTGAAGACCAACCTGGAGGCCGCCGACGAGGTGGCCCGCCAGCTGCGCCTGCGCGATCTGGCCGGTCTCATCGTCATCGACTTCATCGATATGGAGGAAACGCGCAACAATCACGCGGTGGAACGCCGCCTGAAGGATGCCATGCGTTTCGACCGCGCCCGCATTCAGCTGGGCAAGATCAGCCCGTTCGGCCTGATGGAGCTGTCGCGCCAGCGTCTGCGCCCCAGCCTGATGGAAACCAGCTTCCAGCCCTGCCCCCATTGCGGCGGCACCGGCATGGTGCGCTCGGTGGAATCCTCCTCGGTGCATGTGCTGCGCGCCATCGAGGAAGAGGGCATCCGCCGCCGTTACAGCGAGATCACCGTCACCGTCCATTCGGCCATCGCCCTTTACGTGCTGAACCAGAAGCGCGCCGCCCTGACCGATATCGAGGCCCGTTACGGCTTCCGCGTGTCCCTGCTGGGCGATGATTCGCTGATCCCGCCCGCCTTCCGCATGGATAAGGTGAAGTCGGAAACCCCCATCGAGGCTCCGGCGCCGCGCCCGATTTCCAGCGATCTGCCCATCGTCGCCGACCCCGAGGACGAGGAGCTGCCCGACGAGGAGAGCGAAGAGGCCGAGGTGGTTGAAGCCGAGGCCGAGGTCCAGGCCCGTCCGGACATCCAGAAGGACGAGGACGGCGAAGGCCGCAAGGGCCGCCGCCGCCGCCGCCGCCGCCGTGGCCGCCGCGACGAGGGCGCCGATGCCGACGCCGCCGGCGAGGATGAGGCCGAGGGAGACGACGCCGCCGAGGACGAAACCGCCGAGGCCGTTGCCGACGGCGAAGCGGATGCCGGTGACGAGGGTGACGAGGACGAGGGCGATATCCTGGCCGACGGCCAGCCTTCGGCCCGCCGCCGCCGCCGGGGCAAGCGCGGTGGCCGCCGCCGCAACCGTGGCCGTGACGGCGCCGCCCTGCCCCCCATCGGCGAAGGACTGGCCGAGGACGACACCCTGGCCGCAGACGGCGGCGAGGGCGAGCGCGAGGAAAGCGCCGCCGCGCCGGTGAGCGAAGCCGCGCCGGCTCCCGCCGTCGCTGTCGACACCGCCGTCGAGGCCGTGGCGGAAGAGGCGCCCAAGCCTAAGCGCAGCCGTGCCCGCAAGAAGCCCGAGCCCGCCGCCGAGGCGGCCGAAAGCGGCGAGACCGCCGCCGAGACCGTGACGGAAGAGGCGCCCAAGCCTAAGCGCAGCCGTGCCCGCAAGAAGCCCGAGCCCGCCGCCGAGGACGCTGCGGCCGTCGAGGCCGAAGCCGCCGCGCCGGTCGCTCCCGCTGCCGAGACCCCCGAGGCCCCCGTCGCCGTCGCCGTGACCGAGGAGGCGGCCCCGCCCGCCGCCGAGGACGCGGCGCAGCCGGACAAGTCCGAGGGGCCGCCCCGCAAGGGCTGGTGGAACCGCTTCCTGTAAAACCGAAAAGGCGCCGGACCCCCCGGCGCCTTTTTTGCTTCATCGCGGATCAGCGCGATGCCCCCCCGTTCACCACGCCCCGCCAGGGGCAAGGCCGCCGGATCACACCGCCGTGGCCGTCAGGGTCAGACTGTCGATCTGAAACGAGCCGTCCGCCTGCAAGGCCAGCGCCTCGGCCACCTCGCGCGGCGCCGCCTGCTGCAGCACGCGCAGGGCCCGCACCAACGGCGCGGGCGTGCCGATGCGCGCCACCCAGGCGGCGAACGCCAGCGCCACCTTATGCTCCCGCGCCTCATCCACCCTGAAGCCCGCCGCTGTCAGGGCCTGGCGCCATTCCCCCCGGCCGCGATTGCGCACATGGCCGGGATCGCGCAGCAGTTCCAGCCCCTGCAGCCAGGTGTCGAGAAGCGGCGAGTCGGGGGCGACGATATCCATGAACACCGCCCGGCCGCCGGGGCGGATCACCCGCCGCGCCTCGGCCAGGGCCAGATCCAGCCGGGGCCAGTGATGGGCGCTGTAACGGCTGATCACCCAGTCGAACGCGGCCGCGTCGAAGGGCAGCGCCTCCACCGAGCCCTGGCGGAACCGCAGATTACCCAGGCCGCGCCGCGCCGCTTCGGCGGCGGCCGCGGCCAGCATGGCCTCGGAGAGATCCAGGGCCACCACCTCTCCGGCATGGCGGGCCGCCGTCAGGGCGGCATGACCGCCGCCGGTGCCGAGATCGAGCACCCGCCCGCCGGGGCTGGCCGCCAGCAGGGCGTCGAGCGCGGCGAGATCGGGGCCCTGGGCGTGCACGGCGCTGCGCACATAGGCTTCGGCCTGGGCGCCGAAGCGCTCGGAAACGCTGTTTTGCAGATCCTGTTCCGTGGTCATGTCCCTATCTCCCGTACCGCACGGTCAGTTGGGCCGAGCCCAGGCTGTGCGCCCGCGCCTGATACGCCACCATGGCCCCGGAAGCGTCGGAGCCCAGGGCCAGATGCGCCACATCCAGGGCGTACAGGGTGAAAATATAGCGGTGCGCCGGGCCCGGCGGCGGGCAGGCGCCGCCATAGCCCGCACCGCCGAAATCGTTGCGCCCTTCCATCGCGCCGGCGGGCAGGCCGTGCGAGGCCGCCCCTTCCGCCACTCCGCGCGTCGCGGCGGGCAGATCGAACAGCAGCCAATGCCACCAGCCCGAACCGGTGGGGGCGTCGGGATCGAACAGCGTCACCGCGAAGCTTTTGGTCCCGGCCGGGACATCGCCCCAGACCAAGGCGGGGGAACGATTGGCGCCGGTGCAGCCAAAATGATCCAGCACCTGGGCCAGAGGCAGGCGCCCGCCGTCACGCAAGCTGGGGCTGGTCAAGGTCAGGGCGTTGGCCGACAGCGGCAGCAAGGCCAGGACCACAGCCGGGGAAAGCCAGGACTTCATGTGAGAAAACCTCCCGTAACATCCCCGAGATGGTTCCACCAATCAGGCTGATTTCCTAATGAGTTCCCCGGTCTGGATATGAGAAAATCTCATGATCAGCCGCGCAGCCACAGCCGCAGCAGCGCCGTGACCGCCACCGGCTGTTCCAGCGGCGTCAGATGCCCGGCCCCCTCGATCAGGGTGAAGGCCGCCCCTTTGATGCCGTCGGCGATCTCGGCCATGATGGCCGGGGTGGTCAGGCTGTCCTGGGCGCCGCCGATCACCAGGGTGGGACAGGCGATGGCCGCCAGGCCGGGACGGCTGTCGGGGCGGCTCAGAATGGCCGTTTGCTGGTTGATGAAGCCCTCGGCCCCCACCCGTTCCGCCATGCCCAGGGCCGCCGCCAGCAGCGCCGCGTCGGCGAAGCGGGCCGGATGCAGCTGCCCCTCCAGGATCTGCCGGGGCAGTTTGTCGAAACCGCCGCGCCGGGCGATGTCCATCAACTGGTGGCGCCGCGCCGCGCTTTCCGCGCTGTCGGGGCGGGCGCTGGTATTGAGCAGGGCCAGTTTCACCACCCGTTCGGGGGCCCGGCGCAGGATCTCGAAGGCGGTATAGCCGCCCATGGACAATCCGGCCAGGGCGAAGCGCGGCGGGGCCTCGGCCAGCACCCGTTCGGCCAGGGCGCCGATGGTCCCCTCCCCGGTCAGGTCCATCACCCGGGGCGCGGCCATATCGGCCAGATGATCGCACTGGTGACGCCACAGAACGGCATCGTTCAACAGGCCCGGACAGAGCAGCAGCGGCAGTTTTTCCATGGGGAAACCTCAGCGGATCAGGGGGGAGAGCTCTTTGAATTCAGGCGTACCGGCGCGGTTCAGCCATTCGAACAGCACCATCTCGGTGCCCACCACAGTCACCCCGGCCTGGCGCAGACGGTCCATGGCCAGGGCCTCGTTGGCGGGCAGGCGCGAGGCGCAGGCATCGGCCGCCACGAACACCTGAAAGCCCTGTCCGGCCAGCCCCAGGGCGGTTTGCAGCACGCAGATATGCGCCTCGATGCCGGCCAGCACCAGTTGCGGACGGTTCCAGGACCGCAGCCGCTCCAGCAGGGCCGGTTCGTCGGCGCAGGAGAAATGAATCTTCTCGGCCACGGCCTCGGCGCCGATCCACTGCCTCAGATCCACCACGGTGGGGCCGATGCCGCGCGGATATTGTTCCGACACCAGCGACGGCACCGCCAAACGTCCGGCGGCGCGCAGCAGCAGGCCGCAATTTCGCAGCACCCGGCGCGGATCCGACATCACCGGCGCCAGTTTTTCCTGCACATCGATGATCAGCAGCCCCGACTGCGCGGCGGACAGCAGCATGGTTCCTCCCGGTGTTAATTTTATTAAGAAAAGCAGCCTACACCCAAGAGCGGGGCTGGCGCAAACGCCACACCCGGCCATCTTTTTCTCGCTCCGGCACTCCGGACTCGGGCCAAACAATTGACAGAACCCCGCAACTCACTATTATCCGGCTGCATTAAGCGCAGTGTGCGCGATCTTTGTTGGCGGCGAATACCTGCCCCTATCGGACATCAAGGAACCATGAATTTTGCCGAACTTGGCTTAGGCCCCGAAATCCTCCAGGCTGTCGAGGAAGCGGGTTACGCCAACCCAACGCCTATTCAGGAACAGGCGATCCCCGTGGTTCTGATGGGGCGGGATGTCCTGGGCGTGGCCCAGACCGGAACCGGCAAGACCGCCGGCTTCACCCTGCCGATGATCGAAATCCTGGGCAACGGACGGGGCAAGGCGCGCATGCCGCGCTCGCTGATCCTGGCCCCCACCCGCGAGCTGGCCTCGCAGGTGGCCGACAATTTCGAGAAATACACCAAGTATCACAAGCTTTCGATGGCGCTGCTCATCGGCGGTGAAAGCTTCGCCGACCAGGAAAAGCTGCTCAATCGCGGCGTGGACGTGCTGATCGCCACCCCCGGCCGCCTGATGGATCTTTTCGATCGCGGCCGCATTCTCTTGAACGACGTCAAGATCCTGGTGATCGACGAAGCCGACCGCATGCTGGACATGGGCTTCATCCCGGATGTGGAGCGCATCGTCTCGCTGCTGCCCAAGATCCGCCAGACCCTGTTCTTCTCGGCCACCATGGCCCCGGAAATCCGCCGCCTGGCCGACGCCTTCCTGATGAACCCCAAGGAAATCACCGTCGCCCGCCAGGCCAGCGCCGCCACCACCGTGTCCCAGCATCTGGTGGTGTGCGAGGAATTGGACAAGCGCGAGGCCCTGCGCCATCTGCTGCGCGCCGAGGATGTGAAGAACGCCTTTATCTTCTGCAACCGCAAGCGCGATGTGGATATCCTCTACCGCTCGCTGACCAAGCACGGCTTCGACGTGGTGCAGTTGCATGGCGACATGCCGCAGTCGGCCCGCACCGAAACCCTGGAGCGTTTCCGCGCCGGCGACGTGCGGCTGATGGTCTGTTCCGACGTGGCGGCGCGCGGCATCGACATTTCCAACATGTCGCATGTCTTCAATTTCGACGTGCCGCACCATAGCGAGGACTATGTGCACCGCATCGGCCGTACCGGCCGCGCCGGCAAGGAAGGCCGCGCCTTCACCATCGCCACGCCGGACGACGGCAAGCTGGTGGGCGCCATCTTCAAGCTGATCGGCACCGAGATTCCCCGCGTTTCCATCGAGGGCCTGCCCGATCTGGAGCTGGATCTCGAGGCCTCGCCCCGCCGGGGCCGGCGCGGCGAGCCGCGCAAGGACAGCCGCCGCCCCGAACGCGGCCGCGACCGCAAGAGCGGCCGCGCCGAAACCGCCGAGGCCGCCGGCGAACAGCCGCGCGAAGAGCGCCGTCCGCGCGACGAGCAGCCCCGTGAGGAACGCCCCGAGCGTAGCGAACGCTCCGAACGCAGCGAACGCCCCGCCCGTGGGGAACGCGCGCCGCGTGGCGAACGCGCCGAGCGCGGCGACCGGCCGGAACGGGCCGAGCGCGGCCGCCCCGAACGCGGCCAGGACGACCGCCGCCCTGATCGCGGCGCTGGCGGCCGCCGCCGCGGCCGGCGCGACGAATACGGCATCGGCGAAATGACCCATGCCGACGGCGTGATCGGGTTCGGCGAGCACATGCCCGACTTCATGACCCGCGAGGTGGTGTTCCCCGCCCCGGT
>JAJXUO010000090.1 GCA_021782815.1 Pseudomonadota bacterium
AGACGCGCCGTCCGCCGCCCGGCACAGCCGCGCTCACGCCGCTCCGGCGCGCACGCACGAGCATGCCCACGCCGCCGCCAAAACCGCCGAGGAGCGCCCCCGCGAGGAAACGCGCGCCCATGCCGCCGCCGGCGGCCACTGGCGGGTGCAGCTGGCCTCCTTGCGCACCGAGGCCGAGGCCAAAAGCGAATGGGCGCGCATCCGCAACGGCAACCGCGCCCTGCTGGGCGGGCTGTCCAGCCACATCGTGCGCACCGATCTCGGCGACCGCGGCATTTACTGGCGCATCTATGCCGGTCCGCTGGAGGAAGCCCAGGCCCGCACGCTGTGTTCGCAACTTTCCAAGCGCAATCAGGGGTGTATCGTTGGCCGGAAATAGCCTTCCCTCCGCCGTTCTTTTCGGCTGCGCCGGTCCGGTCCTCTCCGATGCCGAGAAGCGCTTCTTCGAACGGGAAAATCCGCAAGGCTTCATCCTGTTCGCCCGTAATGTGGAAACGCCCGAACAGGTGCGCGCCCTGGTGGACGGCTTGCGCGCCACCGTGGGGCGGCGGGCCCCGGTGCTGATCGACCAGGAGGGCGGCCGCGTGCAGCGCCTGCGGCCGCCGCATTGGCGCAAACGCCCGCCCATGGCGGTGTTCGCCCGCATGGCCGCCGACGATCTGCCCCGCGCCCGTCTGGCCGCCCGTCTCAACGCCCGCCTGATCGCCGGCGAACTGGCCGATCTCGGCATCGATGTGGATTGCGCGCCGCTTCTGGACGTGCCGGTGCCGGGCGCCCACGACATCATCGGCGACCGCGCCCTGGGCGCCGAGCCGATGCTGGTGGCCGATCTCGGCCGCGCCGTGTGCGACGGCCTGCTGGACGGCGGCGTGCTGCCGGTGATCAAGCATATCCCCGGTCACGGCCGCGCCCTGGTGGACAGCCATCACGATCTGCCGGTGGTGGAGACCGACGCCGCCACCCTGTCGGCCAGCGATTTCGCCGCCTTCCGCGCGCTGCGCGACGCCCCCTGGGCCATGACCGCCCATGTGGTCTACCGGGCCTTCGACGCCGATCGCCCGGCCACCACCTCGCCGGTGGTGATCGAGCGGGTGATCCGCGGCGAGATCGGCTTCGACGGCGTGCTGCTGTCGGACGATCTCTCGATGAAGGCCCTGAAAGGGGATTTTTCCGCGCTGACCGGGGCGGTGCTGGCGGCGGGCTGCGATCTGGCCCTGCATTGCAACGGCCGCATGGAGGAGATGGAGGCCATCGCCGCCGCCGCCCGGCCCTTGAGCGACGCCGCCCAGGAGCGGCTGGCCCGCGCCGATACCCAGCTGCGCAGCCGTGCCGTGCCCGACGAGGCCCAGCGCACCCTGGACGCCGCCCAGGCGCCCTATTGGCCCGAACAGGGGGAGACCGCCTGATGGTGACGCAGCAACTGGCCCAGGAAATCCAGAACTTCACGGTGTGGGTGATCCCGCTGGTGCTGGCCATCACCCTGCACGAGGCGGCGCACGGTTACGCCGCCCTGCGCTTCGGCGACGATACCGCGCTTCGCGCCGGGCGGGTTTCGGCCAATCCCCTGCATCATATCGATCCTTTCGGCACCCTGGTGCTGCCGGCGCTGCTGCTGCTGTCGGGCACCAGCTTCCTGTTCGGCTGGGCCAAACCGGTGCCGGTGAGTTTCGGGCGCTTGAAGCCGATCCGCCTGGGCACGGTGCTGGTGGCCCTGGCCGGGCCCGGCGTCAATCTGCTGCTGGCGCTGATTTCGGCGCTGCTGGTTTATGCCATGCCCTTCGTTCCGGTGCTGGGGCGCAGCTGGCTCGGCAACAATCTGGCCAATTCGGTGGAAATCAATCTGGTGCTGGCGGTGTTCAACCTGCTGCCGTTGCCGCCCCTGGACGGCGGCCGCGTGCTGGTGGCGCTGCTGCCCCGGCGCTGGGCTATGGCCCTGGAAGGGGTGGAACGCTACACCTTCCTCATTCTGCTGGCCGGGCTGTTCCTGCTGCCGATGATTGGCATCGACCTGTTCCAGTGGATCATCGGCGTGCCGGTGTTCTTCCTGAAGATGTGGCTCTATCAGGTGGTCGGCCTGGTCTGATCATGACCCAGGCCGACATCTTTCAGGATGCCGATCAGCCCGAGCGGCGTCCGCCGCCGGGCGAGGCCCTGGTGGTGGATCTGGACGGCTACGAAGGCCCGCTCGACGTGCTGTTGGAGCTGGCGCGCGGCCAGAAGGTGGACCTGACGAAGATTTCCATCCTGCGTCTGGCCGAGCAGTATCTGGGCTTCATCGAGCGGGTGCGGCGCAGCCAGTTGGAACTGGCCGCCGATTATCTGGTGATGGCGGCCTGGCTGGCCTATCTGAAATCGCGGCTGCTGCTGCCCGAACCGGCGGCCGAGGACGAGCCCAGCGGCGAGGAGCTGGCGGCGGCCCTGGCCTTCCAGTTGCAGCGGCTGGAGGCCATGCGCGCCGCCGGGGAGCGGCTGATGGAGCGGCCGCGCCTGGGCCGCGAGGTGTTCGCGCGCGGCGCGCCCGAGGCCATTTCCGTGGTGTTCCGCCCGGTGTGGGACGTGGGGCTTTATGATCTTCTGAAGGCCTATGCCGATATCCAGCGCCGCCAGAAGGCCACCACCCTGCGCATCGAGGCCCCCGACCTTTATTCGGTGGACGACGCCATCCGCCGCCTGGAACAGATGCTGGGGGCCATGCCGAAATGGTCCACCCTTTTGAGTTTTCTGCCGGCGGGGCTGAACGGCCTGTTGCGCCGCTCGGCGGTATCGGCCCATTTCGTGGCCATTCTGGAACTGACGCGCCAGGGGCGTCTGGCCTTGCGCCAGGACGGCACCTTCGGCGATATCTGGCTGAAGGCGCGCGGGGAGGCGGGCCGGGAAGAGGGGGAGGATGAGTGATTTCGCGCAGATCCGCCTGATGGAGGCGCTGCTGTTCGCCTCGGCCGAACCGCTGGACGAACGCGGCCTGGCCGAGCGCCTGCCCGAGGGGGCCGATGTGGCGGCGTTGCTGGCCGAGTTGCAGGGGCATTATGCCGATCGCGGCGTCTGCCTGGTGCAGCGCGGCGGCAAATGGGCCTTCCGTACCGCCGCCGATCTGGCGCCGGCGCTGTCGGTGGAGCAGGCGGTGGGGCGCAAGCTGTCGCGCGCCGCCATCGAAACCCTGGCCATCATCGCCTATCACCAGCCCTGCACCCGCGCCGAGATCGAGGAGATCCGGGGCGTGGCCTTGAGCAAGGGCACGCTGGACGTTTTGTTCGAGGCGGGCTGGATCCGTCCGCGCGGCCGTCGGCGCACGCCGGGCAAGCCCATGCTGTGGGGCACCACCGAAAGCTTCCTCGATCATTTCGGCCTGCAGGCCACCGACGATCTGCCCGGTATCGCCGAATTGAAGGCGGCGGGCCTTTTGGACGCCCGCCCCGGCCTGTCCAGCTATGCCAACCGCGCCGACGGCGACGACGCCCTGGTGGACGTGGAGGAGCCCGAGGATCTGGACGAGGAGGATCTGGAGCGCCGCGCCCTGGAATCTTTAAGCGGTCCGCGTCCGGTCAGGGAGGGGGCGGCCGACAAGAGCGACGACGAGGAGCCGGGCCTGTTCTGACGGCCCGGCCCCGGTCGTGGCGGGGATCAGGCCGTCCAGATCTGCGCGCCGTTGGCGATTTCGGCCTGCTTCAGGGCGGCGAAGCTGGCATAGGAAACGGGGGCCTGGTGGTTGTAGCTGTCGTAGCTGACCCAGGCGCCGCCTTCCTGGCGCACGGTGAAGAAATGGCCCGTGGCCACATTGGCGATGATGCCGACGCCGGCGGTTTGCAGGGTTTTTTCGTCGGTCTGCCGCAGATGGTAAAGGGACAGGACGGACGGATCGTTGCCGTCCATGACCATGGCCTGGGCATCGGTTTTGTTCATGCCGAGGCTGGTCATGTAGTGATTGGTGGCGGCGTCGATGAAGGCCTGGCGGCTCACCTGACCATCGGTGAAATGGTAAAGCGCATAAAAGGCGCACAATTTGGAATCGGGCGCGGTATGCGGCTGGGTCAGAAATTTATGGGGCATGGATGACCTCGTGGGTTGAGTGTCCCTCCGGCATACGCCATCCGTAGCGGGTGCGTCCCCATGAAGGCTTCCAGATCCTGGCGTTAAGAGCATTGCCCAGGCCGCCGTCTTTTGCGATGATCCCGCGTTCCGCTATGGGCTTTACGTTACCGCCGGAGATTCCGTTTCGGAATGTCCCGCCGGTGGGAGAGAAATGACATGGGTTCTTTCAGCATTTGGCACTGGATGATCGTGCTGGCCATTGCGCTGCTGCTGTTCGGCGGCAAGGGCAAGGTGTCGAGCCTGATGGGCGATGTGGCCCAGGGCGTGAAGGCCTTCAAGAAGGGCCTGGCCGAGGACGATCCGCCCGCCGCCGCGACCAAGGCGCCGGAAACCGCCGCCCCGCGCGAACTGGGGGTGGATGCTCCCGCCGCTCCGGCCAAGCACGACGACGCCACCCGCGTCTGAGCCGGGGCGTTCGTCCGATGTTCGATATCGCCTGGTCCGAACTGGCCCTGATCGGCGGCGTCGCCCTGGTGGTGATCGGGCCCAAGGATATGCCCCGGGTGATGCGCGCCATGGGGCGCTGGACCCGTAAGGCCCGTCTGCTGGCGGGGGAGTTTCAGCGCGGCATCGATGAGATGATGCGCGAATCCGAGCTGGCCGAGATGAAGCGGCAGGTGCAGGAGGTCAACGCCGAGGCCATGCGCCAGCAGGCCGACATCCGCCAGGACATGCATGGCCTGGAGCAGGACCTGCATGCCGCCGCCGCCTCGGCGCCCCCTTCCGCGCCGTCGCCCGCCGCCGAGGAGGCGCCGCCGCCCGCGCCCAAAGCCCCTGAAGATGTGACGCCGTGACCGAAACCCCCGATGATCTGCGCATGCCGCTGCTCGAACATCTGATCGAGCTGCGCAAGCGGCTGCTGATTTCCCTGGTGGCCTTTTTCGTGGTGTTCGTCGCCTGCTATTTCGTCTCGCGCCAGATCTACGGTTTCCTGGTGGAACCGCTGGCCCGCGTGATGGAAAAGCACGGCGACGTGCACCGCCACATGATCTATACCAGCCTGACGGAAGCCTTCTGGACCTATGTGCGGGTGGCGGCCTTCGCCGCCGCCTTCTTCTGTTTTCCCATCTGGGCCGGGCAGATCTGGGCCTTCGTCGCCCCCGGCCTTTACAAGCACGAACGCCGCGCCTTCGCCCCCTTCCTGGTGGCGACGCCGGTGCTGTTCGTGGCCGGAGCGGCCCTGCTTTATTACATCGTGCTGCCCATGGCCTGGAACTTCTTCCTGTCGTTCGAGAGCCTGGGCGCCGATACCGGCGGCCTGCCCATCGAACTGCAGGCCAAGGTGGGGGAATATCTGTCGCTGGTCATGCATCTGGTGTTCGCCTTCGGGCTGGCCTTCCAGATGCCGGTGGCGCTGACCCTCCTGACCCGCGTCGGCATCATTTCCTCCACCGATCTGGTGGAAAAACGCCGCTACGCCATCGTCGGCGTTTTCATTGCCGCCGCCGTTCTCACCCCGCCCGACATCATCAGTCAGCTCAGTCTGGCGGTGCCGATGCTGCTGCTCTACGAGCTGTCGATTCTTTCGGCGCGCTGGATCGAACGGGATCAGGCCGGAAAAGCCTCCGCCGCCGGCGAGGCCGCCGCGGAAAACCTGCCGGTTCCGCTGGACGACACCGACTTCAACGAGGGATAACTCCCGATAATCCGGGCGGAAGGGCCGAAAGGCGCCTTCCGCCCGTTTTCAAATCCTCCACGAGGCCCTTCATGCAAGACATCAGGTTCATCCGCGACAATCCCGAAGCCTTCGATGCCGGATTGGCCCGCCGGGGTCTGGCGCCGCTGTCGGCGCGCATCCTGGAACTGGATGCCCGCCGCCGCGCCGCCCAGACCGCCTTTCAGGACAGCCAGGCCCAGCGTAACGATCTCTCCAAGCAGATCGGCCAGGTCAAACGCCAGGGCGGCGACGCCCAGGGGCTGATGGACGCGGTGGCGGCCCTGAAGGACCGCGCCGCCCAGGCCGAGGCCGACGAGAAGGCCGTGGGCGAGGAGATCGACCTGCTGTTGCTCTCCACCCCCAATCTGCCGGCCCCCGAGGTGCCCGAGGGCCCCGACGAGAGCGCCAATGTGGAGCTGCGCCGCGTCGGCACGGTGCCGGCGTTCGCCTTCGCCCCCAAGGAGCACGACGCCCTGGGCGCCGGGCTGGGGCTGATGGATTTCGAGGCGGCGGCCAAGCTGTCGGGGGCGCGCTTCGTGGTGCTGAAGGGCGCCCTGGCCCGCATGGAGCGGGCCCTGGCCGCCTTCATGCTGAACCTGCATACCGGCAAGAACGGCTATCTCGAGGTCAACCCGCCCTTCCTGGTGCGCGACGAGGCCCTGTACGGCACCGGCCAGCTGCCCAAGTTCGGCGAGGATCTGTTCAAGGCCAATACCGGCCACTGGCTGATCCCCACGGCGGAAGTGCCGCTGACCAATCTGGTGTCGGGCGAGATCCTCGACGAGGCCAAGCTGCCGCTGCGCATGACGGCGCAAACCCAGTGCTTCCGCTCCGAGGCCGGGGCGGCGGGCAAGGATACCCGGGGCATGATCCGCCAGCACCAGTTCAGCAAGGTTGAACTGGTGAGCATCGTGCACCCCGATCAGTCGGAGGCCGAGCACGAGCGCATGACCGCCTGCGCCGAGGCGGTGCTGCAAGCCCTGGAGCTGCCCTACCGGGTGATCGTGCTCTGCACCGGCGATATGGGCTTCTCGGCCCGCAAGACCTACGATATCGAGGTGTGGCTGCCCGGCCAGAACGCCTACCGCGAAATTTCCAGCTGCTCCAATTGCGGCGATTTCCAGGGGCGGCGCATGAACGCCCGCTTCCGCCCGGCCGGCGAGAAGGGCACCCGCTTCGTGCATACCCTGAACGGCTCGGGCCTGGCGGTGGGCCGCACCCTGATCGCCGTGCTGGAAAACTACCAGCAGGCCGACGGCTCCGTCGTGGTGCCGAAGGCGCTGCGCCATTACATGGGCGGGCTGGAGGTCATTCGTCCCCATGTTTAAGCCCCTGGCCGAGCTGAAGCGGGCCCGCATCCTGGTGTCCAACGACGACGGCATCGACGCTCCCGGCCTCAAGGTGCTGGAGCGGGTGGCGCGCAGTCTGTCCGACGATGTCTGGGTGGTGGCGCCCTCCAGCGAACAGAGCGCGGTGGCCCATTCGCTGACCGTGCGCCGCCCCTTGCGCATCCGCCGCCATTCCGAGGCCCGGTTCTCGGTGGACGGCACCCCCACCGACAGCGTGCTGCTGGCGGTGCGGCAGATCCTGGCCGACAAGGCGCCGGATCTTTTGCTCTCGGGCATCAATCGCGGCGGCAATCTGGGCGAGGACGTCACCTATTCCGGCACGGTGGCGGCGGCCATGGAAGGCACGCTGCTGGGCATTCCCGCCATCGCCCTGTCGCAATGCCTGGAGGGCGACCAGCCGGTGAAATGGGCCACGGCCGAACATTGGGCCGGGCCGGTCATCACCCGTCTGTGCGCCGCCGGCTGGCCGCGCCAGGTGCTGATGAACGTCAACTTTCCCAATATCGCGCACGGGCAGGTGGCCGGCATCCGCGCCGCCCGCCAGGGCAAGCGGGCGCAGTCGGATCCGGTGAGCGAACGGGTGGACCCGCGCGGCGAGCCCTATTACTGGGTGGGCGGCCAGCGCGCCGAGGACCGCGGTCAGCCCGGCAGCGATCTCGCCGCCGTGGCCGAGGGCTCGGTGGCGGTGACGCCGCTGGCGGTGGATTTCACCCACGGCGCCACCCTGGCCCGGCTGGAGAGCGCCCTGGCATGAACGGCGAGCCGCGCAAGATCCGCCTGATCATGGAGCTGCGCCGCTCCGGGGTGGTGGATACCCGCGTGCTGGCGGCCATCGAGCGCGTGCCGCGCGAGGCCTTCGTACCCCGGCCGTTCCTCGATCAGGCCTACGAGAACACCGCCCTGCCCATCGGCCAGGGTCAGACCGTGAGCCAGCCGCTGGTGGTGGCGCTGATGACCCAGGCCCTGGAGCTGGGCGAGCGCCAGAAGGTGCTGGAGATCGGCACCGGCTCGGGCTATCAGGCGGCGGTGCTGTCCAAGCTGTGCCGCCGCGTCTACACCATCGAGCGGCACAAGCCGCTGCTGCTGGAGGCCGAGCAGCGGTTTCGCGCCCTCTCTGTCCACAATATCACCGCCATCTGCGGCGACGGCGCCCGCGGCTGGCCGGAACAGGCCCCCTTCGACCGCATCCTGGTGACGGCCGCCGCCACCGGCATTCCCCCGAGCCTGCTGGAGCAGCTGTCCGACAACGGCGTGATGGTGCTGCCGGTGGGCAACCAGGGCGGCGAGCAGATCATCGTGCGCGTGCGCAAGGTGAACGGCCGCCCCAGCGCCGAAAACCTCTTCCCGGTGCGCTTCGTTCCCCTGGTGGAAGGCGCCGTGCCCGAAGGGTGATGGCGGTCGGCGGGCCTCATACCAAATTGCAGTGATCGGAACCGATCACTGCACCCTCATGCGCCGGGCGGGTTTCTCCGAAACCCTTGGCTTCGCGCCATCAGGCGCGCGTCGCCTTGCTCCTAACCGGCGTCGCGATGAGTCAAACTCATCGCGACTTGATATCAGTCCATGCCTATCCGGTTAAGGCAGACACCCACCATATCTTGTGCCCTGACAGTTTGAGCAACACGAATGAACTCGGATACTCGGCTTGCCTCGTTCACGGATGGACACAGATAATTTATTTATTATCAATATGATCTGCGTTCATCCGTGAGCCGCGAAGCGGCGTCGGCGTCCGTCTGTGTTGCTTTTGATCTCATCACCAATAGCGGATGTATGCATTATCCGGATAGGCGCGCCTCAGTCTATACCGGTATCCCTCCAGGCGATGAGCGCCGTTCTCGGCGACAGTTCTTGCGTGACCCGTGCCATGAACGGCGCCTCGTAGCGGCCCCGTTCGCGCAGCAACGGGTCGGTGGTCCCGCTGGCGAGAAGGCTTTGGTTGATCACCCAGGCGAAGGGCCTGATCCCGGCCCGGAGCAAATCCTCCTGAAGCCTTGCGGCCTCATGCACCGGCGTCGCCTCGGCCAAGGTGACGATGATCGCCCTGGTATAGGCGGGATCGCGCAGGCGGGGGAGCAGGAGCCGCACGGGCTCCGGCATATCGGCCTCAGTCCGCAGCACCTCCCGGTGATAGGCCTCGGCGGCGTCCAGCAGCAGGATGGTGTGGCCGGTGGGGGCGGTGTCGAGGATCACGAAACCGTCCCGTCCCTGATGGACGGTGCGGGCAAAGGCGCGGAACACCGCGATCTCTTCCGTGCAGGGCGAACGGAGATCTTCTTCCAGCATCGCCCGGCCTGCCGCGTCCAGGGCGCCGCCTGCCTTCGCCAGAACGTCGTCCCGATAGTTGGCAACCTCCAGTTCGGGATTGATACAGGTGACGTTGAGGCCGGGAAGATCCACATCCAGGGCATATTTCACATGGGCGGCAGGGTCGGTGGTCGAAAGCGTGACGCGGTGCCCCAGGCGAACCAGGGCAACGGCAATCGCCGCCGCCACCGTCGTTTTACCGACCCCGCCCTTGCCCATGGTCATGACGACGCCATGCCTGGGCGCGGCAATCTCGGCCACCAAAGGATCGAGGCCGGGGGGCAGTGGCGGGATGTCTGCCGGAGACGAGGATCGCGAGACCGAAATACCAGCCGGATGCCCCATGCCCCGCAACGCTTCAAGCCCTACGGTGCCTTTCGGCAAGAAGGGAACCTCGGTGCGCGGCAACCTCTCCAGAGCGGCAGCCATCGCCTTGATGGCGTTCTTGCCACGGGCCGTCATGGCGTCGGCAACGCTGTCTTCCGGCATGGCGGCGACGAACACGCCGTTCAAGGCCAGCCGCAGATTGCGCACCCCAAGCGCGGCAAGCTCGCCCCTGGTACGCTCGGCTTCCCGCAAGGCCGATGTCTCCGGGCGGCTGACCAGAACCACCGTCGTCCGGGCCGGATCGGACAACTGGGCGACCGTGGCCGCATAAAGGGCTTTCTGTTTTTCCAGCCCGGCCAGGGGGCCGAGACAGGAGGCGCCGCCGGTCGAGGAGGCGATGAAGTCGCTCCAGGCCGAGGGCAAGGTCAAAAGGCGCAGGGTGTGGCCGGTGGGGGCGGTATCGAAGACGACGTGATCGAAGCCGGCGGTGGCGCCGGGATCGCCCAGCAGCTTGGCAAACTCGTCAAAAGCGGCGATCTCGACGGTGCAGGCCCCAGAGAACTGTTCCTCCATACTGGCGATGGCCGCTGCGGGAAGAATATTTCGGTATGGCCCCACCATCCGCTCGCGGTACGCGTGAGCGGCGGCTTCAGGGTCGATATTCAGGGCGAACAGGCCGGGAGCCCCCACGATCTCAGTCGGTTTGGACGACAGGGGCGTTCCCAGCACCTCGTCCAGATTGGAGGCCGGATCGGTGCTGACCACCAGAACCCGCTTTCCGGCCTCGGCCAGTGCCAGGCTGGTGGCGCAGGACAAGGAGGTCTTGCCCACGCCGCCCTTGCCGGTGAAAAAGGCATAGCGGGTGGCGATCACCGGTAGGGCCATGATGGTTTCCTCAGCAGCAACCGGATTTGGGCGAGCAGCAGGATCCGCCCGCCTGCGGGGCGGTCTTCGGCAGGGCGGCGCTCAGGCCCAGCTTGGCCGCCAGTTGCGCGCGGGTCGGATAAAGGCCGGTGGAAACGATCTGGCCGTCGATGGCGATGACCGGCAGCCGGTCCATGCCGGCCTCCATCTCCTTGAGCACGGCGGGATTGGCGGCGAAGGCCTGCGGTTCGGTGCCCAGATTGTAACGCTGCACCGCAACCCCCTGTTCGGCCGCCCACTTCAGATCGGCGGCGAAGGCCACCAGGGCGGGATCGACATCCGGACCGCAAACACCGGTCGGGCAGCACATGGCGGGGTCGTAAACGTCGAGTGTCTTCATGGTGATCTCCTGTGGAACCTTGGGGCTGATTTCGATCAATGGCGTCACGCCGCCTCGTACCAGTTCTTCGACGCATTGACGATCTTCACCACCGACAGCATCACCGGCACCTCGATCAGCACCCCGACCACGGTGGCCAGGGCGGCCCCAGACTGGAAGCCGAACAGGCTGATGGCGGCGGCGACCGCCAGTTCGAAGAAATTGCTGGCGCCGATCAGGGCCGACGGTCCGGCGACGCAATGGGCCACGCCCAGCTTCTTGTTGAGCAGATAGGCGAGGCCCGCGTTGAAATAGACCTGGATGGTGATGGGCACGGCCAGCAAGAGGATGACCATCGGCTGGGCGATGATCTCTTCACCCTGGAAGCCGAACAGCAGCACCAGGGTGGTCAGCAGCGCCGCCAGCGACAGCGGCCCCAGTTTGGCCAGCAGGTTGGGCAGGGCCTGCGGACCCGCCGCCAGCAGCGCCTTGCGCCAGACCTGCGACACCGCCACCGCCACCACGATATAGAGCAGGACCGAGATCAGCAGCGTATCCCACGGCACGGTGATGGAGGACAGCCCCAGCAGCAGGCCGACGATGGGGGCGAAGGCGAACACCATGATGGTATCGTTCAACGCCACCTGGCTGAGGGTGAAATGCGGTTCGCCCTTGGTCAGGTTGGACCAGACGAA
>JAJXUO010000091.1 GCA_021782815.1 Pseudomonadota bacterium
ACCACTCATATTCCGTCAATTCATAGCGCCGCCGCGTCATCATTGCCCTCCTCAAGCCAAGGAGGTCTTTGAATCACAAAGTGGCGGCGCTGGGAATCCTGTTTATGAGTTCACGGCCTAATAAATCGCGCAACTATCTCACCATTGCATTCATCGCGCCACTGTCAATCGCCCATCTCCGGGATTGAGGCAGGGCAGCGTTCCTGTCGCCGAGCGCCCCACCAGCGCGCCGATGCCCCTTGGCGCTTGATCTTACCTTGATGGTATCTTGATCTTTCGGCCCTTACACGGGCCGCCCGATCCCCAGGCGCCCGCCGCCTTCGCCCTATAAGCCAAAAATGCCGACAACGCCTCGACAACGCGGCGTGGCTTTTTCCGACCCGATTTGGCGGTCGCTGGCTGGAGTGAACTTTCGCCCGCTACTACCCCAGCGCCCAGGCCGGCGATCGACTCCACCGACTCGCTGGCGCACTTCCAGACGGGTGCCGGAAGCGGGGTGTCCCTGTGCTGGTGATCGGTGACGTTCTGCTCTTCGGCGATCATGTCCCTCACGGCAGTGTCCCGCACGATCATGTCCCACATGGCCGAGAGGGACAGGTTTCCTCGATCGACTGCGAATTACGGAATTACGGTGACAGTTTACCAAATAGGCCGGGTTCGGCACTCATCGCGGTGTGGCCGCCCGGTTCTACAGCTCTTCAACGAAGGCGGCGGGATCGGCGGCGGGGGGCGGGTCCGGGGGGGTGGTGGGGGTGCCGAGATAGAGGAAGCCGACGATCTGATCGGCGTCGGTCAGGTTCAGGGCGTGGTGCAGGTTGCGGTCGAACATCGGCCAGCCCGAGCGCCAGATGCCGCCGAAGCCCTGGGCCTGCGCCGCCATCTGCATGGCCATCACGGCGCAGCCCGCCGTCAGGTGCTGCTCGAAGCGGCTGACGATGTCGTGCGGGCGGTGCCGGGCCACCGCCACCACCACCAGGGGGGCGCGCAGCGGCATGCGGGCGGCGCGGGCCACGGTATCGGGGCCGCGTCCGGCCCGTTCGGCGGCGGCGGCCATCAGGGCGCCCAGCCGTTGGCGGCCCTCGCCGCGCGCCAGCAGGAAGCGGTAGGGGCGCAGGCGCAGGAAATCGGGGGCGCGCAGGGCGGCGCGCAGGATGGCCTCCAGGGCGGGGCCGGCCGGGGCCGGGTCGGCCAGGGCGGCGGTGGACCGCCGCTCCAGCAAGAGGGTCAAGGCATCCATGCCGGAGCCTTTCCGCCGTCGATGGCCTCGCCGGCCCGCAGGCGGCGGCGGATGTCCATCAGTTCCGCGTCCAGGCGCTGCAGGCGGGCCAGGAAGGCCCGTTCCGCCGCGCTGGTCTCGATCACCGCCCGCACGGCGCCGTTTCCCACCACCAGCCGCCGCCCGCCCATTAGGGCCAGAATGGGATCGTGGGTGGAAACCAGCACGATCTTGTCGTGCGCCGTCAGCAGCGCCAGGGCCTTGCCGCGATCGATGCCGGCATTCTCGATCTCGTCGATCAGCACCACCGGCGAGGCCGACAGCAGGGCGGTGTCGGCGATCATCAGGGCCCGGCTCTGGCCGCCGCTCAGCTGGGTCAGGGCGGTGTCGGCGCGGAAGGGCTCGCCGGCCAGGGCGTTGGCGCAGGCCAGCACCTCGGCGGCCACCCGCTCGGGCGCCGCCACCCGGCGGCAGGCGGCGTGCAGGGCCAGGAAGGCCTCCACCGTGAGATCGACGACGAAATTCATGTTCTGCGACACCTGGGCGATGAGGTGGCGGTGCGCGCCGAAGCGCCAGTCGGCATCGGGGGCGGCGCCGTTCACCAGCACCCGCCGCCCCGAGGGGGTGTCGGCCTGGGCCAGGCATTCCAGATCGGCCAGCAGGCGGCTTTTGCCCGAGCCGGTGGGGCCGACGATGCACAGGATATCGCCGGGGTGGAGGCGGAGATGCAGCCGTTCGGGCCGGCCGTCCTTGTCGTGGCCGCCCAGCAGGGTGAGGGAGGCGAGGACGGCGCCCTCGTCGCCATCGGGGCGGGACTGGCCGGAGGGGGCGGGCCACAGGGCGGCGGGATGCGGGCTCTCGGTCATGGCGCGGCCTCCGGAAACGGCATTTTGCGGACATTGCCGCGCTGGTGCTCGCGGCCAATGCTGGTTTCGCCGATGCAATAGGGACAGACGGCGGCGGGCATGGAAAAACGCAGGCGGCTGCCCTCCAGCCGCTCTACCTCGGGGGCGCGGGCGAAATGATGGCCCAGCTCCACGGCGCCCTGGCCGGTGATGCCGTTGAAGGCCAGCAGCCGGGCCTGGGGGCTGGCGGCCTGCACATTGAAGGCGAAGACCTCGCGCTCGGCCTGGCTGACGATATCGCCCTTGGTGATCACCACGAGATCGGCCAGCTTCAGCATGGGGCCGATCTTGCGCGGGGTATGCACCCCGGACAGGGTATCGACCACGCACACCCCCAGGGCGGCCTGCAGATGGGGCGAGCAGCGGTTGCACAGCCCGGCGCTTTCGGCGATCAAAAGGTCGATGCCCTGGCGTCGGGCCCAGTCCAGGCAATCATCGATATTGCTGACGAAGAAATGATCGGGGCACAGCCCGCCCGACAGCCCGGCCACCACCGGCAGTCCGGCCCGGGCGTAAACGGCGTCGTCGCTGGTGGCCAGGGCGTCGAACTTCACCACGCCGATACGCCCGGCGCGTTCGCCCAGGGCCTGGGCGGTTTTCAACACCACCGAGGTTTTGCCTACCGAGGGCGGTCCGGCAACGGTGATTACCCGCATGGCGTTTGCTCCAGATGGCGGGCGGCCAGGGCCCGCACGGTTTTGCCCAGCCGCGCCGTGGCGGGATGGCGCACGGCCTCCCAGCCCGGCCATTTGAGCCGCGCCCCCGGCGGCAGGGCGGGCGGGGTTTCGGGGCAGAGGGCGGGATAGCGGTTGTGGTTCAGCAGGGCGGCCAGGGCGGGGCCGTGGAAATGGCGGATCAGCACATCCAGCCGCTCCCGCCGGGCCTCTTGCGCCGTCAGCCACAAGGGATAGGCCAGGGCGCCGTCCTCGGGCCAGATCACCTGGGTGGTGGCGCGGCGCGGGCAGATGTCGGCCAGCGACCAGGGCAGGATGTAAAGCCCGCCCACCGAGGACTCGCTGCCGGCCAGGCGCGGCATCTGGGCCGAATGCAGCAGGGTGGGCACATTGGCCAGCAGCCGCTCCAGTCCCGCCAGGCCGAACTCCAGGACCATGGCCAGCAGGAGGAACAGATTGAGCTGGCGCCAGGGCCCCGGCCCCGGCGGCCGCCAGCCGCTGAACACCACCTGGCCGCGATAGCGGGGCTCCAGCAGATCGGCCCAGCGGCGGGGCAGGGGCAGGGCGCCCAGCCTGGCGCGGTCGGCCAGCAGCACGAAGGGGGCCACGGCATAAACGCCGATCCAGCCTTTGGGGTCGATCAATCCGGCCTCGGCGAAGGGGGCGGCGGCGCCTTGGGGCTGGCAGGCGCTGAAGGCGCCGCCCTCCACATGGCGGCGATGGAAGGCGCGGTTGAAGGCGTTGCCCTGTTCCGACGATACCAGCAGGCCGGGATAATCGGCCAGGTCGCGGATCAGGCGCAGCCGCTGGAAGGGGCCGTGCCCGCCCTGGCCCAGGGGCATGCAGGCGCGCAGGCCGCCATGTTCGGCCAGCAGCGCCGCCACGCCGTCGCGCACCGGCTGGCGCACCGGCACCGGCACGGTGCCGAGAAAATCCCAGCCCCTGGCGCCGCCGCGCGGCTGGTCCCCACCGCCGAAGGGCGGTATGTGCGTCTCTCCGCCGAAGGGCGGCAGATGTGCGTTTCCGCCGAAGGGCGGGGCGGTCATGCCGCCCGTCCCTGGCGGCGCAGGCTGTATTCCACCACATGGCCCAGCACCGCGTCCTGCTCCAGGCCCCATTGGCGGGCGGCCAGGCAGATGGCGCCGCTGCGGCCGATATGGCAGCAAAGATTGAATTCCAGAAACACCCGCCGTCCGCTGGCCGGATCGAAGCGGTAATCGAGGCGCAGATAATCCATGGGCCCCACCGCCTGCCACAGGGCCTGGACATCGGCGACGAAGCCGGCCCCGGCCGCGCCGGGATCGAACATCTCGTAGCCCAGGGGATCGTCGCGCTTCAGATCCTCGGTGATGATGCCGCCGGCCTGGTCGGAGCCGGGGCGCACCACCCCGAGCACGATGGGGCGGCGCCCGCCCAGCACCGGCACGGTGAGATCGAGGCCGGGGGCGTAGCGTTCCACCAGCACCGCCATGCCGCGCGCCATCAGGGCGCGGGCGGCGGCGGCGGCTCCGGTCCACGCGTCCTGGATCGAGTGCGGGCCGATGCCTTCCGAGGCGGCGCCGAAGCGGTTCTTCACGAAATAGGGGCCGGGGAAGGCGGGCGGACGCGCCAGATCCTCGGGGGCGCCGTAAACCGCGCCCTCGGCCACCGGCAGTCCGGCCGAGCGCAGGGCCAGCTTGGCGAACCATTTGTCCTCGGCCAGGGCCCGCACATTGGCCGGGGCCCCCACCACCGGCAGGCCCAGGGCGGCGCAGCTCGAGGCCACGAAAATTTCGGGATTGTCCATGGGCATGCGGTTGAGCAGCGAGAACACCAGATCGGTGCGCGCCGCCTCGGCGGCCAGGCCGTGCGCGCTCTCGGCGGTGCGCACGGCGTAGCCCAGGCCGCATAAAACCCGCCACAGGCGATGATAATAGGCGGGATAGCCGCCGTCGCCGGGATAGGCGCGGCAGAGATAGGCCGGGGCCGAAGGGGCGTGCCGGGCCAGCAGCAGCAGGCGGGTCGCCGGGCTCTTGGGCGGACGAAGGATCAGATCGGGGACCGACGGCAGAACCATCATGGGGTTCGCTCCTAACGCTGCGCGGCCAGAGGGCGGCCGGAGGACGACAGGAATAAAGCAAACGGCGGGCCAGCGGGCCGGGCGCCGGGCGGCGGCGCTTTCGCGGCGCTTTTCGTTCCAAACGGTGCGGTCGTCGCGGCGGGGATGTTCGGAAATGTGCGCTTGCGCATGCGTGTGCCGGGTTTGGCCGCGCCCGGCGCATGAGGGGGGCTGTGAGCGGTGCCGAACACCGCAAGATGGCGGCATCTGGTCCGGCCTTTGCTTGGGGCGCATCGGACAAAACCGGAGGGACGTCATGACGCGATGGAACCGCACGCATCCGGAGGACGGCATTTTTTGTCCGCCCCGGTCATGAGGCCCTGGTATTTGCGCCGCCTGTCACGCCGCCGCCGCTGGTGGTTCCGCCCGCTCTACGAATTGCAGGTGCTGGCGGCGGCGGTGCTGGGGTTGCGCTGGCTGATCCCCTTTTGATCCTCCACGCGCGGCGTTTGCCGCGCTTGACCCCACTTCGCCCGCCGCTTACTTTGATGCCCCCGATCCCGGGGCGATTTCAAAGCAGAAACACGGCGGTTTCCCATGGCACAGCAGCGGCCAAGTTTCCAATCCCTGATTCTTACCCTCCAGGCCTTCTGGGCCGAGCAGGGCTGCGTTCTTCTCCAGCCCTACGACATGGAGGTGGGCGCGGGCACCTTCCACCCGGCCACCACGCTGCGGGCCCTGGGGCCGGAAACCTGGCGGGCCGCCTATGTGCAGCCGTCGCGCCGCCCCAAGGACGGCCGCTACGGCGAAAATCCCAACCGGCTGCAGCATTACTATCAGTTCCAGGCCCTGCTGAAGCCCTCGCCCGACAACGTGCAGGAGCTTTACCTGGAAAGCCTGCGCCGCCTCGGCATCGATCCTCTGGCCCACGATATCCGCTTCGTCGAGGACGATTGGGAAAGCCCCACCCTGGGGGCCTGGGGCCTGGGCTGGGAAGTGTGGTGCGACGGCATGGAAGTGACCCAGTTCACCTATTTCCAGCAGGTGGGCGGCATCGAATGCAGCCCGGTGGCCGCCGAGCTGACCTACGGCCTGGAGCGGCTGGCCATGTATATCCAGGGCGTGGAAAACGTCTACGACCTCGATTTCAACGGCGCCGGGGTGTCCTACGGCGATGTCTTCCTGCAGGCCGAAAAGGAATATTCGGCCCATAATTTCGAGTTTGCCGATACCGAGATGCTCTACCGCCACTTCTTCGACGCCGAAAAGGAATGCCAGGCCCTGCTGGCCGCCGGTTTGGCCCTGCCCGCCTACGACCAGTGCATCAAGGCCAGCCACCGCTTCAATCTGCTGGATGCGCGCGGCGTCATCTCGGTGACCGAGCGCCAGGCCTATATCGGCCGCGTGCGCGCCCTGGCCAAGGCCTGCTGCGAGGGCTGGATGGCGTCAAGGCAACCTGCCGGCACGGAGGCTTGAGATCATGGCTGAATTCCTGCTCGAACTCCTGTCCGAGGAAATTCCCGCCCGCATGCAGGCCCGCGCCGCCGAGGATCTGGCCCGCCTGGTGGGCGAGGGGCTGAAGAAGGCCGGTCTGGCGGTGGAGGCCTGCCGCGCCTTCGCCACGCCGCGCCGCCTGACCTTGGTGATCGACGGCCTGCCCGAGGCCACCCCCGATGTGGCCGAGGAGCGGCGCGGGCCGCGCGTCGGCGCCCCGGCCCAGGCCCTGGAGGGCTTCCTGAAGGGGGCCGGGCTGACGCTGGAGGACTGCGAACAGCGCGATACCGGCAAGGGCGTGTTCTATTTCGCCGTCCTGCGCAAGCCGGGCCAGCCCACCGCCGCCCTGCTGAAGACGGTGGTCGAGCAGGTGCTGGCCGATTTCCCCTGGCCCAAATCCATGCGCTGGGGGGCGCATGCCGTGCGCTGGGTGCGGCCGCTGCAAAGCATTCTGGCGCTGTTCGGCGGCCAGGTGGTGCCCATCGCCTTCGGGCCGGTAACGGCGGGCGACAGCACCGTCGGCCACCGGTTTCTCGGTCCGGACCGCTTCGCCGTGCGCGATTTCGCCGAGTATGCCGCCAAACTGGCCGCCGCCCAGGTGACGCTGGACCCGGCGGCGCGCAGCCAGGCCATTCTGGCCCAGGCCGAGGCGGCGGCGCGGGCCGAGGGCTTTGCCTTGCGCCCCGACGAGGGGCTGCTGGCGGAAGTGACCGGGCTGGTGGAATGCCCGGTGGTGCTGACCGGCAGCATCGACGCCACCTTCATGGACGTGCCCGACGAGGTGCTGATCACCTCCATGCGCTCGCACCAGAAATATTTCTCGCTGCTGAAGGCCGACGGACGTCTGGCCAACCGCTTCCTGGTGGTCAGCAACATGAAGACCGCCGACGGCGGCAAGGCCATCGTGGCCGGCAACGAGCGGGTGCTGCGCGCCCGCCTGTCCGACGCCAAGTTCTTCTGGGACACCGACCGCAAGCATCGCCTGGAGTCCCGTCTGCCCAAGCTGGCCGAACGGCTTTATTACGCCAAGCTCGGCACCATGCAGGACAAGGTGGAACGGGTGGCGGCGCTGGCCAGGCATCTCACCTTCTATATCGACGGCGCCGCCGTGGAGCCCACGGTGCGGGCCGCCCGCCTGGCCAAGGCCGACCTGTCGTCGGAAATGGTGGGCGAGTTCCCCGAACTGCAAGGGGTGATGGGCCGCTATTACGCCCTGAACGACGGCGAGGCGCCCGAGGTGGCCGAGGCCATCGCCGATCACTACGCGCCGCAAGGGCCCAACGACCGCTGCCCCACCGCCCCGGTGTCGGTGGCGGTGGCCCTGGCCGACAAGCTCGACAGCCTGGTGGGCTTCTTCGCCATCGATGAAAAGCCCACCGGCTCCAAGGATCCCTTCGGCCTGCGCCGCGCCGCCCTGGGGGTGATCCGTCTGATCCTGGAAAACCGCCTGCGTCTGCCGCTGCTGGCCTTCTTCAAGCTGGCCCATGGCGGCTTCACCGTGCCGCTGGCGCAGGATGCCGACAAGACCGCCGCCGATCTCATGGCCTTTTTCGCCGATCGTCTGACCGTGGCCCTGAAGGAGCAGGGAGTGCGTCACGATCTGATCGCCGCCCTGCTGGCGCAAGGGGGCGAGGACGATCTGGTGCGTCTGTCGGCCAAGGTGGCGGCCCTCAAGGATTTCCTCGCCTCCGAGGATGGCGCCAACCTGCTCATCGCCTATCGCCGCGCCGCCAACATCGTGCGCATCGAGGAAAAGAAGGACGGCGGGGCCGTCGGCGGCACGCTCGACGCCGCCCTGCTGGCCGCGCCCGAGGAACAGGCCCTGGCCCAGGCCCTGGCCAGCGTGAAACCGGCGGTGGAGGCGGCCCTGGCCGCCGAAAAATACGGCGCCGCCATGGCCGAACTGGCCCGGCTGCGCCGCCCGGTGGACGCCTTCTTCGACAAGGTGACGGTGAACTGCGACGAGGCCGCCACCCGCGCCAACCGGCTGCGGCTTCTGGGTCTGATCGGCGGCATCATGGAAGAGATCGCCGACTTCGCCCAGGTGGAAGGCTGAGTTAAATAACGGCTTTCTAATAAGCCCTGGATTCTTCAGGGTCGATCACGGAATACTGATACCAAGTCGCGATGAGTTTGACTCATCGCGACGCCGGTTAGGAGCAAGGCGACGCGCGCCTGATGGCGCGGTGAGGCAAAGCGCGCCATCAGGCACGACGCCAAAGCGCGCCATCAGGCACGACGCCAAGGGTTTCGGAGAAACCCGCCCGGCGCATGAGGGTGCGGTGATCGGGGCCGATCACCGCAATTCGGTATGAGCGGACCGGGGGAGGAAACCCCCGGCGCCCGGCTTTTCTGTTTGGCGGCCGGCAGGCCGCGGGTCTGGAGGATGCGATGACCAAGTGGGTATATGCGTTCGGGAACGGACAGGCCGAAGGCCGCTCCGAGATGAAGAACCTGTTGGGGGGCAAGGGCGCCAATCTGGCGGAAATGGCCAATCTGGGCCTGCCGGTGCCGCCCGGCTTCACCATCACCACCGAGGTCTGCACCGCCTATTACGCCAACGCCAACAGCTATCCCGCCGAACTCAAGGGGCAGGTGGAAGCCGCCCTGGCCCAGGTGGAAGCGATCATGGGCTGCCGTTTCGGCGCGGTGGACGATCCGCTGCTGGTCTCGGTGCGCTCGGGCGCGCGGGCCTCCATGCCGGGCATGATGGACACCGTGCTCAATCTCGGCCTCAACGACCGGACGGTGGAGGGGCTGGCCAGGCGCAGCAAGGATCCGCGCTTCGCCTATGACAGCTACCGCCGCTTCATCCAGATGTATTCCGACGTGGTGCTGGGGGTGGAGCACCACCATTTCGAGGATATCCTGGAAACCCACAAGCAGGACCGCGATCTGCATCAGGATACCGAGCTTTCGGCCGAGGACTGGAAGCAGGTCATCGTCGCCTACAAGGCCAAGGTGGAGCAGGAACTGGGCCGTCCCTTCCCGCAGGAGGTGGGCGAACAGCTGTGGGGCGCCGTGGGCGCGGTGTTCGGCTCGTGGATGAACCAGCGCGCCATCACCTACCGCCGCCTGCACGATATTCCCGCCGACTGGGGCACCGCCGTCAACGTTCAGGCCATGGTGTTCGGCAATATGGGCGAGGATTGCGCCACCGGCGTGGCCTTCACCCGTAATCCCTCCACCGGCGAAAACATGTTCTACGGCGAATATCTGGTGAACGCCCAGGGCGAGGACGTGGTGGCGGGCATCCGCACGCCGCAATATCTCACCAAGGCGGCGCGCCTGGCCGCCGGGGCCGAGGCCCCGGCCATGGAAGAGGTGATGCCGGTGGTGTTCGCCCAGCTGTGCCAGGTGCGCGAAACCCTGGAACGCCACTTCACCGACATGCAGGACATCGAGTTCACCGTGCAGCAGTCGAAGCTGTGGATGCTGCAAACCCGCACCGGCAAGCGCACCGCCGCCGCCGCCCTGAAGATCGCCGTGGACATGGCGCAGGAAGGGCTGATCGGCAAGGAGCAGGCGGTGCTGCGGGTGGATCCCTCGGCCCTCGACCAGCTTTTGCATCCCACCCTCGATCCCAACGCCCCGCGCACCCTGCTGGCGCGCGGCCTGCCGGCCTCGCCGGGCGCGGCCTCGGGCCGGGTGGTGTTCTCGGCCGAGGACGCCGAGGCTTGGGCCAAGGCCGGCGAGAAGGTCATCCTGGTGCGCATCGAAACCAGCCCCGAGGATATCGGCGGCATGCATGTGGCCCAGGGCATCCTCACCTCGCGCGGCGGCATGACCAGCCACGCCGCCGTGGTGGCGCGCGGCATGGGGCGGCCTTGCGTGTCGGGCGCCGGCGAGCTTCGCATCGACTACCGGGGCAAGTGCTTCAAATCCATGGGTCAGGTGGTGAAGGAGGGCGATGTCGTCACCCTCGACGGCGCCACCGGCGAGGTCATGCTGGGCCATGTGCCCACGGTGCAGCCGGAACTGACCGGCGATTTCGCCACCCTGATGGGCTGGGTGGACGCCATCCGCACCATGAAGGTGCGCACCAACGCCGAAACCCCGAAGGACGCCCGCACCGCCCGCGCCTTCGGCGCCGAGGGCATCGGCCTTTGCCGCACCGAGCACATGTTCTTCGATCCCTCCCGCATCCTGGCGGTGCGCGAGATGATCCTGGCCGCCGACGAGGCCGGACGCCGCGCCGCCCTGGCCAAGATCGAGCCCTTCCAGAAGAACGATTTCGTCGAGCTGTTCGAGATCATGCAGGGCCTGCCGGTGACCATCCGCCTGCTGGATCCGCCGCTGCACGAGTTCCTGCCCACCACCGACGAGGAGGTGGCCGAGGTGGCCGCCGCCGCCGGCACCGACGTGTCCGCCGTGCGCAGCCGCAATACCCAGCTGCACGAAGCCAATCCCATGCTGGGCCATCGCGGCTGCCGCTTAGGCATCACCTATCCCGAGATCTACGAGATGCAGGCCCGCGCCATCTTCCATGCCGCCGTCGAGGTGTCGAAGAAGACCGGCAATCCGGTGGTGCCCGAGGTGATGATCCCCCTGGTGGGCATCAAGGCCGAGCTCGACATGCTGAAGGCGGTGGTGGATCAGGCCGCGCAGCAGGTGTTCGCCGAAACCGGGATGACCCTGCATTATCTGCTGGGCACCATGATCGAGCTGCCGCGCGCCGCGCTGCAGGCCGGTAAAATCGCCGAAACCGCCGAATTCTTCAGCTTCGGCACCAACGACCTGACCCAGACCACCCTGGGCATGAGCCGCGACGATTCCGGCCCCTTCCTGCAGATCTACCGCCAGAAGGGGGTGTTCGAGCATGATCCCTTCGCCACCCTCGACCAGGAGGGCGTGGGCGAGCTGGTGAAGATCGCCGCCGAACGCGGCCGCGCCACCCGCCCCGATATCAAGCTGGGCATCTGCGGCGAGCATGGCGGCGATCCCGCCTCCATCGCCTTCTGCCAGTCGGTGGGGCTGACCTATGTGTCCTGCTCGCCCTACCGCGTGCCCATCGCCCGCCTGGCGGCGGCGCAGGCGGCGCTCCGGGGGCGTTAATACCAAGTCGCGATGAGTTTGACTCATCGCGACGCCGGTTAGGAGCAAGGCGACGCGCGCCTGATGGCGCGGTGAGGCAAAGCGCGCCATCAGGCACGACGCCAAGGGTTTCGGAGAAACCCG